>NZ_JAJJBY010000038.1:0-35971 GCF_022625245.1 Bacillus sp. TL12 | reverse complement strand
GGATATTTTTCATTTTTTATTGCAGTATTTTCAGCTTGAAATTCTATTTTTTTTGCAGTATTCCCATTCATATAATAATTCCTCCTTGTATCCTATTCTTACGTCTCTTTTTAAGGCTTAGGAATATAGAGCATTCTTGAAAAACGAATTGCTTACAAGGTGCGCCACATCGTGTGTTCTTCTTCAAAGTTAATCAAAATCGAAAAATTCGCTAGTCATCAACCTGATGGATTTGTTAGCGCTCACAAAACTTTTTAATTGTATAGTAGTATATTTTAGTGATAATGGCGCTCAATATACAGACATCCTTAGGAGAACAATATAGAATAGAATTGTTAACTACTTCGTAATATTTCCAATAACTGTTTATTACTTTAATTGCTTCTTTCTAAAATTTTACTTTTAAAGGTAATCCCTGTAGGTGTGGCCGCAATTCCGCCTAAACCTGTCTCTCTTAATTCGCGAGCATCTGTCTTCCAACTCTATACATCGCTTCAATAACTTCGTCAGCATTAATGATATTGTTTACGCCAGCTAATGCGATGTCCGCTGCTACTAAAGCATTTTGAATAAAATTCCCTTCTGATCACACACCTTTCTTAAAGTAATCGTATCAGTTTGATATTTTCTCCAGAGGTAATAGATTATCTCTCGACGTCCTCATTATAACGTGTATTTTTATAACTTTAATATTTTTTTATTTTTAGAAAGACTGAATAAACAGAATTTTTGACGGATAATAAATTACACTTGGCATGTAGCAAGTGTGTCCATTGTTTGGAGCTGTATTAGTTAGTAGAAAAGCAAAAATAACACAGAGTTCCTTTGATTAACACATTGATTATATTGGGAACTCATGATAAAGATACTTATATTTTCCTTTGTTGAAACATCTTATTTTAGACGTGAAAGCTTTTGTAATAAATGATTAATGTAGATGGAGAGGAATGAATTAAGGAAATATTAAATCATTTTTCGTATAGTTATTTATTAATATTGCATTTATATATTTGCGTACTGAATTTGACCCCATAATTCATTTCTTAAAGTGTCTTCATGTAATTATTCAATTTTTAGGAGTAGCGATTGTAGGGATCGTAGAATCGTATTTCAAGAATGAATTAAATGAACCATCTTGTGTCGTTGCAGAACAGGTGGGAATATTATTAGAGAGAAATTTATAATTTGAACGGAAGGAATAAACCTCTTTGTAAAAGCAAAGAGGTTTATTTTTTTATGTGGACCGCAAACTAAAAAATAAATAAAAAACAAAATGGTTGCATTTTAAAATGTTATCTGGTATATTAATTGACATATCAATTATTGATATGTCAATTAATTGTGTGACAGGTTAGTAAAGGAGGAGTAAATTGACAAATTCGTGCTCAAAAGAAGCGATTATTCTATACAAATTACACTTTCTTAATAAAGAAGTGAGTTCGAAGTTTGAAGGTTGTACAGGTATGAGTCAATCTAGGCTGGAGCTTATACTTCAGTTATATGAGGTTGATGAGATTAGTCAAAAAGCACTTCAACAAGAAGTGAATATTGATAATGCTGCAGTTACAAGACATTTAAAGCAACTTGAGGAAAATGGAATGATTACAAGACGTAAAAATCCAGATGATAACAGGATTACTTTAGTTTCTCTTACGAAAGATGGACGAAATAAAGTTCATGCCTTTCAAGAAGAGAAAGAGCGCTTTGCGGCTACTGCGTTAAAAGGTTTAAGTGAAGAAGAGTGCGATAACCTTTTAAATATGCTAAATCGCATTGAAGCAAATATACAAGAAGTCTAAATATAAAATGGAAAAGGGAGATTACATCTATGAGTAACGTAACAAAAATAAATGATTTTACAGAAATTTTAACAGGACGTCGTTCGATTCGTAAGTACGATACAACTGTGAAAATCAGCAAAGAAGAAATGACAGAAATGTTAACAGAGGCAACGCTTGCACCATCTTCAGTAAACATGCAGCCTTGGCGTTTCCTTGTGATTGATAGTGAGGAAGGAAAAGCAACACTTGCACCACTTGCGAAATTCAACCAACTTCAAGTAGAAACATCATCAGCTATGATTGCGGTATTTGGTGATTTGCAAAACTTTGATAACGCGGAAGAAATTTATGGAACAGCAGTTGAACGTGGGCTTATGCCAGCTGAAGTGAAAGAAGATCAAATGCAAAAGCTTTCTGCGTATTTCTCTATGGTTTCACCAGAAGTGATGAGAGACACAGTTTTAATTGATGGTGGACTTGTATCAATGCAGCTTATGCTGACTGCACGTGCGTATGGATATGATACATGTCCAATTGGCGGCTTTGAAAAAGATCAAATCGCAGAGGCTTTCGGCTTAGAGAAAGATCGTTATGTACCAGTTATGTTAATTTCGATAGGAAAAGCAGCTGATAGTGGATACAAATCAGTTCGTCTGCCAATTGATAAAATTGCCCAGTGGAAGTAATTTAGAATACGAGAGGGGAAGCACGATGATTATCATTCACGCAGTGTTTCAAGTAGATCCAGCAAAACAACAAACATTTGTAGAAGAAATCAAACCACTCATTCATGCTTCAAGAGAAGAAAGTGGCAACGTATCATATCATTTATATAAAGATACGGAAAAAGAAAGTGTATATACAATGGTAGAGGTTTGGCAAGATGCAGAAGCGGTTGCTATTCATAACGAAAGTGAACACTTTACTTCTTTTGTTAAAAAAGCGAATCAGTTCTTAACTGCTCCTTTAGACATTCAGGTTTATGATGGACAACGAGTAAAATAATAAAATAGGTATTTAAAAAGATGATATGAAATTGGGTTTTCATATCATCTTTTTATGTTGTTTAGTATACTGAATATGTTTTTGAAAAATGTGATTTTTCTATATTTTATTGTGGAATAAGAGTGTATCATATATTCTTAAATGAGGGAATTGGTTTATTACTATATTGGAGAACAAAAGAGGGGGAAAAATGAAGACTTATGCAGATATTTTAATCGTTATTGATTTACAAAATGGTGTGTGTTATAGTGAAGAGCATTTATTTGATTTACAAAATCTACTTACAAAAGTAAATGATAGAATTGCTTTATACAGAGAATTACATAAACCAATCATTTTTGTTCAACACTGTGATGAAGAGTTGGTACCTGAAGAAGAATTATGGGCTATTCATGCTAATTTAGATGTTCAAGAACAAGATTTTTTTGTAAGAAAAATACATGCAAATTCTTTTTATAAAACGAATTTACAAAAACTTTTAGAAGAATTAAATGTAAAACGTATTGAATTTTGCGGAGCTCAAACAGAATACTGTATGGATGCGACAATTAAATTTGCTCATGGACTGGGCTACGAAAACTTTATGGTACAGAAAGCAACTTCTACTTTGAATAATCCATTTATGTCTGCAAAAGGGACGATTGATTTTTATGAGAATATATGGAACCATAGATTTTTAAAACTAATAGAAGATGAATTTTAAAATGAAGGGTTATATGAATGATTAACTGAGATTCATCAGTGAAAAAAAGAGTAACGATCTATCAGCGTAGCAAATAGATCGTTACTCTCTTTTTTATACATGTGGTGGATTGTATTTCTTCTTTTTCAATGTTTTTTGATAGGCATAAAGTTTGTTTACTTCCTCTTTAAACTGCCTGAAAAGTTCAGTGTTTTCCTGATCAGCATATCGTACAGTATTGTATACTTTTATAATCGTATCCACTTCAATAGAGATATCTTCCTCTGTCTGAATTCGCTCCATCCATGCGTTAACCGTTTCGCCGCGATTTCTGTTTAAAGGTGGTTTTAATTTCTTTTCTAGCTTGAAAATTTCTTTGCGAATGACGTTCGTTGGTGGGCGCGTCATTTTAGTTGTTTTTTGTAATATACCATCTTCTTGCATCACTGTACCAGGGTTATAAAATGATATATTTCCTAGGTGAAAGGATTTTCTCTTTTTATATAGCTTCCAAATTACAAATACAGCAATGATTCCAATGATTGAAGCAGTAACGGATTGAGCAACAAAAGGATCATATTCTCTTTCAGGGGGAGGGATCTCTGTAGTTGATCCTCCTAGCTTTTCTATCGCATCTGTAGCATCATTTGGATTTGTAATAGATAATAAAGCTTCAATATCATAACCAAAACCAAGTGCTACCCAGTAGAAAAGATACGAGAGTGCGATGCGTATATATGGAATAAATAAGAAGAATAGAAAACTCACTGTTCCGATTGCTGTGATAGATACAAAACGAATTGTTTTTTGACTTTTATTATAACTAGTAATCCAAAGTGACAGTAGAATAAATAAGGCGAATAAGCCTAGTACCCATAGAGAAGGTAACTTCATTAAATGAAGAAAATAAGAAATAACGAACCATAAAAAAGCACCTAGCATTTTATGGTATGCTGTTAGGTCTTCCCGTGCATGTGTGATGTAAAAGAAGAACGGGAGTAAGATAGAGCCAACGATAGAAAAGATAGAAAATACATAACAAAGTGTAACTTGTAGAATAAATAGTAAAATGAAAGCTCTTCGTTTATTAGTCTTCATTTTATGAATGGGAATCGTGCAAAGAAAGCTAATGACTAAAAAGAGGATGATGGGAATTGTTCTACCTTGCTCCGTTAATAGAGAAAGAAGGAGTAAGAGAAGAAAATCATTAACGTAATGGAGCCATGTTTTCAAGTTGTTCCACCATCCCTTCATCCGTAATCAGATACATTTGTTGCTTCATATTTGGTACGTCCTCTTTTCGTATTCCTATAAAGAATAGAATGGAAGAGCGTTCTTTTTTTCTATCCAAATAGTGAAGGAAGCTTTCACGAGGAAGCAATGTACTGTCCTCGGAAATACGGGCAAGCTCTTCTAAAGCTTTTGCATAGTGTAAGTGCCCGTCATTTAATGAAAGGTATAAAGGTCCATCTTCAGTAAAGATACTAACAAACAATTCAAAGGGAATCTGTCTTTCAGTTGCGAACTGACACAAATAAGATGTGTAAGAAATAAGATCTTCAATATTTTCTCTCCAGCCAAATCCGCGATCTGCTCCTAAGTAAAGGGATATTGTCCAACTATAATTTTTGATTGCTTCATATTGTTTGGCTTGTAACGCTTGCATTTTAGCAGATGCTTTCCAATGAATACTTCGAAAAGATTCCCTCTCATATTTCTTTATACCAACAATGGAAGATTCATCATGAAAATAAGAAAAGTTTGTTTTATAAGTACCGATTGCTAGTTGATGTATCTCCTGTAACCCTGCAACACGCTTTAAAGTAGGATAAACGATAATTTCAGTCTTCAATTTATCGACAATAGGCAGATGAACTTGAATGATATGAAATGGATCACCGATCATACATTCAAATTGTTCAATTTTAAAAACACCACGCTTTGTAGCCGTAAAAGATAGTCCCCATTTTTGTTCTGACTTTGCAGGCTGTGAAAAGCGGAAGGAAAATAACGTTTTAGATATTTGCTCAACACTAGTTGCCTTATTTAGTATTAGGCTTGAATTGATATGTAAAAAGCAAGTGCCATTCACTAAAGGAAGTTTCGCTTTGTTTTGTAAATGAATCGATAAACTGCCTGTTTCATCAGGAAATAAGCGTGTTGTTTGTTTTTTATCGATAATTTGAAAATGCTTATCTATGTATGCTGTATAACGATAAATAAAATAAGCAAATAAATAATAAAACAAAAAGGGGACAACTAAATATGAATTTGTTACATAGAACGCTAGAAACAAAGCAACTGGAATTGTTAGTTTAATAATGTGATGCTGGAAAAATAATGGAACGGTTACAATGCGTGTATAATTCATGATTGCTCAATCTCCACAGGAACGTCTACTTCCGCTAAAATAATTTCAATTAACTTCTGTTTCGTCGTGCGCAGAGCACCTTCCATTGATAAAATAAGACGATGTTTCCATACGTAAGGAAGTAAGAATTGTATATCTTCAGGCGTACAGTATTCACGACCATGTAAAAATGCTAATGCTTGTACCGCCCTGACTAAGGCAAGTGTTGCACGAGGACTGACACCGTTGGCGATATAGTCATGATTACGCGTAGCGTTAGCGAGCTGAATGATATAGAGCTCTAACGGTTCAGATACGTGTATTTCTTTTGCTTTTTGTTGCATTTGCAAAATTTCCTCTAACGTTATAACGGGAAGAATATTCTCTAAAGGTTTGTTATTTCGAAAACGGCGCATCATTTTTAGTTCATCTTCTAAAGAAGGATAGCCAATTGAAATGGTCATTAAAAAACGATCGAGCTGTGCATCTGGAAGAGGGAAAGTCCCTTGGGATTCAATTGGATTTTGCGTCGCAATGACAAAGAAAGGTTTAGGAAGAGGCGTGGACTGTTTTTCGAGTGTGACTTGGCGCTCTTCCATTGCTTCTAATAAACTAGATTGTGTTCTAGGCATAGCTCGGTTGATTTCATCCGCTAGTAATATATTTGTCATAACGGGACCGAATCTTAATTCAAATTCACTCGTTTTAGGATTAAAGTATTCAATTCCTGTCACATCACTTGGAAGCACATCAGGAGTAAATTGAACACGAGAAAAATCGCCACCAATACTTTTTGCAATTGTTTTCGCTAGTAATGTCTTTCCTGTTCCAGGTACATCTTCAAGTAACACATGCCCACCCGCAAGTAATGAAACAAGGAGTAAATCAACCACGTTTTCTTTCCCGACAAAAACAGAACTTATACTTTCTTTTAATGTATGTATCATATGTATCATCCTTTCAAAAAATAGGAAATCACATTTGTTATATTTTAACAAATTTTTCTGAAAATTAATATAATAATATTTTTGTATAGAATAAATATAAAATTTTTAAGAATCACTTCATTTTCAGTTGTATTTATTTGGAATACGATATACAATATCGATACACGATGTATCGTAAGTCGATATATCATATATCAATGTATCGGAGGTAGTTATAATGAGTGTGAAAGCACAGAAATATATTCCATTAACAGAGGCAACGTATTATATTTTGTTGTCATTAGTAAAGCCTATGCATGGCTATGGGATTATGCAGATGGTAGAAGAAATGACGAATGGAGAAGTAAAGCTTGGACCGGGTACGTTATACGGGAACACGACAAAGTTATTGAAAGAAAAACTAATTGTAGAAGTAGCATCTACAGATCGAAAGAAATGTTACGTGTTAACTCCGTTTGGTAAAGAAGTACTGGAGCTTGAATTTAAAAGATTACAACGTTCTGTTCAAAATGGAAGAAATATTTTAGAAGAGGGGATGTAACATGGAAGATAAGAAGACGTTTAAATTTTTTGCAGCGTGGAACCTAGAAAAAGAAGAGGCGTATTTAAGAAAGATGCATCAAGAAGGCTGGGCGTTCCAAAAGTACAATTTTATGTACACATTCAAGAAAACGGAGCCGAAAGATGTTGTTTATAAAGCTGATTTCAAACTAGATAATCGAAATTCACAAATGAATCAAAAAGAATACATTGAAATCTATGAGATGTCTGGCTGGAAGCATGTAACAAGCTTTACGAAATGGCATTATTTTTGCAAAGAAGTAGATGATGATAATGAATTACCTGATATTTATTCTGAAAAAGAAACGAAGATTGAAAAAATGATGGATTTAATGAGATTCCTTGCACTTATCCTTGCTCTTATGATACCAGGGATATATTTGAACTATTTAGGGCCTTCGGTCAATAGTCCTATTTGGATGAAACTTATTCTAGGGCTTTGCGGGTGTATAGATTTGTATATATTAATGAGGTTGTTTTGGAAGATACGAGAATTAAAAAAAGAAGTTTTGTGAACGACGCGGTTTCAAAACAAAGTACAGTTTCATTTCACTGATTGTATGTGACTATTGGATCCATTTATCCATCCATGCTACTACATATCATAGTAGATTTACTTGTACTTGTTCGATTATTTGTATTGAAGGGGAAAGTAATTTTACAGAGAATTTAAAGAATACATGTAGAATGGAAATAAAAAACGCTGCTTAAAAAACAAGCAGCGTTTTTTATGAGAAAGATTGATTTTGAGCGGGTTTAATAAACTGCTCTGGATTTTCAACTAGTCCACATACAGCACATTGTACACGGTATGTAGGTCCTTGATATGCCATATGAAAAGCGTTCATTGTTTCGTTTGTATATTCTTCTTCAACTTGTCCTGTTTGTGGATTTAATTTGACTGGTTTGACTTGTTGCTCAAGAATATTAAAGCGTGTCCGATTGGTTTTGCAACTTGGGCAAAGCATTGGTTCCATATGTATACACCTCCATTTGTAGCATTTCTTTATAGGAAGAAATTTATTCAAAAGTAAAAGGTATTGATGTAAAAGTAGTTGTTTTTAACTATTTCTTCCAAAAAGTTTCTCAATATAAATCATCGATTGTTATATTTAAAATTCAGAAAAAATAAAATATAATCAATGTATGAGCTGGTTATGTCCAAACCAATCTCCTGTTTTATGCCAATATGTTTGAGGCCGAGAAATCGGCCTTTTTTTTTGTTTACAATTATGAATACCGTAAACAAGGTTTTCTATCTCCTTTGTCGAATTTTTAAAAGAGAATTTGAAAGGGGGATTACAATGAACTTAAAAATGAAATATGTCATTTTATATGTAGATCGATATGAAGAATGTCTTCGATTTTATAAAGAGATTTTACGCTTACCAATAAAAGAGAAACATGGTACATACATTGAGTTTGATACCGGGGCAACAATTTTAGCAATGAATAGTAGAGAGGATGTATGAGAGTTAACGGGATTATCCATTCCAAATGGTGCACTAGAATCCTCTCATTTTGAAATTGGATTTGTTGTGGATGATGTTAATGAAACAATTTCGGGATTAAGAGAACAAGGTGTAAAAGTATTGGTGGAGCCAATCACGAAACCATGGGGGCAGACGATTGCTTATGTGTCTGATCCAGATGGAAATTACATCGAAATTTGCAGCTCATTAGAGTAGAGGGAGAAAAGAGAATGGGGTTTCCAATTTTAGAAACAGAGCGTTTAAAATTACGAGAATTAACACTATTAGACGCTGAAACAATGTTTCATTATTTTGAGAAGGAATCTGTTATCCGTTATTTTGGTATGGACTCGTTTCAAGATATGGAACAGGTGAAAAGTACGATTCAAAACTTTAGAAAAAGATATGAAGAAGGAAATGTCATTCGCTGGGGAATAGAGTTAAAAGGAACAAATCAATTAATCGGTACATGTGGATTTCATTTAATGAATCCAAATCATAAAAGAGCCGAAATTGGCTATGAATTAGATGATACATATTGGGGAAAAGGTTATGCATCTGAGGCAATGCAGGCAATTCTTACATATGGATTTGAAACGATGCAGCTCATAAGAATCGCAGCAGTTGTTTATACAGAAAATGAAGCTTCACATCGGTTATTGAAAAGGGCTGGATTTCAAGAGGAAGGATTACTTCGAAAATATATGACTCAAAATGGTGTAGCTCATGATACGGTAATTTATTCGTTACTAAAAGAAGAATGGCAAGGATAGTATTTTGAAAAAATTAATAGAACTCATTTCAAAAAATATAAGTAATCGATTTATCTTAGGAATAGATGGATTAAGTCGTTCGGGGAAAACAACATTGGTAAAGCAGCTAGAAGACGAATTGAAACAAAAAGGTATTCCATTTCATATTTTTCATATTGATGATTATATTGTGGAGCGTAGCAAGCGCTATAATACGAAACATGAAGAATGGTATGAGTATTATCAACTACAATGGGATGTGGAATGGTTGCAAAAGCAGTTGTTTCAAAAATTAAAGATGGAAAACCAGCTACATCTACCGTTCTATAATCATCAAACGGATTCATGTGAAACGAAAGAGGTAATTATACCGAATTCTTGTGTAATCGTAATAGAAGGTGTCTTTATTCAGCGGAAAAAATGGCGAAAATACTTTGATTATATGGTGTACTTGGATTGTCCAAGAGAACAAAGGTTTCTTCGTGAAAGTGAGGAGACACAAAAAAATCGCGCCAAGTTTGAACGGAGATATTGGAAAGCGGAGGAGTTTTATTTAAAAACAGAATTTCCAAAGCAAAATGCTGATCTAGTTTTAAATGGATAGAGCCCACACCCATCAACCAAGAAATGAGAAATATCCCCAAAACGAGAATTTAGCACATTTTCAGCCTCAGAATGCTAGTTCTTTCGTTTTGGAGGATTAGATTTTTCAATGTAACAAAAAACATTGGATTAATTCCAGTGTTTTTTGTTTTCCTATCCATTCATAAGAACATGAAAACTTTATATATACAAAATATTTTTGGTTCGAAGAAGATAATTTACATATGTCGAATTATTTATTGTTATGGCAAATTAGTTAAAGTGAGGTTATATGATTCGATTCATTATGGAAAGAGATGCAGAACCTTTTTTACAATTGTGCAGAAAGATTGATGAAGAAACGGAATTTATGTTATTTGAGGAAGGGGAAAGAGCTACTACAATTGAACAACAACAAAATATGATCAAAAAAATATCTCAATCTTCTAATTCAGCTATTTTTGTTGCTGAGACTGAAAATAATTTAGTAGGATATTTGATGGCAATTGGTAGTAAACCAAAAAGAACTAGACATAGTGTTTATATTGTTGCAGGTGTAACACATAAAAATATTGGAAAAGGAATTGGAACCCAGTTATTTAAAGAACTTGAAAATTGGGCAAAAGTGATTGGTGTAATTCGATTAGAGTTGACGGAATAAAAAAAGCTTCTTGTATGATTGATGGGAACTTAGTTGATAGTTATTACATGTCTAAGATTTTGAAATACATCTAAAATGATTGTTCTTTACATTTATTTATGAGAATTAAGCTCATTTTCTCTTTTTAAAGTACAACTTATTTTTAACTTGATGGCGATGAGGTAGAGTTTAAGAATGAATATAATTGGAGGGGAAAATGATGAAGGGAACTAAAAAGGAGATACAAACAAACGACAAAGTGATTCGTTATACACATATAGAAACGGGTTCTAAAACGATTTGCTTTATGTTTTCAGGTTCAGGTTACAATTACGATAAACCCTTGTTTTATTATTCGACGATGTTAATGCTCCAAAACAAAATCGATATTGTCCATATTCATTACTCCTATGATGAGCAAACAATGAAAAAAACGATTGAAGAAATAACAAAAATAATGATGGATGATATTAATCCTGTGATTTTAGATGTTTTAAAAAATGGGCAATACAACAATTCGATTTTTTTAGGGAAATCACTCGGAACAATTCCAATTGCGAATGACTTAATGAAGAGAGATGAATTCTTAAAGTCAAAAATGATTTTATTCACCCCTCTAATAAATTTTGATTCGATTTTTGACTCAATCTTGAATAGTCATCATGAAGGGATTTTAGTTATCGGGGATAAAGACCATTATTACAGTGCAAATCAAATTGACCAATTAAGTAAATCAAATGTAACGATTGATGTTATCCAAAATGCAAACCATTCCCTAAATGTTGGAGAATTTGAAACAACAAATTCAATTTTAGCTTTATCAAGGGTAATGGAAAAACTCCAAGAAACCGTTAGGACAAATTAGTGATCAATTGATATTATTAAAAGTTCACCAATTTGGGTGCTAATTTAATTGCTAAAATAAATGCAAGAGAGGTGCTAATTGCACCTCTTTTTACATGGTTGTTTTTCATTTTTTATTTCAAATTCGAACCCGTTATGGAAAACAAGTGGCGTTTTCTATTGGTTTAAGAAAGGTATTTAGAAACAGAGCGTTTAATATTGTGGGAATTAACATTATTAGACGCAGAAACAATATGTGATTATTTTGAGAAAGAATTTGTTATTCGTTATTTCGGGATGGATTCTTTTCAAAACATGGAACAAGTGAAAAATACAATTCAGGCATTTAGAAAAAGATATGAAGGAGGAAGTGTTATTCGCTGGGGGATCACATTAAAAGGAATGAATCAATAAATTGGTACATGTGGATTTCATTTAATCAATCAAAATCATAAACGGGCTGAGATTGGTCATGAACTAGATGATACATATTGGGGAAAAGGCTATGCATCTGAGGCATTGCAAGCAATTCTTACATATGGATTTGAAACAATGCAGTTCATAAGAATCGTCCGAAGTTTGAATGAAGATATTGGAAAGCGGAGGGTTTTTATTTGAAAAAGGAATGCCCAAAGCAAAATGCTGTTGTAGTTATAAAAGGATAGCTCTTAATAATGAATATAATAATAGTTACAAAAAAGCTAGCAAATGCTAGCTTTTTTGTATTGCTGATATCTATACCTTTTTAATACGACGAGACATAATACCAATTTTTCTCGATTTTCTTGATTTCTTTAAATTCGCTATTAAAATCAGATTTGTTTGGTTTTACATCATTTGGTGTATAAATAAGCCCTGAAAAATTATCTAATATACCTCGATAAGTAAAGAAGAAAACTGAGGTACCATTTTTGCTATGTTGTATAAGTACATCTCCACCGCCTTTTGAAGTAGTTGCAAATTGTTTAGGTAAGTGAATTTGTCTATTATCATGATTTACATTAGGAGTTAATTCTTTGCGATTGATAAGCTCTACAACTTCTGTACGGTTCTCTTTGTAGATTATAAAATCTAATTTTAGATAGATGAGTGTAAATGGTGTGCATAGCCAAATAATTATTATCATTATTTGAGTAATAAAAGGTTTCCAGCTTTTATATTTGATAACATGAATAACTGTCAGGATTAATATTATGAAAAAACCTCCATGAAGGATTATCGATAAAAAAGGCATAGCAAATGGAGTAAGAACTTCAACTAAATACCATTGTAAAAAGTGATAAAAGATAAGAATGAGACCGTTTATTATTGTAATTTTTGTTAAGTTTTTATTCATATTCTGTATGCCCTTTCAATTCCGAAAAATATATAATTTTAGCGGGAATCTTTTGAATTATTATATTTCTATTGTATTATATTATAAATTAAATATATAGTAAAAAAAGATAGATAAGGCAGAAATATTTTCTGCCTTATCTATCTTTTTGTTTTTATATACAGTGTAATATCTTAAAAACAATGTCATTAGCAAATAGTTTATAAATTTTCTTGAACTGTAGTGCTTTAATTCATGCGTTTTTTTCTTGAATCACTTAAAATTCTGAAATTATAGAAGGTTAAATTCGATATTTGTAGAATTTAAAATAGTAACAAAATAAGGAGGGGTAAAATGGAAGTTTTACATGTAACAAGTAGAAAAAGAGAAACATATGACGTTCAAGTAAAGCATTCGATACTTTTCGAATGCGCTCTTGGAATTGCAGCAATTACGAATACAAGGTTGATTGATACGTTAGAAAAATCTCGAAATGAATGGGAAGAGATGAGACAATCCGTATCGGTAGAAATGCAAGAGCATTTACATTTTGTAGAGAAACATAATACGTGGAAAGCGTTACTGCAACTACTATATCAAGAAGATTTTCAAGATTTATATGAGTTTACTCAGTATATCAATTCGTTGTCAGAATTTGAATTAAAGTATATATGCATTCCATTTGTCGGCTATAAATATGAAGAAAAGAGAAAGAATGCAGCAAATGGCGATATGGAAGCAGTACAGGAATTACAAGAAGTAACGAGCAACAATCCATTTTTCCCTACTTATATCGATTTTATTTATGAAGTGGATATACAGTTACTTAAAGATCACCTTATCGCTGTTATGACAGGCTGGTATGAAGCTATTATAGAACCGGAAGTAGAAAAGCTATCACGCATACTAAAACAAGACTATAAAACAAAACGTGAAATGAAGGAAAAGATGCAAGCCGAAGAATTTGTTGAATGGGCAACAGGTGGTGTTACATATTTTCCAGAGCCAAGTGTACATCATGTTTTGCTGATCCCGCAATATACGTATCGGCCTTGGAACATTGAAGCGGATATAGAGGATACAAAAATATTTCATTATCCAATCGCCAATGAAAGCATACATCCGGAAGATCCATATGAGCCAAGTTATTTTTTAGTCCATAAACATAAGGCGCTTGGTGATGAAGCAAGATTGCGCATCGTAAAATTATTGTTTGAAAAAGATCGTACATTGCAGGAGATAACGGAACAATTAAATCTTGGAAAATCGACCATTCATCATCATTTGAAAATTTTAAGATCAGCGAAGTTAGTTGATATTCAAGGTGCTAAGTATACGTTGAAGAAGAAGGCGGTAGAGGCTATTTCGAAAGAATTAGAAATCTATTTAACTCGTTCGTTATGAAATTACACATCAAAAGGTAATAACATTTTACCTTGATAGAATACGCACAATAGGAGGAGAACGAAAAAGAAAAGTTGGTGCAAAATGGAGAAAAGTATGTTAAAAAATCGATCGTTTTTCTTTATGTGGATTGGGAGTGCGATTTCTGAATTAGGCGGTGCATTTGGTACGTTATGCAATTCAATTCTCATTTACCAATTAACAGGATCGAAAATGGCCTTAGGAAGTATGTGGCTCCTTTACTTTATTCCATCACTTCTCTTGCAACTTGTGAGTGGGCCTTTTATTGATATGTGGAGCCGAAAGTGGATTATGATTATAGCCCAGTGGGTACGTGGACTCGCTTTTTTACTTCCTCTATTCATGGTGACTGCTGAAAGTATAGAGGCATGGCATATTTTTGTTGTACAAATTATAGTTGGTTTGATCACACCACTTTATGTACCAGCTAATCAAGCGATTACACCAACAATTGTATCTAAAGAAGAATTGCAAACAGCGAATGCGTATATTGATGGAATGGTTCGTCTTATGATGTTTTTAGCCCCTGTATTAGGGGGAGTTGTTGTTGAGTTTATAGGAGTAAAGCTAACTTTATTTTTCGTCTGCTTATTTCTATTTATAAGTGGTACTTTACTGCTATTTATACAGGAGCACAGAGTTACTCAAGAAGTTCGTAAAAGCTGGTTCAAGCAATCTATTGAAGGATTCACGTATTATTTCAAACAGCCCATTATCGTTTGGTTAGGTGTTTTTCTTACATTTGTTCAATTTGGAGTCGGAGTAACGATGGTTACGAATTTACCGTATATAATCGATGATCTATCAGCAAATTACGCTGCGTATGGCTATTTTTTAGCAGGTTTTCCTTTTGGGTATGTAATCGGTTCTATGCTAGTAGGAAAAGTGAAGTATAATAGTCGGCGCTATCTTATGCTTGGGGCGTTATTCATAGGAGGCGCAACTTATGTTTCATTAGGTCTCAATTATAGCGTTATGTTAGCAGTCATTATCGAAGTTGTAGCGGGCGTATGTATGGCGTTTTTTAATGTTCACAATACGACCATATGCCAGCAAACAGTGCCAAATGAAATGATGGGAAAAGTGTTTTCGGTACGATTATTTTTCATAAGATGTGCGATGCCATTAGGTACTTTAGTTGGAGGGATATTGAGTGAAATATGGGGAGTAAGGGCGCTGTATATTGGTATAGGATCAATTATATGTGTGACGTCTTTCGTTGGAATCATGCTGCCATACTTCAAATTTCTCGATGAATCGATTCAAGAAAAATCCGCTTAAATATTTTAATTGAAAATAATTATCATAATCAATTATAATAAAAGAATACTAGAAATATTTACATACAAAGGGAGTGGGATCTATGTTTATCGAAACAAAAACATTTACAGTAAAAGAAGGTACTTCGGATCTTGTTGTGCAACATTTTACTGGAGAAGGAATCATTGAAAAATTTGAAGGATTTATCGATTTAAGCGTTCTTGTTAAAAAGGTGAGAAGAGGGGACGAAGAAGTTGTTGTAATGATTCGCTGGGAATCAGAAGAAGCATGGAAAAACTGGGAAACAAGTGAAGAGCACTTAGCAGGACATAGAGCAAGCCGCGGGAAGCCGAAGCCGGATCATATTATTCAAGTAGAGCATGCGGTTTATTATGTGAAGTCATCGAAATCTGCGTATCAGCAGTCGTAATCAAAAAAGGAAATAAATTTTGTGAAATATAAGACATGGAAGTGTCATAAAGTTTTTTTAATATCAATGTCTTGTTTATAATATATGAAAAAGTACATCACATGATATGTAGTGGTGTACTTTTTTATTTGATTGGTACGTGTAAATGTTTAAAGAAACACAAATAATATTAAACATGTAAACAACATGAGGGAATGTCCTTTAGAGACTCACTCTTAACTTGCTGGTGATTATAAATATCACCAGTATTTTTAAAAAGTTACGTTAAGCAAAATAGACATGAAATGATACTTCTATCCACATATAGGGTGAATGTACATATTTCTAAGTGATACAACCTGTTGCAGGGCAATGGTAGATTCTATACAAGAAATTGGATATGTAATCACTTGAAAAAGAGAAGCAATTCGTATGTCAAATGTTAAAAGATTGTATACAAGTATCTTGGAATTTTGATGACAGAACTCTTCAGTATGATTTTTAATAGAAAATGGAACAAAAGCAACTTTTATCTTGTCTATATAATGGAGTCAATAATAAAACATAAGGAAAGGTGTTTATGCTTATGCAAATAAGCTTGAGGTGTTGAGATGGAACATAAGGTTATTGAAAATTGCAACCATGATGAAATTGATTATGTGATAAGAAAACATTGGCAAGATGTATGGAATTATTCATTTATTATTACAAAAGATACCCATTTATCAGATGATATAACGCAAGAGGTGTTTATAAAAGTATTTAAAAAATGGGATTCATTTCGAAATGAGTCCTCTGTTAAAACGTGGTTATTAAAAATCACAAGGAATACAGCTTTAAATTATTTGAAGTCCTCCTATTTTAAGAGGATTTCTTTAGTAAGTTTCTTTCGAAATGATAAGGAATATCCGTCAGCAGAAAAACAATTTTTAGAAAAAGAAACTATGAATGAAGTTTGGGACAGTGTATTAAAATTGCCACAAAAACATCGTGAAGTATTAATACTAGATGCAAAATATGAATTATCTTATGATGAAATTGCTGAAACATTAGGCGTGTCTATTGGAACTGTGAAATCTAGGCTACATCGCGCTCGTGCACGAGTTTCAAAAATATTATCGGAGGATGAATTATGAACAATGATAGAAAGCCGGATTGGTACAAAGAATTAAAAAGCGGGCCAGTGAAACAGCCTCAAGACGAAGAGGAATTTATTTATAAAATAAAACAATCTATATACCAAAATAGGGAGGAAGATGGTCCGAAAATTAGACGGCCATTTCGTATAAAGGTGTTCACTGCTGCAGTCGTTCTAGTTTTTACGGCTGTGCTGTTTAACTTTCAACAATTCTGGCCGGGTAAAAATGAACCGCCAGTGCAAAGTAGTACTCAAATTGAAGTGAAGATGAAAGATGAATCTAATCAAGATCAATCACTAAAACAATTTATGGATGAATTAAATCAAAACACGAGTTTAAAAAATAAGAACGATTTATATAGAGTACTGGGTGAAGAATTTGTTTTTAAGGGAAAACAGTATAGTAAAAATGAATGGAAGTTTGATGATAGTATTTTTCATGATTTACAAGTAGCTCTTGCAATGGGAGGAGAATTTGTGAATGATACGAAAACAGTATATAAAATACCAAGTGGATTGGCAGAAAGTAACCAAACGAAGCAGGAACGTTTTTTATATGCTACTGTTGTTGGTGAGGAAACAAAAATTTTAACGCAACCAAAATCTGATTCACGTGTTTTATATCGGGTATCTAATGAAAATGTAAAAGCATGGATTCCGAAGAAAGTGAAGAATGATGGATATATAAAAATAACTACGATGAATGGTTATACTGGCTATGTAAAAGAAGACCATGTATCAATAGATATCCAGTATTCTTTCATTTTTGAAAAACAAAATGATGGCATGTGGAAAATAAAGAGTATAGATTCTATATGGTAAAAGAAAAAGGTTCACTTTATTGAACCTTTTTCTTTATTTTTTATTCTCTTTTTGGAGGGTATCCCAAGCCTTTAAAATTTCCGCTGCAACAAGGGCTGCACTATTTGTTTCAGAATTACCACCAGGAATAATGACAGAAATAGCAATTTGCGGATTTTTAGTAGGAGCATATGAAATAAATAGAGAATGATTGATAACTTTTTCTTGTTCGTTTGGCGAACCTGTTATTCCTGTTTTACCAGAAACGTCAAAGGGCAAGTCTTTAATTTCTTGTATATTTTGACTCATTCCACTTTGTAAGACATTCCAAGAACTTGAAGGATAATGATTAGAACTTTCTAAAATTGGTTTAAATTCTTTCGTTCTTTTATCGCCGTTTTCCATGATAGCATGTACAATTTGAGGTTTGTATTTGTCTCCTTTATTTGCAAGAGTAGCTGCATAATGAGCGAGTTGGAGAGGGGGGTGCACTTCATTTGCGCCCCAAGAAGCATTCAATAGGGCAGAAATTCCACTCTCAAACTTACTAGATGCATGCAACTTATATTGTCCTTCTTCTTCAAAGGGTAAATCAATCCCTGTTTTGGAGCGAAGGCCGAATTGTTTTAAATAGTTTGTCCACAAGGTTGCTACTTTTTCTAAATTCCCATTATTTTTATTGAATAATGGGATTGCTACTTTTGCTGTCATAAATGTATTTGATGAATTAATGATAGCTTGACTCGGTGTAATTTCACCAGTTGGAGTTCCAGCAGCATTGGTGATGTTATTTTGATTATTATACTGAAAACGACCTTTATCTAAATACGTATCTTCAGGCTGAAAAAGTTTTTCGTTTAACCCAATTAATATAGTAAGCGGTTTTATAGTTGATGCCATATTTACATAGGAATCACCATATTTTAATTTTTGGATTGTTTTATTTTGGGCAAGTAATTTGACATTTTCTTTTTCAGATGATGATAAAGGTGTATTGAACATATTTGGATCAAAAACTGGCGAGTTAGCCATAGTTAATATTTCTCCTGTTTTAACATCTATTACGACAGCATAACCAGCAGTAGCATCAGGTGTTTTCTGAATTTGGGACCTAAGTGCTTCTTCTGTTTTTTGCTGAAGTTTATAGTCTAGTGCTAGCTGAATATCTTTTCCTCTTTGAGGACTTTGTATGTTCCATAAGAACTTTTTATTTTTCAATTTAAAAGTGAGAGTTTTTCCTGGTTTCCCTTTTAAATCATTTTCATACTGAAGTTCAATTCCGTTTTTACCAACAGGAACATAATTAGAATCCGAGTTGTTTTTTTCATAGTCAACATACCCAATTACTTGTGAAGCAATTTCATGATGTGGATAAACACGTACCACTTCATTTTTTACTATTACTTTTTGGGGATTATTTCCGTTTATAAATGCGGACTCTTTATCATTTAAGTTTGTATGTAATCGTATTTCATTTTTATCATGATGTTTACAAGAATTTTGTAATTGTGAATGTATGTCATCTACTGAAATTTTATGGTTAAACTTGGATGAAAACTGATTTAGAAAACTTGATATCTTCGCTACTTCTTGATTGGTTGGACAACCATTATTATAGACATAATACAAAGACTTTATTTTTTTATTTGTGGCTAGTATGACTCCATTTTGGTCAATAATTTTTCCTCTCTCAGCTGCAGAAGTTGTAATAGTAAACGAAATAAACCTTGTTGTGAATAAAAACGTCAAAACAACTCCTAAAATGAAAAAACTCGCTAAAATGATCCACCTCTTCGATTTTTTATGTAACATAAAATCCTCCCTTACCCAGATTCTATTCTATATTAAAATTTATTATTTTTTTTGTAAATGTGGGAACAAATTTATCATGTGGATTGTCTATTAAGTGTAATAGCACTTTTAGAGAAAGAAGCTGCTAAGAAAGGAGCAATGGTAATGAAAAAGAAAATGATATTAAAAGTAGGTTTATGCGCAAGTATATTGGGATTTAGCCAATTTGCTAGTTCGATATTTCCAGTACAGGCTGCTGAAAAAGTAGAGCAAATAAAAAATAAAAATCAAGAGAAAGATGTATCTATTTCACAGTTGCATCCCAAGGTATGGATGCATACGAGTATTGGAGTGGTAAATGGAACACGTATTCCTGCAAATGGTTTAATTCTTGAAACATCTAAAGGATTGGTACTGATTGATACACCTTGGAATGATGCTTTTACAGATCAACTGCTTCAAATACTAAAAAAGCAATTTCCTACAAAAGAGGTCACAGAAGCAATTGTGACTCATGCTCATGACGATCGTATAGGAGGAATTAAAACGCTGATTAAAAAAGGTGTTAAGGTACACAGTACGGCTTTAACTGCTGATTTAGCAGAGAAACAAGGTTTTGATAGACCTCTTGGTGACTTGAAGAAACGCGATAATATGCGATTTAGTGATATAAACGTAGAAACATTTTATCCAGGAAAAGGACATACACAAGATAACATTACAGTGTGGTTACCAAAGTATAAAATCCTATTTGGAGGATGTTTAATAAAATCATTAGATACACAAGAGATTGTACAGACTTCAGGTTCATATGTATCTAATTGGTCAAAGGCAATTAAAAAAGTAGAAAAGAAATACAATGATATAAATATGATTATACCAGGACATGGAGATCCCGGAGATAATCGTTTATTTACTCATACATTGAACTTGTTAAAAAATAATGAAAATTAATATGGTATGACAGCCACATACTATAGAGGAACAGTCTAACACTTGTTTTAGATATATTGAGAAAAAATAAGGGGAACTGCTTATGATTGAATGTAGTTTCTCTTATTCTTGTTGTAAATAGAGGAGCAGTTCCATCTTCATCTATTCATTTCAGTAATTGAATGAGATGCTACTAAGATCGGATAACGTATGCGCGAACTTGCATACAAAACTGTAATCTGAACAAAATTTATTAAAATATATACGGAGGATGTATGAAAAAACGAACAGGAAAGAAGCAGAAGACATCAATATCTATCCGATTAAACATTCTATTTTTTTGCGTATTTATACTATTTTCTGCGATCATTTTTCAGCTCGGAAAAGTACAAATTGTTGACGGAGAGACTTATAAAAATCAGGTAGAAAAAAATGAAAACGCAACAACGAGTATTCCAGTTCCGCGTGGGAAAATTTATGATCGAGAAGGGAAACCGGTTGTTGATAATAGAGCACTTCGTACGATTACGTATACAAGATTGAAGGGTGTAAGCTCTGAAGACATTTTAAAAACTGCAGAAGATATTGCAAATATACTTGAAATATCGGAAGAAGAAATAAATAAATTAACTGAAGTAGATAAAAAAGATTATTGGATGCAATTAAATAAAAAGCGTGCTAAAGCAAAGGTCACGAAGCAAGACGAGGAAAAATTTAGAGAAAAGGGTATAGAAGGGAAAGAGTTAGACAAGAGAATCGAAGAGTTAAGACGAAAGAGCATTACAGAAGAAGAATTAGCAGAGCTCACGCCACAAGACTTAAAAGTATTAGTTATTAAAAGTAAAATGAGTTCTGGTTATCAAATGACACCACAAATTATTAAAAAAGACGTGACAGAGCAAGAGTATACGAGGATAAGTGAAAATTTAGCAAAATTTCCAGGAATAGATGCGACAGTTGATTGGGAACGAAACTATGTAAATGGTGATTTATTCCGTTCAGTATTAGGTAATATTACAAGTGCTGAAGAAGGATTGCCAAAAGAACATTTAGATTCTTATTTGGTTCGCGGATATAATCGGAACGATCGCGTGGGGAAAAGTTATATTGAACAACGATATGAAGATGTATTACATGGAACAAAAAAAGAAGTTAAAGATAATATTGATAAAGCAGGAAACGTTATTCAAACGGAAACAGTTTCTAAAGGAAAAAGTGGTAACAATTTAACTTTAACAATCGATATGGAGTTACAAAAAAAAGTAGAAGAAAGTATAGGAAAAAATTTAAAAGCTTTTAAGAGTTCTGAACCATTAATGGATCGTGCTTTTGTTGTCATGATGGATCCGAAAACCGGACAACTATTATCTATGGCTGGTAAGAGATTGGTAGAAAAAGATGGGAAAACAGAAGTAGAAGATTTTGCATTAGGCAACATGGTAACTTCTTATGAGTTAGGATCAGCTGTAAAAGGTGCTACTTTATTAACGGGATACGAAACCGGAGCTATACAACCAGGGACTCAATTTTATGACACACCTATGAAGTTTAAAGGTACGAGAGTTAAAAAATCATGGAATGTATCTGGGTTTGGAAATATTAATGATTTAAGGGCTTTACAAGTATCATCAAATGTATACATGTTTCATACAGCGTTACAAATAGCTGGAGTGAATTATGTACCAAATAGTTCATTGGATATTAAACAAGCAGCATTTGACACAATGCGTTATTATTTTAAACAATTTGGTTTAGGCGTCCCAACAGGAATTAATTTACCGAATGAAATAACTGGACAAACGAGGCAGAAAGATAGCCAACCAGGATTTTTATTAGATTTTTCTATTGGGCAGTATGATACGTATACACCACTACAATTGGCACAATATATTTCAACCATTGCAAATGATGGATACAGAATGCAACCTCAAATTGTGCAAGAGATTCGAGAACAAACAAGCAAAAAAGAAGAAATTGGGAAAGTTGTACAATCTATAGAACCTGTTGTGTTAAATCGAGTGGAAGTGAAATCGGAGTATATTGATCGAGTAAAAGAAGGCTTTAGATGGGTATTTCAAGAAGGCGATGGAACTGGTGTGAAATATTTCCAAAAGGCTCCATATAAACCAGCTGGGAAAACAGGAACAGCTCAGACAGTATATGGAGGAGAAAGTAAAATTGGAAGGAATGAGAAGGGAGAACGTATTGAGTGTTACAATTTAACCTTAGTTGGATATGCTCCATACGATAATCCAGAAATAGCATTTTCTGTAGTAGTCCCTTGGGTTCACAATGATAAAAGCGGTATTAATTCATTAATTGGAAAGGATATATTAGATATATACTTTGACTTGAAAAACCAACGTATGAATGGTGAAGCTACTAATATAGTGAATTCTAATCAGTAACAGTGAAATTTTAATTTATATTGGTAGGATGCAATAAAGGCGAAACTTCGGAACAAGCATTTGAAACATATATAAAATTATGGAATGACAAAAAATTTGCAGATATGTATGATCAACTGTCAAAACACGAAAAAGAATTTACAGAGAAAAATGAAAAAATTTACAAAGGTATTAGAGTTGAGAATTTAAAAGTTAAAAGAAAGGAAGTAATTAAAGGTAAAACGGAAAATAAGGTCATTTTATTTACTGTAAGTATGGATACAGCAGGAGGAGAAATTTCTTTCTCACATGAAGCAAAACTTGTGCAAGAAAAAGATGGAGATAAGAAATCTTGGAAAATAAATTGGACCCCAGACTTTATCTTTCCAGGGATGAAAAAAATTATAAAGTCCGCCTGCAGACAGAGCAAGGAAAAGACTACATTTATATATGGATGTAGTCTTTTTTTAGAACTTTGATTATTTTTTTTTAGGGGTATTGATTCTTTCGGAGTATAGAGGTTTTTCAACGTAATGTTTTGAAATAACCAAAGGTTGTGTGTTTGTACTATTTTTAAATTTTGTATAATTTGGTTTTTTAATTGGTGTCGTTATAGTTTCTGCAAATTCATATGGGTAATTAACTTTAGATTTGTCTTCAAACATATAGATAGCCCCCTTCTTAGAGTGGTTGTTAAAGAGTTGTACTATAATATAATATGTTCATATGTTTTTTTGGGGAATAGATATGTATTAATCAATTTATATTGGGTTATCACCCAATGACTTGGCTGGATTAGTTGTATCTGCTATTAGCTGTGAAGCCTTTATAATAGGATTTCACTTTTTTGCTGCCCCATTACATAATAAAGGCTACTAGATGTAAACAAAAAACCGTGGAAATTATTCCACGGTTCTTTGTTGGGTATAACAGTTCTTATTTAGTGTTCTATTTAAATATAAATAAAACAATTAGGGATATTCAAATAAAAAGCACAGGACGGAACCATCTTAAAGGAGAATCCGTTATGGTTTTTTCTCCTTCTTTATCATTTTAACCGAGAAGACCCCCTCCGCTAAACGAAGTGTGAAGTAGGTGGAGGTAGTTCAATCTAGTTCTTCACTTCATTATATAATTCCAGTGCTTCTTTTACATGTAAGCCATTTTTGACAATACCATGTATCGCTTGAATCATTGCCGCTGGATGTTCAGACTGCCAAATGTTGCGTCCCATATCAACCCCAATTGCACCTTCTTGCAATGCCTGATACGTAATGGTTAATGCGTCTTCAATCGAATCTAATTTTGGTCCTCCTGCAATGACAACTGGGGCAGGGCAAGTGCTTGTGATTTTTTCAAATCCTTCGCAGTAATATGTTTTAATAATGTCAGCACCCATTTCCACACATACACGTGATGCGAGTGCTAGGAAGCGAACTTCTCGTTTTTGTAGTTCTTTTGCTACGGCTGTAATACCAAGTACAGGTAAACCGTAATCATGCGCTTCGGAAACAACGTTAGCTAAATTCGTAACGGTTTGTGTTTCATATTCTGAACCGACAAAAACAGATACACCAACTCCGGCCACGTTTTGTCGCAACGCTTCTTTAATTGGTGTAACGATCGTTTCATTTGCTAAATCTTTACCGACTACAGTTGCTCCGCCTGAAACACGCAGTACCATCGGTGTTTTGCAGTCTTCAGGAATACAGGAATTGAGTACACCTCTTGTTAAAAAGAGAGAATCTGTATAGGGAAGTAAGTTTTTTACTGTTTCTAATGGCTGCTCTAATCCATGAATTGGCCCTAAAAAGTAACCGTGATCTATCGCTAACATAACAGCTTTTCCATCAGGTAATATTGTATTTAATCGATTTTGAAATCCCCAAGTCATTGTGAATCACTCCTTCGTTAATTTTGGATTTTTTATTTGTACCGTATCTTTTTCTTGTAAATGTGGTGATTTAATAAAAACAGCTTTAAAGATTTGGTCTGAATGGTTAATCAGGTAGTGGGATTCATGAGGGCGAACTTGTAAGGCGTCACCTTGTTTTACAGGAACTCTTTCATTATTAATGTAGAAATCAATTTCACCTTCTAGCGCATAAAAAATTTCTTCACAAGTTGTATGATAATGATTTTGAAATTCTTGACCAGGTTGAATGACTACAATACCAAGGTCAATATTAGGGCCTTTCAATAAATATTTAGGACCATGGTTACCAAAGCGATAGGAGAAATCCTCTTCATTCACTTTAAGCATGTTGTTCACTCCTTTATGTAATTGGATTACAATGCACCTGGTGCAATCCACATATGTGATGTGAATCCTTCATCCGCTAGCGGGAGTTGTTTTTCATAAACGGATTTCCATGTTTGATAAAATTGTTGATATAGTTTGTGATGCTCAGCAGTCGGTTCATATGTGTTTTCCCACTTTACGAATTTCTGAGAGATTGTTTCCATAGAGTCATATATACCTGCACCAACACCTGCCGCAATGGCTGTTCCTAAAGCAGCTGCTTCTTTGACAACTGGTACTTTGACAGGAATTCCGAGAACATCCGCAACGATTTGCGGCCATAGTTTTCCTTTTGCAGCACCGCCCGCAAATATCACTTCAGAAGGGAATTTTCCGGTTAATGATTCTATTAACTTTAAATTACCAAATGTTACAAATGCAGCATTTTCTTCAATTGCACGGAACAATTCTTTCTTCCCACATTTATCAGCATCTAAGCTTAAATTGATAAAGGAAGGGGCAGCATGACGCCAGGAAATATAATTCATTACATTTGAAAAGATCGGCATAATGCCATATGATCCGACAGGTACTTGCTTTGCCTGTTCTTCCAATAATTCATAAGCATCCACACCAAGTTCATCTGCAAGTTGTTTTTCTTCTTGGCAAAAAGCATCACGAAACCATCGCATAACAAGGCCAGGGAAAAACGCGATCGTTTCATATTGCCAAAGTTTTGGAATCACGTGGCAATTCACACGAATACGAGCATTTGGATCCGTTTTTGGATTTGTTATATTTACTTCTTGTTGCCAGAAGCTCCCCCCGCAAATAAAGGTTTGATCAGGCTTTACGACTCCCGAACCGAGTGAAGCCATCTGTGCATCTCCGCCACCAGCAACTACCGGTGTTCCTGCATATAATCCTGTTAACTCTGAACTTTGTTTTGTGACACTACCAATGACTGTACCAGCTTCATTTACAGTTGGAGAAAATAATAAAGAGAGCCCGCATTGTTTAGCAACTGAATTATCCCAAGTTCTATTTTGTAAATCAAAGATACCAGAGGTACATCCATTTGAAGGGTCTATTTGCAGTACACCACTCAATTTATAAAGAATCCAATCGTTTAACATTGTAAAGGAGTGGACTTTATCGTATATGTCGGGTTGATGCTTTTGGATCCAAAGCAATCTAGGTAAAGCACCTAAAGAAAAGGTTTGCCCTGATTTTGCATATAAATCTTCTTCAAGAAGGGAGCGGATTTGTTTTAACTCACTTACTTCATGAGAAGCACGACCATCAACATTCGCACATGCCCATATCTCACGGCCTTCTTTATCGTATAAAACAAAACCTTCCCGCATACTTGTGGCACTAATCGCTTTAATAGAGGAAGGGGTTGTATTGTTTTTTTGAAGGACATCTTTTGTACATTCTTGAACGAGTTTCCAATTCTCTACCACATCAAAATTCATAGAATTAGGATAGCGAGGGTCTGATTTATGAACCCACTCTTTTTGACTCACCGCAAGTTGGTTTCCTTCTAAATCAAAAAGGACAGCCCGGATACTGCCAGTACCTGCATCGTAAGCTAATAGAGAAGACATTATGATTCACCTTCCTTTCTTAATAGAGAGAGGGCGGTTTCTTCATCGGTAATTAAGGTATGAATGAATTTACCTTTTAAGGCTCCGTAAATGGCATCTAATTTTTCTTCGCCGCCAGCTACACCAACTACATGTTTCATTTTTCGAAGAATGGAAAGAGGTGTACCGATTAGTCGAGTATGATGAGGGAGCTCAAGCAATTCTCCATATGCATTATAAAATTGTCCGAGAATATCTCCGGCACCATTTTGACTACGTATATAGGTCATTTCACGAAGCGTTATTTTATCTTCTTTTAAAATCGTTGCATCTTGAGATAAACCACCAATACCGACTACTGCTGTATTAGCAAGTGAAGCGACATGCAGCATATCTTTAACGGACGGTTCTGAAAGGATACTTTGCGCCATTTCATCCGTAGATGCTAAAAATGGAGTAGGAATGATATGCAGTTCTCCTTGCACGTGATTTAAATAATTTTGTTTTCTAGGAAGATAGTGATTGACACCGCCTGTAAGGGTAACAATTGAAAGTTGCATAGATGGTTCAAAATGAATGTTTTCTAGCATTTTTGATATTGTTTCTCCCCAACCAATCCCAAGTAAATCTCCTTGTTGTAGATGAGTTTCTAAATACTGTGCGGCAGCTTTTCCTAAAGAGTAGGTAGGATTCTCCATTGGTGTAGGGATAATGAAAGCGTCTTTTAAATGAAACGTCCGAATGAGTTCACGTTCAATACTCAAACAATGTAAACCTGTACCTTTTACATGAAATGTAACAATGCCTTCGGTGCGCGCTTTATCTAATAAACGAACGACTTTATTCCGTGAAATGTGAAGCAAGGAGGCGATCTCTTGCTGCGTTAAATGATCTTTATAGTAATACCAGGCTACTTTTGTTAACAAATTTTCTTCAAAGTTCAGCTGTGACATTCTCTTCATCCCTTTCAACAATTGACCGATGCTTAAACATATGTATTTCATTTTGAGATTATACCGCTAGACACAAGTAGGGATTTCAAGAAAAAATGTGTTCTAGATATGAAAAAAGAGATATACAATGCTACAAAACAAGTAGAACAAAAAATCATTTTCTCAAAAATTGTTCCACATAAAGGAGGGTGACAAGATGTGGAGAACGTGCCCTTATTAGAGGTGAAACAAATTAGTAAATCATTTTCAGACCAACATGTATTAAAAGAGGTTACTTTAGAATTACAACGCGGAGATGTATACGCTCTAGTAGGAGGAAATGGTGCTGGAAAATCAACATTGATGAAAATATTAACAGGCTTATACTCTTATGATGCTGGGGAGATATATGTAAAAGGAGTGGTGCAAAGTTTTTCTAATCCAGCAGAAGCACATGCAACTGGTGTTTATTTAATTCCACAAGAACCGTTAATTTTTCCTCATATGACAATTGAAGAAAATATATGTATCGGAATAAAGGCAAAGAAGAAAGAACTTCGTACAAAAGTAAAAGATTTGATAAGAAGTTTAGGGTGGAATATAGAGCTAAATGCAATTGGGAGTTCATTATCTATTGCGCAACAACAATTAGTAGAAATAGTAAGAGGATTAATAAGAGAAGCCGAGATTCTTATTTTAGATGAGCCAACATCGACATTAACAACTCATGAAATAAAGAGTCTTTTTGTGCTGCTGAGAAATTTAAAGGAAAAAGGAATCGGTATGATTTATATTACACACCGTTTCCCAGAAATTTTTGAGATTGCTAGTAAGGTAGCTATTTTACGTGATGGAATAATTGTGAGTCAAGGGGATATATCAGACTATACATATGACATGCTAATGGAGGGATTATTACCCAAAGATTATAAACATGAAGAGAAGAAAGAGATACTACAAGAAACTACGAAACTTTCTCAACAAATATTAGAGGTAACAAGTTTGGCGGGCTATGCATTTCAAGATATATCACTAACTGTACATGCTGGGGAGATTGTAGGAATTGCTGGTATGGTTGGGGCAGGGAGAACGGAATTAGCAGAAGTACTATATGGATTAAGGAAAATGCTGTCTGGGACAATTTCATTAGCAGGGGAGTCAATTACAAAATGTTCAACGAATGAAAGATTAGATAAAGGGATGGTATATGTTCCAGAAGATAGAGCGGGAAATGGTATCTTTTCAATTGCGTCTATTAAAGAGAATGTAACGGTAGCTTCTTTACAGAAAATGAGCCGCTTTTTCTTAAATCACAAAAAAGAAAGCGCTTTAACAGAATCGTATATGAATAAGTTTCGGATTGTTGCCTCCCATATAAATGAAAAAATGACATCTTTATCGGGAGGAAACCAGCAAAAAGTTGTATTAGCGAAATATCTTGCTTGTAACCCAAAATTAATTATTTTAGATGAACCAACGCGCGGGATTGATGCGAAAGCAAGGTTAGAAGTGTATGAGGTAATTCAAAATTTAAAACAATCAGGACTTGCAATTATACTGATTTCCTCAGATATAGAAGAAATTGTTCAATTGGCAAACAGAGTATATGTGATGAGAAGTGGGAAGTTTGTTTCTCACTTAGAGAAAGGAGAAGTTTGTATAAATGAAGTTACACGTCTCGCATATGGAGGAAGGGAAGGTGTAACGGAATGAAACGCTTTCCAAATATATTTAAAATACATGAAACTTCTATTATCATTTTATTACTTATTTACATAGCCTTCGTAGGAATGATAAATCCTAGTTTTGTTCAATTTAGCTCGCTTTCTTTAATGATGAAATCAAGTCTTATTTTAGTCATACTAGCTATTGGTCAATCGTTCGTATTATTTACGAAAAATATCGATGTTTCAGTCGGATCTATTATGGGATTAAGCGCAGCAATTTGTGGGATGTTTTTGACAAATGGTAATAGTATTCTCATTTCAATCATTGCTGCAATCTTGCTTGGGGCTGTCATTGGACTGATAAATGGAATAGGGGTCGCAAAGTTCGGTGTACCGGCAATTATTATGACATTAGGAATGTTAGGAGTTATTAGAGGAACGATGTTGATCTATACAGGTGGCAAATGGATTGAGGATATTCCTAATTCTTATAAACAAATGTCTTCTGTCATGATACTAGGCCTCTCTGTTACAGTATGGAGTGTTCTAGCTATTTTACTATTATTATACATCTTTTTAACGAAGGCTCCTTTTGGGAGATATTTTTATGCTTCTGGAGATAACGAAGATGGAGCACGTCTCATCGGAATACCGGTAGATAAGGTGAAAATATATGCATTTATTATTTCGGGAATAAGCGCAGGGGTTGCAGGATGCATATTTGTTATGAATATCGGATTTGTACCAAATCAAACCGGTACAGGAATTGAGCTGCAAGTAATTGCTGCCGCTGTACTAGGTGGAATTCATCTAAAAGGTGGAACAGGTTCTATATTTGGAGCAGCGCTAGGAGCGATTTTTTTAGAAGTTATAAGTAGTTCACTAGTTTTTTTAAAAATACCTGCTTTTTGGAATAGCGCAATATCAGGCTTTTTACTTTTGCTCATTATTATAGTAGATAGTATTTTGAAAAAATGGCAAGAAAAGCACCGTTTAGAAGAAAGGAGGATGAATCTATGAAGTATGCACGTGGGTTTTTAAGATGGGAAGGAGTTCTTATAGTATTGCTTATTATAGAGTTCATTCTCTTTGGTTTGTTAAACAGCGATTTCTTTAATATTAGTAATTTACTTTTCAGTATGAATGACTTCGTTTTTATTACGATTGCCGCAATTCCAATGACTTTTGTAATTGTAACAGGTGGAATCGATGTGTCTGTAGGCTCGATTATGGGTCTTACCTCAATCCTTATTGGGGTACTTTGGATAAATGGAATTCCGGTTATTTTAGCTGTGATTATTGCTTTGGTTATTAGTTGTCTAGCCGGTTGTATTAATGGGCTGATTATTAAAATGACAGATGTAGAACCTCTTGTTGTTACACTGGGAACGATGTTTTTATACTCAGGAATTGCTCTTGTTATCTCGGGTGGATCAAATGCCAGTGGATATGAAGGGATAAGTGGTTTACCAGATGCCTACGTGCAGCTTGCAAATGGGAGTTTTATAGGAATTCCTAACTTATTATGGTTACTTTTGTTTTTGACCGTGCTATTTACGCTCATACTTCATCGAACGAAGTATGGTCGTTATGTCATGCTAACTGGTACAAATGAAAAAGCTGCTAAATATTCTGGAATTCGTACAAAAAAGGTAGTCATTATCGCATATATTCTTTCTGGGTTGGGAGGTGGTTTAGGAGGGGCTTTTTTAACAGCGTATTTCGGCTCAGCTCGAGCTGATATTGGAAGTGAGACAATTCTGCCGGTTATTACAGCTGTGGTATTAGGTGGGACGCTCATCACTGGAGGGAAAGGAAGTGTTCTTGGAACAGTACTAGCAAGTATATTTATTGGCATGATGCAGTACGGTTTACAAATGACAGGTTTAACAAACGAACAGTCAAATGTAGTTATTGGTATTATACTTATCCTCTCTGTTATTATTAGGCATTTCAAATTACAGCAACTCACTATGTGGAGAAGAAGGAAATTGCATAAGGGGGAAATGTCATGAAAAGAAAACTGGGGATTTTTATGATTATGTGCGTTTGTATTATCGGTTTAATCGCATGTTCTAGCAAAACAGCAGATAAGAAAAAAGCAGATGATGTGAAATTTGCATTCATCCCAAAATTAACAGGGGTTGGCTTCTTTACATCAGGTGGTGAAGGCGCAAAGGAAATGGGAGATAAGTTAGGCGTGCAGGTGAAGTATGATGGACCATCAGAAGCGAGCGTATCAGGCCAAGTGAAATATATAAATAATTTTATTAATCAAAACTATGATGCGTTAATGGTTTCATCTACATCGGTTGATGGGCTTTCACAATCATTACAGAGAGCAAAGAAAAAGGGAATGACAGTTTTAACGTGGGATTCTGATGTGAATCCGAAAGATCGTTCATTTTATATAAGCCAAGGAACGCCGGAGCAACTTGCAAATCTATTAATTCAAATGACTTCATCACAAATCGGAGATAAAGGAAAAGTAGCATTCTTCTATTCAAGTCCGACTGTAACAGATCAAAATCAATGGGTAACAAAAGCAAAAGAGATTATAAAAGAAAAATACCCAAACTGGGAAATTATAACGACGCAGTACGGGGAAAATAACGCACAAAAATCATTATCGGTTGGAGAAAGTATTTTAAAAACGTATCCAGATATTAATGCTATCATTTGTCCAGATGCAACGGCACTTCCAGCAATGGCGCAAGCTGCTGAAAATTTAAAAATGGATAAAAAGGTAGTTGTGACAGGGTTTTCAACGCCAAATGTAATGCGTGACTATGTAAATAGAGGAACCGTTCAGCAATTTGGATTATGGGATGTAAAACAACAAGGTGCACTTGCAACTTATGTTGCAAATGAAATTGTGGTAAAAGGAAAGAAATTAAAAGTTGGGGATAGCTTTGAAGTTCCGAATATAGGTAAAGTAAAAGTGGAACCGAATTCTATTCAAGGTTATGACTACGAAGCAGATGGGAATGGAATTATCGTATTGCCTGAGCGCGTTGTGTTTACGAAGGATAATATTGATAAGTACAATTTTTAATTTGGGAAGTTCATTCCTACGTATAAGGGAATGAACTTTTTATTGTGTTTGATGAGATTTATCCCACAAAAGTATGAAGGGATCTTTATATAATTACCACTTTAGGGAGAGGTGATTATATCACTATGTTTATACAATTATATTAAATATATAGAATGCAAGGGGGAGATTTTAATGCTGTTTCATTATCATTTTTGGACGCCTCATTTAGAAGAAATGGAGAACTTTTATCAAAATTGTAGTTTCCGCATTTCTACAAGAATCGGAAAGTATAATGGAGAATTTCAACAATTTGATCCGCCATTAACTTGGGATGATTTTCGTGATGAACAGATCCTTTTTCGGATTATTGAAGCTAGAAAAGGTAAGATAAATATCACATTTGGTTATGGTAAAAAGATTACATTTGATCATATCGGTTTTCTCGTGTCAAAAGAGGAATGTGAAACGATTTGTAAGCAAGCGGAAAAGCTACAATGGAAAGTAAATCCGGGAGAAAGACGAACTTTTATTTTCACACCATATGGATTTCGAATTGAGCTTCAAACAAATTTTGATGCAATAGACGACAGTGAGAGCGTAGAAGAGTTGCAGAAAATTGTCATGACAACAAAACAAGCTGGATTAGAACAGGACCTTTCTTTTCTATTTCAAAAAGAAATAAAAAGTATTGAAACGATTCGTGATAATAAAACGACATTAAAGCACGTATATGTGAATTCCTTATACCAAAGGAAACAAAAAGATCCGAATGGTGTGAAGATATATTTATAAAATTCATTTGTGATTTTAAGTAGCTCAAAAGGTTGTTTGTGAAAATATACAATTATAACCATGTACGTTATAATTATTCTGAATATTTAAACTTGTATTTAGGAGGAATATAAATGCTTACACAAGAACAGATCTCTAACTTATTTAAAAATTTTTCGATAAAAGAATGTAAAGGATCGAGCGATTTATACGAACATTTAGCATTGAAAATATCAGAAGATGAAGAAATTCTTGCATTAGCATCACATGCACAACTTGGACAGCCAACTCCAAATTTATTATTAGGTGCGGTTCATTATTTATTATTAAAAGGGCATAACCATAAGCTAAAAAACTATTATGAAAGTCTTGTTGCCGCTCCAGAAAAAAATCTGGAACATACTTTTCAATACTTTAAAGATTTTTGTCAGGTTCATAAGGAAGAGATAATTAATATTTTAAAAACAAAGCTAGTACAAACAAACGAAGTAAGGAGATGCACATATTTATATCCGAGTTTTTGTTATATGTTTCATAAAGTTAATAAACCTTTAGTGTTAATTGAAATCGGGACAAGTGCTGGTTTACAGCTACTATGGGATCAGTATAGTTATTCTTATGGAACAGAAGAGGTGTATGGAAATAAAGACTCTAACGTTCACTTGAAATCGGAAATAAAAGGAGAGAATCGGCCATTTTTCTTACAACAAAGTCCACCTGTTGCGGAAAGGATCGGGCTTGATTTACACGTGAATGATTTGAAGAATGAAGAAGACTATTTATGGCTACGTGCGCTTATCTGGCCAGAGCATAAAGAAAGGCTTGAAATGTTCGATCACGCAGCAGCTTGTTTAAAAGAACAAGCTGTGAAACTGGTAGAAGGGGATGGAGTAGCTCTTCTCTCTGAAATTGCGGAACAAATTTCAGAGGATACAGTAATTTGTATTTTCCACACACATGTGGCGAATCAAATATCAGAGAGTGTTAAACATAAATTAATAGATACAGTGAAAGAAATGGGCGCAAAACGTGATGTTTTCCACCTTTACAACAACATGTGGGATAGAGATCTTCATCTTGATTATTTTATAAATGGAAAAGAATATAATGAGACCGTTGGAGAAACAGATGGTCATGCGCGGTGGTTTAGTTGGAGATTGGAAGATAAGTCATTATGCTAGGTTTTTCTGTATAACATTGAAGAGACAGCTAAAATTAGTTGTCTTTTTATGATTCTGGTGCAAATAATATGTAGATTAGAAATAGCAGTGTAGATTCCTAATGGAATCTACTACTATGCGGTGAGACCGAAGAGTTGATTAATTAACTTGATTTGTTTTTTGACAGACTTCTTCCCTTGTAAAGTCTGTCCTTTTTAGAATACTAGTATTAGTATGTCCAAGATTTAGAGATTACTTGCAATTATCTTGAGGTTTTTGCAACAGAACCTTTAATCTAATGGGGAGCAATGCTCCATAATACTCAACCAAAAAAACAAGTTGGGTGACATGCAATGATCCGAGGGGGTTACAATGTGATGAATTTTACGGGATGGAAATATCAGAACGTTTATGAAGGACACGACGGTTGCGAATTGTACGTCAGAGCTACGGAGGGGGGAGCGTGCGATGTGTGAGAAGATGCACGTTGACGAATTGGAAATTGACGAGCGCCTTGTGCGTAGTTTGCTTGTGGATCAGTTCCCAAACTGGGCAAAACTGTCCCTACGGCGGGTCGAGCCAATTGGCACGGTAAACGCCATTTTCCGACTTGGCGACGAATATTCCGTTCGGCTCGCACGAAGGGCAGGTCCGACGACACCAGAAAGTCGCGAGTTCACATGGCTGCCAAAACTTGCACCATTAGTTTCGCTTGATATCCCTATGCCTATCGCTCAGGGGCGTCCCAATAACGAATATCCATGGTTTTGGGAGGTACATACGTGGGTTGAGGGCGATACGGTGCCTATAGAGGAGATTGACGAGATTCAGGCAGCGCGTGATCTTGCAGTGTTCATCGCAGCACTGCAACAAGTCGATTCATCGGGAGGGCCGTTAGGACGTGGCATTCCTTTGGCCCAACGGGACAAGGACTTTCGATACTGGCTAGCGCGATTTGATGGCGACCCTGCAGTTTCTGCTGTGTGGGAGTCGGCTCTTGCTGCACCTCCGTGGAACGGCACTCCTGTTTGGCATCACGGCGATCTAGATGTACGTAACTGGCTCGTACGAAATAAGCGCATTAGCGGTGTGATTGATTGGGGTGAAATGGGCATCGGCGATCCTGCGTGCGATGTGATGGTTGCATGGAAGTTGCATTCGCCAGCGGCGCGTGATGCGTTCCGTGAGGCTTTTCCGATGGATGACGCTACGTGGGCAAGGGCCCGTGGATGGGTCGTATCACAAGCAGTCGCAATCCTCGCTTATTACACGCCGGAAAACAATCCGATTCTTTACAATGAGGCGAAAGCCTGGCTCGATCTAGTGCTGAGAGACGAATTGTTTTGATTGGTGAAGTAGGGGGGAGTCTCCATCACCATCAAGCTAAGAAAATACAACTACCCCCAGAACGAAATTTTGTGCTAACTTGTAATAAAAATCTCATTTTTCGTTTTGGGGTGTTATAAAACCTTTAAGTTGATGGGCATGTGACGCTACCC
>NZ_JAJJBY010000037.1:0-39400 GCF_022625245.1 Bacillus sp. TL12 | reverse complement strand
TTCCGAGAAGGGCTTTTTTCTTACACGATTTGTGTAAGAACGGCTCTTACATAAAAGCCATCAAAATGTTGTCAAATATGAGAAACGGGGGACGTTCTTATTGTGTTCCAAAAGCATGCATTTTATACTTAAAACAACAAATTTTTTTTGGAGTGAATGAGGATGAAGCAATTTTCTTTTACAAAAATGCATGGTCTTGGAAATAGTTATATATATGTAAATATGTTTGAAGAACAAATTCTAGAGGAAGAGTTAGCCCTTGTAGCGGAAAAGGTTTCGAATATCAATACTGGTATTGGGGCAGATGGCATGATTTTAATTTGTCCATCGGAAGTGGCACCAGTAAAAATGCGTATGTTTAATAGTGATGGGTCAGAAGGAAAGAGTTGCGGGAACGGGCTACGTTGCGTAGCGAAATATGCGTATGAGCATAAACTAGTAGAAGAAACTGTTTTTACAATTGAAACATTAGCTGGGATTGTAACAGCGGAAGTAACGGTAGAAGATGGTATGGTTACATTAGTAAAAATTGATATGGGGGTACCTCGTTTAACTCGTGCAGAGTTGCCGATGCTTGGTGAAGGGGAAACACCATTCATTCGTGAAGATTTCCTATATAATAATCATCGTTATGTCTTTACAGGTGTTTCAATGGGAAATCCACATGCAGTTATTTTTGTAGATGATGTGGAAGAAGCTCCGCTTACAACACTAGGACCTGTTCTGGAAACGCATGAAATGTTCCCAGAACGAGTAAATGTTGAATTTATTGAAATTGTAAATGACAATGAAATGAACTTCCGCGTTTGGGAACGCGGATCAGGCGTGACGCAAGCATGTGGAACAGGCGCATGTGCAGCCGTTGTCGCAGCAGTGTTAAATGAGAAAATGAAGCGTGGCGAAGAAATTACAGTTCATCTAGCAGGCGGCGATTTAATGATTGCTTGGGCAGAAGAAGGTAACGTTTTAATGAAAGGTCCAGCAGAAGTCATTTGCCGTGGAGTGTATGAGTACAAGATAGAAGCGTAAAGATGTATAATAGAACGAGAGAAGAAAGGAAGGTGGATTTCATGATTAATGTAACAGAACAAGCAGCATTTCAAATTAAAGATATGTTGAAAGATGCTGAAGATGGAGAGAAATACGTTCGCCTTGCTGTACATGGCGGTGGATGTAGTGGTCTTTCTTACGGCTTAGGATTTGAAAGAGAACCAAATGAAGACGACACAGTACTTGAGTTTTTCGGTGTTGAATTTGTTATTGATAAAGAAAGTGCTCCGATTGTAAAAGGAGTTAACATTGATTATAAACAATCAATGCTTGGCGGCGGATTCACAATCGATAATCCGAACGCAATCGCATCATGCGGATGTGGATCATCTTTCCGTACAGCTTCGAATGCTGGTAAGCCGGAAGAGTGTTAAGTTTTTAGCTTTGTTAGGCGAAGCAGAAACTGAATCGGTAGGTTGCGGATTACAAATGATTTTCGTGTGTACACAATTATTGTTATGCGGAACCACAAGCTAATGGATTGTGAAATAGGATTAAATATTACAAAACCCTTTTTATGCTGTGTAACAAATACACAGCATAAAGAGGGTTTATTATTTTGTCTTTAGCATGGTTAATTTAGGTACAGAAAGGCAAGTATATCATTTTATCAAGGACCACTCTTTATATATAAATTCATTTTGTTTATTGAACATGGACGTTGCAGTTATGTGAAACAAAAGATGATAGGCAATCGTTTGCTCTATTTACTTTACCGCTGCATGTGGCAGAAAAAGAATCTGACCTCTTCGAAACTCTCTTGATCCACCTTAAAAAAGGATTATTATGTTCGTTTTTCAATTTGTATATAATTGTTTTTGTTAAATTCACATAATGTTCAAATAAATAGGTCTAAAAACTCGGAAGTTATAGTATTCTTGAATTAAGAATAATTTTTCGACAAATAAAGACAAAAAAATTATGGTGATCGAAAAATTTTATTTTATATCTGTGATTGCACAGACAATAAGGAGAAATGATTATGGCGAACAAACGTTGTAAATTACTTCATAAATCGTTTAAAGAATTGGTACAAGAAAATAAACAAAAGATATTGAATGATAAACAAGAGCTGGAAAAAATTGAACAACGTATTGAACAACGTTATACAATTAATAAATCGGCTTCCTAATTAAGATACGAAAACTTTGTTGATATACAAAAAAGAAGATAATCGACTAGATGCAGTAGTTGGTTATCTTTTTTGTTTTTTCAGTGTTTAATCTTACAAAAGTGTAATGTTCATGTCACGTTTTTGAATTTCTCCTCAAACGAAAAGGGATTAGGATAACAACATAATAAAAAACACATGAGGTGAATGACGTGAAAAGATATATTGCGCTTTTTAGTATTTTAGTTGTATTTGCGACAATGTTAGTTGGCTGTGACTTGAACCGTATGGGAAAAGATGAGTACTATGTTCAAATTACAACTGATGCAAAAATAGAGTCAGGGGTATCTAAAGAAGGCAATAAATACAAAGAGTATAATTATGAATTACAAGGTTTTGACGAAAAAGGTAATGAAAAAACAGTGAATTTTAATGGATTTAAAGAACTTCGCAAAGAAGCATTTCTTCGTTTATATCATTCAGATAAAAAAGGTGTAACAGCTTGGGAAGAAGTGAAAAAAGACGAACTTCCTGCAAAAGTGAAAGAAAAATTAGGTGTGAAATAATGAAGAAGGAGTTGACCTTGTAGGTCAACTCCTTTATTTATTTTCGAAATCTTCTTCTGAAATTACTGTAAAGCCATGTCTTCGAAATAATGCTGTTGTTACACCATAACCATCTTGTTTGTTTCCATTAAATTCTCCTGTATAAATAGTAGAACTACCACAAGAAGGACTTCGCTCTTTTAAAATGATGTATTCGGGATTTAAATCTTTTATTTCTTTCAAAGCTTTATGAGCTCCTTGTACAAAAGCTTCTGTTACATCGTTTCCGTCTTTATCCATCACTTTTGCTTTGCCATCTAGTACATCGTCACCGTTTCCACCGATGATTTCTGCTGATGGACGCGGTGTAGGCAAACCTCCCAATACTTCTGGACAAACAAGGACAGTTTCCTCTTTCTGTAATAGCTCTTCTATTTTTGAAATGAGATTGTCATTTCCATCGTAACGACAAGCGATACCAGCTAAACAGGCACTAATTACAATCATATTTTTCACCTCATGTCATTAGGAATCATCAAATCGTCGTTCATTAATCTGTATATAGCTTAATGAAATTATATAGTAAATTGCAGAGTAAAGTCTTATTATCTATATTTTATGACCATCTTATAATTCATTTGTACAAATATTGTAAAAAAACATTTAATTAATTACAGATAATTGGTAAAATAGCATAGACTATCTATTTTCTGAAAAGGGGAAAAATTAATGAAAAAGACAATTGTTACTTCTTTACTTTCTGCTGCACTATTAATTCCAACGGCAGCTTATGCAGATGGAAACAAAGCTATTCAACAGAATAACACAGTTTCTAAAGTTACAAATGTAAGTCATGCTAAGGCGGCTAGGGGCTGGGTTCAACAAAATGGATATTGGTATTACTACGATCAAAATGGTAATAAGCTAAAAGGCTGGTTATCTACTGGAGGGAAATGGTACTATCTTGATCCTTCTTTTGGATATATGCATAAAGGGTGGACGTCAATTCAAGATAAAAAAACAGGGAAATATACATATTATTATCTAAATGAAAGTACGGGAGCAATGCACACAGGTTGGGTGCAAATTAAAGGATCTTGGTATTTCCTAAATAATAGTGGTGCAAAACAAACAGGCTGGTTATCTACTGGAGGAAAATGGTATTACCTTGGCGATTATGGAATTATGCAAAAGGAATGGGTTTCAATCCAAGATAAAAAAACAGGGAAATATACATACTATTATCTAAATGAAAATACGGGAGCAATGCACACAGGTTGGGTGCAAATTAAAGGATCTTGGTATTTCTTAAATAGTAGTGGAGCAAAACAAACAGGCTGGTTATCTACTGGAGGAAAATGGTATTATCTTGGATCATACGGAAGTATGGAAACAGGAAAACGTTATATCAATAATACATATTACTACTTTGATAACAGCGGGGCAATGCAAACAGGTTGGCAAAAAATCGGTAATTACTGGCACTATTTTAACAGCAATGGATCTGAACATAAAGGGTGGTTAAAACTTGGTGGAAGCTGGTACTACCTTGATTCTTTCGGTACGATGGTAACAGGAACAAAATGGATTGATGGTAAATATTACAAATTTAATAATAGTGGTGTTTGGGTTGGTTAATTGTAAGCAATAGCTTTTATTGATAAGTAAGACAGGTCGCATGTTGTAGTGCGACCTGTTTTTATCCCGCATTAACGGGCAGTAATACTCCCACCTCAAAATTCGGTGAGAGCAAAGAAGTTAGGTGGGAGATAAACTGCCCGTAAAAGCCCGATTGGTTCAACTAATAATCAGTGGGGGATGAAGAAAACCCCCACTGATTAAAGTTTCACTTTATGTTTTACGCTTTTTAAATTATTAAATAAAAAAATTGCCCATTCTGCTTTATCGCACCTATTTATATATGGGGTGATGAAAAATGGGAACTTTCTATCATTTAATGAAAACATATAGCGAATTTCGAAGTATAGAAGAATTTAATACATACCAAAAGCAAATTTTAGTGCGTTATAAAGAGAAAATAAATAAAACAGATTTTTTAGTGATTCAGTTTTTAGGAAGATATGCAGTAAATGAAAAGCAAAAAACAGTTGGAGTTGCTTGTCCATTAATGGCAACGATCGCGGATAAGATAGGGAAAAGTATTCGTACGGTGCGTCGCTCTGTTGCGAAACTGGAGGAACTCGGAATTATTGAACGGATTCCTACGAAAGAGAGACATAAGCGAGGGGGATATAGTGCAAACTTATATGTGTTTCGTAAAGCAGCTATTGACCGCATGGATGACCGTATGAAAATGTCCGCATGTGAAAAGAGAAAAAGTGTAGATGGATGTAAGAAGGAAGAGGTGCGGGAAGAAAGGGAAACTATTCTTTTTAAAAACTTTTCTAAAGAAGTACAAAAGAAAAAAACAACGTATGAACTTGATGAAACATATTGTCGTCATGATATTCCAGCTCAGTTTGTATATGCGATTGTAACGATGTCACGAAATCCACAAACGATTAATGTACTTTGGAGTAAGGTAGAACTGGCTTATAAAAAGAGCGGATTATTAGAGCAAGGTGTATTTTTGGAACAGCTGATGAGCGATGAAGAGATTCTAATAAAGCTCATCTGGCGTGTGAAAAGTGTTGTCAGAGCATATAAATTAGGAGAGATTCGTAAAGATATTAAAGCTCTTTTGTATAGTACGATGCGAGATTTCTTTTTAGATATCGGACTAGAATGGGGAGCTGCTATAAGAAGGAGTAGAAAGGTAACTTTATTCGATCCGTTTAAAAAAGAGTCATGTGTATAATACATGACTCCTTTCGATCAATCGAATTTTCGTACAACAGGAACGCGAATTGCCACAAATAATACAAAGACAATAACTGCAATAGCACCGCTTTTCATAATCGTCACAATCGGAATACCAGCTGCAAGTGCAAGCGATGTGAATGCATAGGAAAGCGGGATGAATCCCATAGATGACAACATTAATAAACTCATAACGCGTCCCATCATTTCTTCTTTGACAGTAGATTGAATCATCGCCATTAATGGAACGATGGCCATGGCAATCGTAATGCCATAAAATGCGCCTGCGAGTAGTGCTTGCCAAAGTGTGGTACTGAAGTTAATCGATAAAAAGAAAATGCCGGATAACAGCATCATAATGATGCAGAATAGACCGCGCCTGCGATTAATATTTTTAAGACCAACAATGACAGCACCAATTGCCATTCCGCCTCCAACTGCTGCTTCTAAATAACTAAATTGAAGTGAATCACCATGAAGGACATTCTTAACAAATAATGGGAAACCGACTTGCATTGGACCAATTAAAAATAGATTTAGAAAAGCACTACAGATGAGAAATGTGGAAAGAAAAGGTGATTCTTTTACGTATAAAATCCCTTCTTTAATAGATGTAAACATTCCTTTATCTGTATCATCTTCTACTTGTACAGTAGATTGAATTTTTTGGACAAGTATAGCAGCAACAATGAGCAATAGAATGGTAATGGTAAAGATGGTCTCATAATTACTAAATTTAATGAGGATCCCACCAAATACAGGTCCTAAAATGACTGACGCTTGGTTTGTCATTTGTGTAAGTGAATTTGCCTGCGTTAAACGATGTTTTTCTACAAGTTCAGGGAGAATGGAACCGTCAGCTGACCAAAAGAAGGCATCCGCTAATCCGAAAAATAAGGCAAACAAAGCAAACGTATATAACGTTACATCACCGACGATAAACCAAGTTAAAATCGTTGCGACAAGAAGTGCACGAATGATATTCGAGTAAAACATAATATTTTTTTTCGGAAATTTATCTGCGACAGCTCCTCCAACAATCATAAAGATAAGTCTTGGGACGCTAAGTGCAACGAAGACAACGCCTAGTGAGGCTTCAAGATTTAATGTTTTGGCTATGTACCAAGTTTGAGAAAATGTAAAAAAGGCTAAAGCAAAGCTTGAGAATAATGTAGCTGCCCAGAGAAATAGGAAGTTTGTATTTTTTAACAAAGGTGTTCCGCTTTCTGCTAGAGCAGATTTGTTTTGTTGTAGTTCCTCCATATTGCTTCCTTTCTATGTAACAATTTTAAATAAAATCCTGTTAACAATCGTTTTATACAGTTTTTAATATTTCTATACTGCACTTTTTCATTGTAGACAATAATAGAAGATTTGCCCAGTGGATTTTTAAAGACAAAAAAATAAGAAGATGCGAAAAGCACCTTCTTATTATGTGGTTTAGGCTAATGCAATATAGATATCAACTTGCGCGTTATTTGGATCCATTGCCCTTTCGTCATATAGCTCAAAGTCAATTGTGAAAGCACGCTTGTTTTCTTTCGACCAGTTCCAAATATCTTGCCATGTTTCGTATACGATTTCTGATACAGGACCTTTACGTGTTGTAAATACTGCATATGTCTGAGTAGGTATTGTAAGAGATTTCATATTTCCAGGGATTGTGTCTAGTGAAGAGACTGGCATACCAATTGTATATGTATATGTTCCAGTTTCATCGGACTCATAATCCGAATAGAATGCAAGTGTGGTTTGAGCATTTTTGTTAGGAATTTGATTCATGATTTGATCTTGATAGTAGTGGTTCCATAGGTGAGGAATCTTTCCTTCAGCTGATGTTTCCATTTCATTATTTGTTGTGATAGAAATACCGATGGCTTGGAAAGCTTCTTTTTTTACAATCTTAGGTTCATTCATGTTAATACTCTCCTTTATTTTATAAGAACAAATGTTCTATATGATTGTACCATAATTATATAGATGAAGGAAAGGGGAAGGTACCCTTTAGACGTTTTTTTGCTCTGCACTCGTTAAATTGGTCACCCAAACCTTATAAACAAATGAATCTGTAATTACCGCTTCTTCTGTGTGAACGATGAAATTAGGAACAGAAGCTAAGAAAAATGACAGAGCATAAGCAATCTTATAGTCAGGGGTTATGTACCCATCAATCGTTCTTCCGTATATTTCGTTTGCAATCGAGTCAGCCCATATTTCAGCTTCCCTTAGTGTGTCAAAAATAATATCTTCACTTTTCCATCTAATATCCATATTAAAACCACCTTTTGACTTATTCTTAATATCCCTAAGAGTTTAGATAAATCTTGATGAGGGCTGATAATCAGTAGGAGATGGGGGGAAACACAAGTATTATTTTATTAAAAAAGACTCCCTTCGTACGAAAGGAGTCCGTCTCATCTATAAATTAAAACATACTAGAACTATGCATTGGTTGTAGTTTTGCATTTGGATCGAAGTAAGCTTTTGCATTATTTACTGCTGTTGGTGCTTCACCAAAGCCACATGCAATCAGTTTTACTTTTCCTTCATATGTACAAATATCACCAGCTGCGTAAATACCAGGGATGTTTGTTTCCATTTTAGAGTTTACAACGATGCTGTTTTTTTGAATGTCTAATCCCCAGTTTTTAATTGGGCCAAGAGAAGAAACGAAGCCGTAGTTTACGATGACATCATCAACGTCAATCACAACTTTTTCTTCCGTTTTTACATGCTGCAATACAACTTGTTCGATTTTGTCTTCACCAATTAATTCGACTGGAACGTAAGGTGTTTTTACATCTGCGCGAGAGTTCATTAAGTTTTCTACGCTGTGCTCATGGGCACGGAATTTATCACGGCGATGAACGATTGTTACTTGTTCAGCGATTGGTTCTAACATCATTGTCCAGTCCACTGCAGAGTCGCCGCCCCCAAATACAACGACGCGTTTCCCAGCGAATTTATTCATATCATCAACGAAATAGTGTAGATTTTTCTTCTCGAATTTTTCTACATCTTCTAATTCTAAACGGCGTGGTTGGAAAGCTCCATTACCAGCTGTAATAATGACAGACTTAGAATAGTGCGTTTCTTTATTTGTTACAAGCTTAAATACACCATCGGCTTGTTTTTCAAGTGTATCAACTGCTTCTTCTAAGCAAACAGTCGGTTCGAACTTTTTCATTTGTTCTTTTAAATTATCAACAAGTTCTTGCGCGCGTACTTTTGGGAATCCGGCTACGTCGTAAATATATTTTTCAGGGTATAGTGCGGATAATTGTCCTCCAAGTTGCGGTAAACTTTCAATGATTTTTACACTGGCCTGTCTCATGCCGCCATAAAATGCTGTGAATAATCCTGTTGGACCTCCACCGATAATCGTTATGTCGTAAACTTTTTGATTTTCTGTCACTATTTATTCCCCCTATAGATGGAATTTAGATATTGATTCCATATATTGTTCATATGTATACGGAAATCCTGCAAATAAGATTACACTTTACAGTAAAATGATAACATATTTAAGTTTAGAATACTGCAAGAAATGACTGAATTATATGTAAGCTTGTGCATAGTTAAGTTAAAAATGTATAAAATATACCAACTAGGAAAATACATGAAAAAAAGGCTGAAAAACCCTTGAAAACGCTATGTTATTTTAAAATATTGATAATTCGTCAGGCGCTTGAATTATGACATAAAACCGACTAATATAGGAAAGTATTATGTTAATTTTTTATGACAAATTTCGTAAGATTTTTTGAATACGTTTTGTTATGCTTGAGAATGTGAGGAATTCCACATTCTTGACAAAGTAAGTGTTTAGCACTTTGGTCTTATTTTTCATTACTATTATATAAAGAAAAGGGTTGTGATTGAGTGAAAACTCCAAAAATCGTAGTTTTAGGTGCAGGTTATGGCGGGATGATTACGACTGTTCGTCTGCAAAAAGCATTATCTGTAAGTGAAGCTGAAATTACGTTAGTAAACAACAACAGCTATCACTACCAAGCAACTTGGTTACATGAAAGTGCAGCTGGCACATTACATCATGATAAAATCCGTCTCGACATTCAAGACGTTATTGATACAAATAAAGTAAACTTTGTACAAGATACAGTTGTAGAAATTAAAGCAGCTGAAAAACGCGTTATCTTAAAAAATGCTGAGTTAGAGTATGATTACTTAGTAATCGGTCTTGGCTTCGAATCTGAAACATTTGGTATTAAAGGATTGAAAGAGCATGCATTCTCTATTACTAACATTAATGCAACTCGTCAAATTCGTGAGCACATGGAATACAAGTTCTCTCAATATGCGACTGAAAAACGCGATGAGTTAGTAACAATCGTAGTTGGTGGTGCAGGATTTACAGGTATCGAGTATGTAGGTGAGCTTGCAAACCGTATCCCTGAACTTTGCAAAGAGTATGATGTTCCACGTGAAAAAGCACGTATCATTTGTGTAGAGGCTGCTCCGTCTGCACTTCCTGGTTTCGATCCAGAATTAGTTGAGTACGCTGTAAAACAGTTAGAGAAAAAAGGTGTAGAATTCCGCATCGGTACAGCAATTAAAGAAGCGACTGAAGAAGGTATTCTAGTTGCAAACGGTGACGATGTTGAGTTACTTAAATCTGAAACTGTTGTTTGGGCTGCTGGTGTTCGCGGTAACGGTATTGTGGAAGAGTCTGGCTTTGAAGCAATGCGCGGACGTGTAAAAGTTGATGCGTATATGCATGCTCCAGGTCACGAAGATGTATTCATGGTTGGTGACGCAGCGTTAATCATCAATGAAGAGATTAATCGTCCATACCCACCAACAGCACAAATTGCAATTCAACAAGGTTACAATATCGCACATAACTTATCTGTGTTAATTCGCGGTAAAGGTGAAATGAAGAAATTCGTGTTCGATAATAAAGGGTCTGTATGTTCATTAGGACATGACGATGCAATGGGCGTTGTTATGGGTAAAAAGTTAACGGGATGGAAAGCTTCCTTTATGAAGAAAGTAATTGATAACCGTTACCTATTCTTACTTGGTGGACCTTTATTAGTTCTGAAAAAAGGTAAATTGAAGTTCTTTTAATATATAAATATAAATGAAAAAACCTTTCTTTTTTGATGGAAGAGAGCATCCAGCCATGCGTAGAAGCGGTCAGGGCCTTTTCCTACCTATGCTATGCTAAAACAAAGGGAGTAAACGAGTGGAGATCCACTTTTGTTTTCACAGCCGTGTTTTATATATTGGAAAATCAAAAGAGGTATATAGTAGAAAAAAGCAGAAATGGCTATAAGCTGTTTCTGCTTTTTTGTGTAATACAAGCTTTTCTTAAACTTCTATCATATCTTTCGAGAGGACTCCCACCTCTAAACATATGTGAAGGTGGTGAGGTGAATCAAAAAAATATTTTATGTTCAAGTAAAATAACGGAAACATATGTTCTTGTTTTAGTATAATATCCTTAACAAGGAGGTGAAAAAATGACAACGGAAAATCAAACAAATTATAAAACTCTTCAAATTTGGATTAAAAAAGGACATCGTATGTATTCTTATTTTCAAGAATCTTGCCAAAATGCGAAGAATATGTACAACACGACAAACTTTTATATACGACAAGTATATACAGGTTTGACACAAAATAAGGAGTTGCAACCTTTACAAAAAGAAGTTTTAGATACAATTGCTAAAAATATGGGGAAGATGAATGATACACAAATTCTTGCCTATCAAAAGAATTTGGAAAAAGAGAAAACAAAACCAAAAGAAAGAGGAGGCTTTATAGTTACTTGAGAGCGTTATAATCAATACGGCTGCAAGTATCACAAGATTTACGAATAGCCCCATACCGCAAAGAATAGCCATGATGAATCGCATTGCATTCACTCCTGCGATATAAAGAAGTAGAGGTACGCTATAAAATAGTAAAATCGTGCCAATTGATTTCCACATGCCTAAAGAGTTAAATTTATTTGCATTAGGTCCAAAATCAGCAAGTGGTGAAAGCGAAGGAATAACTAAGACAGAGCAGAAGAAGAATGCGGAAACTAATGTTACAAATACAATACTGGATTTTTTTGATTGATTTCTCATTTTGTTTTTTACTCCTTTCGCAATAAATAAGTGTGATGTAATATTCAAGGGAGAGTTTTGAAAAAATTCGAGACCTCCCTAAAAGGAATCAATATATTAACATTATATAAAAAATATGGAAAAGTAATAAATGAGGTAGAAGAGTAGAAAGAAACGTATCCGCTAAGGAACAAGGAAGATTATATTATTCTCACTGAAAAATATAGTATAATACATAGAAAAGAATGAATATTCTGTTCGTTTAACTGGAAGGGGTTTTACATCATGGGGAAGCGTGGGAAAGTTTGGCTAGCTGTAAGTGGACTAGTAGCGACAAAAGATGGTAGATGGCTCTTCGTTAAGAAAAAATACGGAGGCTTAATGGGAAAATGGTCATTGCCTGCAGGTTTCGTAAATGAAGGAGAAACGATTGATGAAGCTGTTAAACGTGAAATTTTAGAAGAAACAGGAATTCGGGCGCATGTAAAAGGGGTTATTGGCATTCGTTCGGGAGTTATTCGTGATGAGATTAGCGATAATATGATTATTTTTCTACTCGAACCGGAAGGAGAAGAGATTACTGTACAAGAAAAGGAATTGTCTGAAGTAGCATTTTTACATCCAAAAGATATTGCATATGATCAAGATGCTTCTATATTAATTCGGTATTTACTGGAAGGTCATAAAGAATCGCTTCTTAAGATGGATACAACATTAAATCCAGGAGATCAATTTGGATATACATCGTATCATGTGTTTACGGCAGGGGATAAGAAATAGAAGGAGTGGGAAAAAGTGAGTATTCCAGTATTACTTATTTCAATGATGTTGTTTTTTATACTGTTCTTTGGAATTGGATTTTTACTCAACATGATTTTACGTGCTACTTGGGTGATGGTTATCGTTTATCCGATTGTTTGTATGCTGATTATTAGTAAAGCAAGTGTTTGGGATTATTTTTCAAAACCTAAGGAAACATTTTCTTTATTTGGTACAAGCGTTTTACGTCTTGGACAAGCCGATCTTTTTATTTTATCAACAGGGTTACTAGGGGCAATTTTAGCAGGAGTTGTTATAAAGAAGCTTCGGAAAAGTGGATACCAAATGTTCTAGTCTCCAGTTTACTGGGGATTTTTTTTCTGCATATTTCTTTATCGTATAGGGAATGATGAACGATGAAGGAGTGTGGAATATAAAAATGTTAAAACGTTATGGGATTCGCATTATGATGACTTGTTTACTTGTAGCGGCATTATGTGTGACATGGCAAGCATTCACTGGAGTGTCTTTAGCAGAGCTTGTAAAAACATATCAAGAAAGCAATGTAAAGGAAGTACATGCAGCAGAAAGAGCACAACAAGTTGCTCCGAGTAAAGAAGTGATAAATGCTTTAGAACAGGGAAAAGACTGGTCTAAATATCGGGTCATGGAAATGACAGCAACTGGTTATACGTCAGGGATAGAATCAACTGGTAAAAGGCCCGGGCACCCAGAGTATGGCATTACATATTCAGGTGTCAAGGCAAAACGTGACATATATTCTACAATTGCAGCTGATTTACGTGTGTTTCCGATTGGGACCATCCTTTTTGTACCAGGCTATGGATATGGTGTGGTAGCAGATAAAGGGGGAGCTATAAAAGGAAATAGACTCGATTTATATTATGAAACTGTTCAAGATGTATATAGTGAGTGGGGCAAGAAAAAAGTAAATGTATACGTAGTGAAAATGGGGAACGGTAAGTTGACAGAAGAGCAGTTAACGATGCTGAACCAAGATGAAACATTGCAAGTATTCCGCGGTCAATATTTGAAACAGAGATAGTCTAGTGAGGTTAACACTAGACTTTTTTCTTTGTCCTGGTTCACAATATATAAATCCAAATTAAAAAACGAATAGCAAACCATTCTTTTTCGGTGGGCGAGAGCATCCGGCCACGCATAGAAGTGGTCAGTGCCTTTTTTAGTCCCATGCCATGTGAAAACAGAAGGAAAAAATGAGTGAAAGTCTCTTTTTTTCTTCATAGCCATAATTTATATATAAGAAAAAGGGGTGGAAAAGTGGAAGACTATCCGTTGGCGTACTATGAGTTTTTTGTGAAGTACAATGAAGGTGATTATTATACATGTCATGATTTGCTCGAAGAAATGTGGTTAGAAGATCGGAGTAATTTATTTTTAAAGGGGTTATTGCAAATGGCGGTTGCTCAGTATCATTACAGTTATGGGAATGTAAAGGGGGCGCGCATGATGATGGAAGTGGCGGAACAATATTTGACGCCATACCGCCCTATGTATTGGAAATTAGATGTAGAAGAAGTTGTGAAATTTGTTCAAGAATGCCGTAAAGTGATACCAAAAAGTATAGAGAAAGTCCCATATGAACAAGTGGATAAGTTACCATTATTACCAGAGATTATTCTGTATATGAAGTGATAGACAAGTTAGAATTATCGCATTTTAGGGAAAATACAGTTATAATGAAAATAGAGAAATCTAGGGGGTTTGAACATGTTTCAAGTACAAAAAGAATTAGCAAGTCATGAAGCAGTTATCGTTGCTTTATTTGAAGAAGAAAAAGCGAGTAGTTTTGTACAGGAATTAGACAAAGCATTTGATGGACAATTACAAGTTTTATTAGAAGAGAAAGAGCTGAGTGCAAAGAAAAAAGCCATTTCAAAAGTACATAGCTTAGGAAAAACAAATGTAAAACGTTATTATTTTGTCGGCCTTGGTAAAAAAGAATCATACTCAACAGAAACGTTACGTGCTTCACTTAGTAAAGCATTTAAAACATTAAAAGCGGACAAAGTGCAAGAAGCTGCAATTTTACTTGATTCTTTCGTAACGGATAAATTAGACGCAATTGATGTTGCGCATATTGCAGCTGAAGTATCTTGTCTTGGTACATATGATTTACAAACATATAAAACAGACAAAAAAGAAAGTGTAGAGTTAGAAAACTTTGCGGTTATTACAGCAGAGGATGCAAAAGAAATTGAAGCTGCATTAACAGTAGGATATGTGCATGGACGTGCTACAAATTCAGCTCGTACACTTGTAAATATGCCGCCTAACGTATTAACAGCAACAACACTTGCAGAGTATGCAGTTGAATTAGCTGAGAAATACGATATGGATTATAAAGTGCTTGAGAAAGAAGAAATGGAAGAGCTTGGTATGGGTGCGTTACTTGCTGTAAACCAAGGTTCTACAGAGCCACCAAAAATGATTGCTCTTATTTATAAAGGCAAAGAAGAGTGGACGGATGTGATCGGATTCGTTGGAAAAGGGATTACATATGATACAGGCGGTTACTCTTTAAAACCACGCGAAGGCATGGTAGGGATGAAAGGTGATATGGGCGGCGCCGCAGCAGTTCTTGGAGCAATGGAGATTATCGGTGAACTTCGCCCAGAGCAAAACGTAGTTGCTGTTATCCCATCAACTGATAACGTTGTGAGCGGTACAGCATTTAAACCGGACGATGTAATTACATCTATGAGTGGTAAAACAATTGAAGTATTAAATACAGATGCAGAAGGCCGTCTTGCATTAGCTGATGGTATTACATATGCAAAGAAACTTGGTGCAAACTATCTTGTTGATATTGCAACATTAACAGGCGGTGTTATCGTTGCGCTTGGAAATCACACAACAGGTGCAATGACAAATAATGAAGCATTATTTGAACAAGTATTAGAAGCATCCATGGAAACAGATGAGCCAATTTGGCAATTACCGATTTTCGAGCGTGATAAAGAGCGTGTTCGTAACAGTAAATTTGCTGATTTAAATAACTCACCAGGCCGCGAAGGTCATGCGGTAATGGCCGGAACATTCCTTGGTGAGTTTGCAGAAGAAACGCCATGGGTACATTTAGATATCGCTGGAACATCTGATACAACGAGTGCACATGATTTAGGTCCAGCCGGAGCAACAGGTGCAATGGTTCGTACACTTGCGACACTTGTTGAACGTTTTGGAGAAGAATAAGAAGTTTCGAAAGGGCAGCCTAAAGAGCTGTCCTTTTTTCATAAAGAAATTGTATATAACGTTCCGTTTAAAGCGAAGGATGTGCGACCTGTTTCCTCAGACACAACTAATATGAGTGCATCACTTTTTTCTGATAAACCAATTGCAGCTCGGTGTCGTGTTCCTAGTTTTGAATCGATTTCTATGCTTTTCGTTAAAGGAAGAATGTTTGCAGCTGAAACAATATGGTTTTCTTTAATGAGAACAGCTCCGTCATGAAGCGGATTGCCTGGATAAAAAATGGATTCCAGCAGTGGAACGGTTAAATGTGCTTCAAGTTTTGTTCCAGTTTGAATAAGGGAATCAAGTGAATCATTTCTTTCTACAACAATTAATGCACCATGTTTTCTATCACCTAAATGTTGAATTGCTGTTGTAATGGGAGCATAGCCTGATGTATAGGGTGATAAATATGCCTTTAAATAATAAGAAGCTGCTAGTGTTTGAACATTACTTAGTAAATGATGGATTTCTTCCATTTTACATAAAATACACTCACCGTCTTTTTCAACAGTTCGCTTCATATCACGTAATTCGCCCTCTACAATTTCAATCATTTGTTTCGTTTTTATTTTTAACTCTTCAGATAATCCCCATTCTTCCATTTTTCTCACCTTTTTGTTTGAAGTATATAGGGTTAGTGTATACAAATGCTTATAGTAAAATCCTGTTAGATTTTAAAATATATTGAGATACTTGTCGTTTTTTTCATATAATGTAGTTATGACAGGCGAGAGGAGATTAGAAAATGGATTGGAAACAAGAATATAGTCGCTGGCTATCCTATGCAAACTTAGATGCAGAATTAAAAGAACAACTAGAAGATATGAAACAAGATGAAAAGAAAATAGAAGATAGCTTCTATAAAAACTTAGAATTCGGTACAGGTGGTATGCGTGGAGAGCTTGGTGCTGGTACGAACCGTTTAAACGTATATACAGTTCGCAAGGCAACAAAAGGACTGGCACACTTTATTGAAAATTTAGGTGCAGAAGCGAAGAAACGTGGCGTTGTTGTAGCGTATGATTCCCGTCATAAATCACCTGAATTCGCAATGGAAGTAGCGGCAACTCTTGGCGCACATGGTATTACGACATATGTATTTGAAAGTTTACGTCCAACACCAGTACTTTCTTTCGCAGTTCGTTATTTACATACAGTAAGTGGAATCGTTCTTACGGCGAGTCATAATCCACCTGAGTATAACGGCTATAAAGTGTATGGAGAAGATGGTGGACAATTACCACCAAAAGAAGCAGACGAGTTAATTAGCTATGTAAACGAAGTAGAAGATGAATTAACAGTAGAAGTTGCTGATGTAGAGCAATTGAAAGCAGACGGCTTATTACATATCATTGGAAAAGAAGTAGATGACGCATACTTAGAACAATTAAAAACAGTCATTATCAATAAAGAAATGGTACAAGAAGTTGGAAAAGATTTAAAGATCGTCTTTACACCGCTGCATGGAACATCCAATATTCCAACGCGTCGTGGTTTAGAAGCAGTTGGATTTACAGACGTAACGGTTGTAAAAGAACAAGAGTTACCAGATCCAAACTTCTCAACAGTAAAATCACCAAACCCAGAAGAGCACGCAGCGTTTGAACTTGCGATTCGTGATGGTGAAAAAGTAGGAGCAGACGTGTTAATCGCAACAGATCCGGATGCAGACCGTCTTGGTGTAGCTGTTCGTAATCACGCTGGTGAGTATCAAGTATTAACAGGAAACCAAACAGGTGCGTTAATGCTAGACTATTTATTATCACAAAAGAAACAAAACGGCACACTTCCAGAAAACGGTGTTGTATTAAAAACAATCGTAACTTCTGAAATTGGTCGTACAATTGCGAAAGCGTATGGATTAGATACAGTAGATACGCTAACTGGATTTAAATTTATTGGTGAAAAGATTAAGCAATATGAAGAAAGTGGACAATATGAATTCCAATTTGGTTATGAAGAAAGCTATGGTTATTTAATTCGCCCATTCTGCCGAGATAAGGATGCAGTCCAATCTGTACTGTTCGCATGTGAAGTTGCAGCATACTATAAATCACAAGGCAAAACGTTATACGATGGCTTATTAGAAGTGTTTGCGAAACATGGATTCTTCCGTGAAGACCTTGTATCGTTAACGTTAAAAGGAAAAGATGGTGCAGAGAAAATTCAAGAAATGATGGCATCATTCCGTGAAAATCCGCCAAAAGAAGTAGCTGATTTAAAAGTAGACGCAGTAGAAGACTATAAAGCAAGCATCATTACATCACTAAAAGATGGAAGTAAGGAAGAGATTCACTTACCTAAATCAAATGTGTTAAAATATCAATTAGCGGATGGTTCTTGGTTCTGCTTGCGTCCATCTGGAACAGAGCCAAAAATCAAGTTTTACTTTGGTGTGAAGGATGATTCCTTACAAAATAGTGAACAAAAGTTACTTGCTATTAAAGAAGATGTTATGAATCGTTTATAATAGAATAAAGAGTTACTTTCATTAGTGAAAGGAAAAAGAGGAGAACGGAGAACGGCCTCCTCTTTTCTTGTATCTAGAAGAAATTCGAAGGGAAAAAGAATCGATGTGGTATACTGTCTGTAACATTTCAATTACTGAGGTCAGAGTACTAACTTTCGTATACGAGTAAAGAAATATAGCTTAAGGATTAGAACAGAAAAGAGGGTATTTTTTATGAAAAAAGTGAGAAAAGCGATTATCCCTGCTGCGGGATTGGGAACGCGTTTTTTACCAGCAACAAAGGCCATGCCGAAAGAAATGCTTCCAATTGTAGATAAGCCAACGATTCAATACATTGTAGAAGAAGCTGTGGCATCTGGAATTGAAGATATTATTATTGTTACTGGTAAAGGAAAGCGCTCTATTGAAGATCACTTCGATAATGCGTTTGAATTAGAACAAAATTTATTAGAGAAGAAAAAATATGAGTTGCTTGAAAAAGTACAAGCTTCTTCTAAAATGGTTGATATTCATTATATCCGCCAAAAAGAGCCAAAAGGACTAGGGCATGCCGTTTGGTGCGCACGTAAATTCATTGGTGATGAACCATTCGCTGTTTTATTAGGTGACGATATCGTTCAAGCTGAAAAACCATGTTTACGCCAATTAATGGATGAATATGATAAAACACTTTCATCTGTTATAGGTGTACAAACTGTTCCAGAAGAAGAAACACATCGCTATGGAATCATCGATCCATTAGAACAAGATGGACGTCGTTACCAAGTTCGTAATTTTGTTGAGAAACCAGTGCAAGGTACAGCGCCTTCAAACTTAGCGATTATGGGACGTTATATCTTAACACCTGAAATCTTTATGTTCTTAGAAAACCAGAATATTGGTGCGGGTGGCGAAATTCAATTAACAGATGCGATTCAAAGCTTAAATGAAATTCAACGTGTATTTGCTTATGACTTTGAAGGAAAGCGTTACGATGTTGGAGAAAAATTAGGCTTTGTTCAAACGACAATTGAAATGGCACTTCAGCATGAAGAGTTAAGAGATGACATGCTTGTTATGATGAAGAAAATTTTAGATGAGCAAATGAAGCAAGAATCTTAATATAAAAAGAGTTACTCCTCTGTTTCGGAGTAACTCTTTTTTCATTATTATAGCGTCGAATGAGAATGCTGATAAGCAGAACGACGAACTGCATAATATATGCGGGGTGCAATGACAGCACCGATAATTGTAAAGATAATATCTTTAACTGCGAACCACATCATAATTGCCCAAGCCGCTTTGTAACTCATATCTCCACCCATCCAAAAGTTTACAGCTGCATACATATAAGTAGTACCGATGATATAAGTTAAAATAATTCCAGTAAAAGAGGCAATTGCAAATGTACCAAACTGTGGCTTTTCTCTTTGTTCTACTAGTTTTCCTGATACGTAAGCAACAATAATAAATGCGATAATAAAACCACCAGTAGGATCTAAAAGTGCTCCAAACCCAGCTTTGAAATTTGCGAAAATCGGTGCTCCTGCAACTCCAACAAGCATATAAACAACCATAGATAAGGCACCAAGTCTACTCCCAAGAAGAAGCCCCGCTAAAATAGCGAAAAATGGTTGCATAGAAAGTGGAACACCAGCTACTTGTAAAAATGGTGCCCAAGATGCGATATTCGCACCGATTGCCATGAGTGCAACAAACATGGCAGCTAGTGCTAAATCTAAAGCGCGTAATTGTCTCATAATGTTAACCTCCTATTGTTATTAGGTTAACATTATCGTAGCTAATTCATCTCTTTATTGTCAATTAAAATGTTTTGATAGTTAGGCTTTAGTGACTCCCTAAGTAATGTGTATGGAATTCGAAATTGCGGAATTCCACTTGCATAAGGGGCAATCTCATATAAAGAGAAATAGACAACAAGGTTATCTGGTTCTAAAAAGTAATTGAATTTCTTTGTACTCATCACTTTTTCAGCTGCATCTGGAAAGTAAATACTTTCATCTTGTTTAATTTGTCTAACGATTTCTGCACGAATGATGTCTTTATAGTTGCTGCCCTTTTGAAATAAATCAGCTAAACGTAAAGCTTTCTTTTCTTTTAAATCAAATGTATTTGCCTTCCATGTATAGAGGCCGTGTGCTCCGCCTGTATATTGATAATAATTTACATATAAGCTAAGTAAGAGAGACTGCTGTAATGTAACTTTATAATCAACATTTGCAACATATGGGTGGAAAGGAGCATCTGATTCCTGAGCTTCTTTATAGTATTTTTTCGCTTCTTTTGCTAATGTTGTTTTAAAACGATCTGTCGTTGTTTTGTAGTATGTATTCAATTTCTTTTGAAATTCCGGATCGTAAAAGTTACTAAAGTAAGGTCTACTAATTTGATATTCTAAATAAGGTTTCTTACCTTTTTGCGTAACAGTCTTAATATCGATTGTCAGGTCAGAAGGGTGGGCTGCATTCGTACAATTTGGTACAATAATGAGCAAGGAGACTAAGAGTAATAGAATACAGAATTTATTTTTCATATAGATGGAACCTCCTTAGATAAGTGCTATGGATAGTTTGAAAATAAATAGGGGAAATTATACATTTTTAAATAAGGAATAGGGGGAAGTTGCATGTCAAAAACATTAATGGATGCGCTTGGGATTGAACTGTTAGAAATGACAGAGGAGAAAGTGGTAGCAACGATGCCAGTAGATGGACGTACACACCAACCATTTGGCTTTTTACATGGTGGTGCATCAGTTGCATTGGCCGAAACGGTAGCAAGCGTAGGATCCTATAATTTAATTGATCAAGAAAAGTGTATTTGTTTTGGACTTGAAATCAATGCGAATCATATTCGCTCGAAACGTGATGGAATTGTAACAGCGATTGGTACACCAATCCATAAAGGGCAAACAACAATGGTTTGGGATGTAAGAATCATTGATGAAAATGATGATTTACTATGTATTTCAAGATGCACAGTCGCAATTAAAGAGAAACGATAAAAAAGGCTGCCCACAGGCAGCCTTTTCATCATTAGAATTGAATTTTCTTCTCTAAGAAGCCTTTTAATTCGCTAATTGGCATACGAACTTGCTCCATTGTGTCGCGGTCACGTACTGTAACAGCTTTGTCTTCAACTGAGTCGAAGTCATATGTGATACAGAATGGTGTACCGATTTCGTCTTGACGACGGTAACGTTTACCGATAGAACCTGTTTCGTCAAAGTCTACCATGAAGTCTTTTGCTAGTTCTGCGAATACTTCACTAGCGCCTTCAGATAGCTTTTTAGATAATGGTAAGATAGCTGCTTTATATGGTGCTAAAGCAGGGTGGAAACGAAGAACTGTACGAGAGTCATTTTCTAATTGCTCCTCTTCGTATGCATCACATAAGAATGCTAATGTTACACGATCTGCGCCAAGAGATGGCTCAATGCAGAATGGTACGTAACGCTCGTTCGTTTGTGGATCGATATAGTTAAAGTCTTCGTTAGAATGTTCCATGTGACGTTTTAAGTCGAAGTCTGTACGAGATGCAACGCCCCAAAGTTCGCCCCAACCGAATGGGAATTTAAATTCAATATCAGTTGTTGCATTACTGTAGTGAGATAATTCTTCTTCACCGTGGTCACGAAGGCGCATGCTTTCTTCGTGCATACCAAGTGATAGTAACCAGTTTTTACAAGTGTTACGCCAGAATGTGAACCATTCTAGTTCCTCACCAGGCTTACAGAAGAATTCAAGTTCCATTTGTTCAAATTCACGTGTACGGAATGTGAAGTTACCAGGTGTGATTTCGTTACGGAAACTTTTACCAATTTGGCCAATACCAAATGGAAGTTTTTTACGCATAGAGCGTTGTACGTTTTTGAAGTTTACGAAAATACCTTGTGCTGTTTCAGGACGAAGGAAAATTTCGTTCGTACTAGATTCAGTAACACCTTGGAATGTTTTAAACATTAAGTTGAACTGGCGAATTTCTGTGAACTCTTGGCTACCACAGTCTGGGCATTTTACTTCGTGTTCTTTCATTAAGTCAGCCATTTGATCGAAAGTCAAACCGTCAACGATCATTTCGATACCTTTTGCATCTAAAGCATCTTCGATTAATTTATCAGCACGATGACGCGCTTTACATTTTTTACAGTCGATCATTGGATCGTTAAAGTTACCAACGTGACCAGAAGCGATCCAAGTTTTTGGATTCATTAAAATTGCTGCGTCTAAACCAACATTGTATGGAGATTCTTGAATGAATTTTTTCCACCAAGCTTTTTTAACGTTATTTTTTAATTCAATACCAAGTGGACCGTAATCCCAAGTGTTTGCAAGACCACCATAAATTTCAGAACCAGGGAAAACAAAACCACGATGCTTCGCTAAGTTTACAACTTGTTCCATTGAATACATAATAAAAATCCTCCTTTTAAAAGTTAACGTATTGGCGATGACAGAGTGTACTTGTTGAGCGGACACTTTCTTGAGCAAGCCGCTTACGCTTTTAAATACAAAAAAGCTCGTCTCTAGGCATTTTTGCCTAGGGACGAGCTTGTGTATACCCGCGGTTCCACCCTAGTTGATGTGCGCGTAAACACACAACCACTTTATCACGTATTGCTCGAGACTGCCGTTTCCTCGCTTTTTCAGGCTTTCACTATCCCTGAATCGCTTTTTGTGCAAGTACTTATAAGTCCGTCATCGCTACTATATTTAATAATAATGACCATATTCTATCACGTTCCTTTTTAAATCACAATAGAGGAACGAGTGTATCTATGTAGATACCAAATAAAAACCGATGTAAAACCATTCTTTTTTGGTGGAAGAGAGCACCTGCTCATGGGTAGAAGCGGACAGTGCCTTTTTTAGTCCTATGCTATGTTAAAACAGAAGGAGGAAATGAGTGGATATCTTCTTTTGTTTTCATAGCAAGAGCTTAAAGGGATATATACGGTAGTGTTTCACTTATTTTACTATCCTTTTAGTTTGAAGAGGTGCTCATAGTAGAGCGAATATGCTTAATTGCTTCTCGTTTACTTAAAGGAGCAAGTTCGTTGTTTTGAACGTATTCCCATACAACATTTGGACTCGTTTTCGCATATTCACGAAGTACCCAGCCAATTGCTTTTTGAATGAAAAACTCTTTTGAAGATTTGAGTTGTCCAATGATTGAGAAGAGGAGTTCTTCATCCATTTGTTGTTTATATTTGAGTTGAAATAAGATTGCGGCACGCTGTAACCATATATTTTCTGAAGCGATCCATTTCGGAATATAGGTAGGAATGGCCTCTGGATATTTTAAGAAGATGTCTCCTAAGAATGTAGGGACGATACCATCAACGGAATCCCACCATGACTTTGTTATCATGAGCTCTTCTAAAAATGGGATGTGAGTTTTATCGAGATGTTTTTTATATTTCTGTAATAAATCGAGAGCGGCGGCTTGAAATTCGCGTTCTGGTAAAGACCAAAGTTCACGAATGACGATTTGAAATTCCTCTCTGTCTGGAAGTGTATGTACTTGTATTACTTCACGTAATAGCTTTCTTCTTTCCGGTGTTTGAATACCGAGAAATGGGAAATGGTTTTTCATATATTGAGCCATTGGTTCTGCTTTTTCAGGATTTTGATGTGCAATGAAATGTTGCTGTAAGGCTTTTGCAAATGGGTGCATAAAATCGTTCTCCTTTCAGGCTTCTTATTCATATTATATAAAGAAGTGATTAGAAATGGATATAAAAAAATATGATGAGAGTAGAAGGGAGAGGGAGCGATGGAAGATCAAGGTATATTTGCTGGTTTTTTAGCGCTTAGTTTTACTTTTATTTTAATTATTGTAATTTGGGGTGTCCTTGCGTATATATTAACGGCATTTGCACTTTATACGATGGCGAAAAATGATGGTGCTAATGATGGTGTTCTTGCTTTTATTCCGTTTTTAAATAGTAAAGTGTGGGGGGACTTGGCAAGGGAGAAGTTGCCTGGATTTTTGAAAGAAGGGGCAGGGTGGAAAGTATTTGGGATATATGTTCTATGTTTTATTTTAAATTTTATTCCGATTATAAGTGTGCTAGCAACAGGAGTCTCGCTTGTTCTGTCAATTTATTTGGTATATGCCATTTTGGACCGGTATGGTACGAATTCGGTATTATTTACGATTATTCATGTGATAACATGTTCTATTTTTCTTCCAATTCATTTGTTTTTAATTCGAAATGAGCCAACGAAATATTAGGATTTAATTAAGGTGTTCTGTTGAACATTGTCGAACAGTCGGTATGTTGTGTCGAATGGTTGATATATTGAAAAAATCGCTGATATATGAAAAAGAAAGGCTATCGTTGCAACGATAGCCTTTCTTTTTTGCTAGTCACTGCCGCTTTTTAAGGAATCTAGCTCCAGCGGCTAGCTCTTCGTGTCTAAGGACTTTCCACACGAGAAAGTAAAGAGCACTTTCTGTGTGAAAGAACCTTAGCGAGTCAGAGCTAAACGAGCCACTGTCGCTTTTTATTTCTACATTAAATAACGCAGATAAATATAAATGTGAGAGATAATTAATGAAACAATCATAATCGGGAAACCGAATTTTAAGAATTCCATGTAGCTAAATTTATGTCCTTCACGGCTTGCGATTCCTGCTACGATTACGTTAGCGGAAGCACCGATTAATGTTCCGTTTCCGCCTAGACAAGCTCCTAATGCTAATGACCACCATAATACGTCGATTTGTGCATCGGAAGGTGATAGACCAAGACCGACTGCCATATCGTTAATAAGTGGAATCATTGTTGCAACGAATGGAATGTTATCGATCGTTGCTGATGCAATACCAGATACCCATAAAATAAGGATAGACGCGTAAGAAATATCCCCGCCTGTTAAATTAATTACTTTTTGAGCTAGCATTTTAATGAGTCCGATATCAATGAGTCCACCAACGAGTACGAATAGACCAGCAAAGAAGAAAATTGTAATCCACTCTACATGAGCAAATACTTCTTCAATTTCATGTTCTTTTACACCGATTAGCATAAGTACAGTAGCACCTGTTAATGCGATTACGGCTGCATCAATGTGGAAAATAGAATGAGTCATGAATCCAAGGATTGTAAGACCAAGTACTGTTAAAGATTTTTTCATTAATACAGGGTCTTTAATGTATTGTTTTTCATCTAAGCTCATTAATTTTTTTACTTGTACAGGATCAGCGATGAGCTGCTTTCGGTACATAAAATAAATCATTGTTGCTGTCACAGCGATAATGATAAGCACGATTGGTGCTAAGTTGAATAAGAAAGCATTGAAATCTAAATGTTTATTTGCAGAACCGATCATAATGTTTGGAGGATCACCAATTAATGTTGCTGTTCCCCCAATATTTGAGAAAATAATCTCAGAAAGTAAATATGGAACAGGATTTACTTGTAAAATGCGCGTAATAGATAAAGTAACAGGAACAACAAGAAGTACAGTTGTTACGTTATCTAGAAATGCGGAACCAATCGCGGTAAGCAAAGAAAGAGAAATTAAAATTTTAATTGGACTTCCTTGTGCTTGTTTAGCGGCTTTAATTGCAACATATTGGAACACGCCCGATTTACTCGTGATGTTAACTAAAATCATCATACCGATCAGTAGCGTAATTGTTCCCCACTCGATATGTTTTGTAAAAGCATTGTGTAAATCAACAACACCTACTATTACCATCAGTGCTGCACCAAGAAGTGCGATAACAGCACGATTAATTTTTTCTGAAATGATAATGGCATATGTAATTAGAAAGACTGCGATTGCAAAGTAATATTGCCAGTTTGCGATTTCTTGCGTTGTTTCGTGCAAAAATTCCATCTCCTTTCGGGTAACTTTTCTTAGTGTGTCATAAATTTTTGGAAGAAACACACTTAAAGCCATTATAAAGTAGAAAAATGTCGGATGTAAATGAAAGGGTTTGTTTTGTCATATTTTCTATGTAAATGAATTTTTCTCCTTTTTGAAAATATTTGCGGTTATTTGACATATACATAAGATACATCCAATCTGAATGATTAGCATTCGAGAATGTTCGTGTAGGAGGAGAAAGTAGACGAAATGATAAGGAAGGGATCGTATGGATGAAAAACAATTTTTATTTTTAGATTTCGAGTTCACGATGCCACAAAATAGAAAAAAACCAAAGGGTTTTTTTCCAGAGATTATTGAGGTGGGACTCGTATCAGTTGTGGATTGTGTAGTGGAAGATACGTATTCATCTTATGTAAGGCCGGAAACTTTTTCATGCTTAACAGAGCGGTGCAAAAAATTTCTAGGGATTAAACAGGAAGCGGTAGATAGAGGGATTTCTTTTTTGGAACTTGTCGAAAAACTTGTTCAATATGAAAAGCGTTGTCAAACAACGATTGTAACGTGGGGCAATATGGATATGAAAGTATTGAAGCATAATTGTGAGGCTGTAGGTGTAGCGTTCCCTTTTTCAGGACAATGCCGAGATTTATCTCTCGAGTATAAACGTTTCTTTGGAGAACGGAATCAAACTGGATTATGGAAAGCGATTGAGGCATACGGGAAAGTAGGAACAGGAAAGCATCATTGTGCGCTTGATGATGCGATGACGACTTATAATATTTTTAAGTTGGTTGAAAAGGACAAAGAATATTTAGTAAAGCCATCTCCACCGACTTTAGGGGAGCTTATAGACTTTTCGAAAGTGTTAAAGAAAGTGAGTACACAATAGCGACCAAATTACAAACTGTGTAATTTGGTCGTTTTGTTTTTACAGCTTGTAATCTTGTTTTAATTGCTGGAGTGTTTGTAAACTACGCTTTGCGAAAGGAGAATCATCTTCCAAAAATGCATTCATTTGTGCTTCTAATGCCGCCTTCAGAGATTCTTTATAATCAGGGATATCCCCTTCATATTTTCTCACCATTGGTTGCGGAATATTAGTTTGTTCGCGAAAAGCTAAAGCGCGTCGTTCATGGAAAAATGGTACATCAGCTTGTTTCACATTATGTAAATCGCCTTGCGTAGGGTGCTTTAAAACAGCTAATACTTTGACAACATAGCTCCCGGGACGGCTGTTTGTAATTTCGCCGATATATTTTCCTGTTTTGTAAATGCCAGTAACGATATCACCAATTTGGAATGTTTCGTTCATATTTTTCACCTCAAGTTTATAGTAAGGAAAGAGCGGGATGGAGTCAAAAAAATCATTTGGTGGAGAATGATTTAGGGTACGAAAAATGTTATAATTCAAAAAGATATGACAGAAAATTCTGATGAGTAAACGTCGTGAAGGTATGCATTGTTTGCTTCGATGAACTCACAGATATAGATGTACTTTTTCCATAGGGGTTACTGAAAGGAGTAAGATTGTAGAAAAATAAAGGAGTGATTTTTATGATGCCATTATATTTTCCAGAAGATAAAACGGAATACATTATTCCCGGGATTGTTTGTGTTTTATTTATCATCGGTGCAATTGCAACGTGGCGCATGTTTATTCGCGTATCAAAAAGAGAAGCAGAACGTTTGCAGAAGGTAGAAAAGAAGCTATTAGCTGAGAAGAAACAGTAATTTCGTGTGGTATGTTTCCCTCTATGCTCGGACAATCTAAGGGCAGAATGTATTTTGGAGGGAATTGTGATGAAAAAGCAGCTTTTATTTGGGTGTTGTTTGCTGTTTCTTATGACAGGTTGCGATAAAGGAAACCCGAAAGAAATCGAGGTGAAATTACATAACGCCTCTGGTGATAAAGTAGGTACAGCGAAAGTGAAGCAACAAACGGGTGGTGTGAAAATATCCATTAAGGCTGAAGGATTCGAACCAGGAGCGCATGGATTACACATTCATGAAATGGGGGAGTGTAAAGCACCTCGTTTCGTATCAGCTGGTAATCATTTTAATTTAGATGAGAAAAAGAAACATGGACTTATGAATCCAAAAGGTGCAGAGAATGGTGATTTGCCGAATGTAATTGCAGATGATAAAGGCACGATTGAAGCGGAAATTGAGGCGCCGAATGTATCACTTGAAGAAGGAAAAACGACGCTTCATCGAAAAGATGGTGCATCTATCATTATTACGGAAAAGCCTGATGATGGAATGTCGCAGCCTGCTGGAAATGCAGGGAATCGAATTGCTTGTGGTGTCATTGTAGAAAAGGCAGCAGCCGCCAAGAAAAAGTAGAAGCTACCTTCGAAAAGGTAGCTTTTTTAGTTGATTATGAAAATGTATACTTCAGTCTGCGCAGTATTTCTTCAAGTTGCTTTCTTGGACAACCGATATTAATACGAATGTGCTGTCCACCACCTGTTCCATATTTTTCACCTGGTTCCACAATAATTTTGCCCTTTTCTTCAAGTCGCTTTGTGCGTTCTTCTTGAGAGAGTCCAAGGCGAGAGCAATCAACCCATAGTAAAAAAGTACCTTCTGACTGAATGACAGAAAGTGCAGGGATATGCGTTTCAATAAATTCACGAGCAAACTGAGCATTTTCTTCCATATATAAACGGATGTCTGTTAACCATTCGTTACACTCTGTATAGGCACTTTGCATTGCCACATAAGCAAATATATTTAGTCCATGAAAACCTTGGCGGTATTGTACAGATGTAAAAGCATCCCGAATCCTTTGATCTGGAATAATAATGATTGATGCTTGTAACCCTGCAATATTAAATGTTTTACTTGGTGCCATACAAGTAATGGTACGCGCCGCTAATGAGTTAGATAAGGAAGCAAACGGTGTGTGGGTATGACCCGAGAAAATAATGTCGGCATGGATTTCGTCCGTGACAACGATTACATTATATCGTTCACATAAATCTCCAAGTCTTGTTAGTTCAGCCTTTGTCCAAACGCGTCCAACAGGATTATGCGGACTGCAAAGAAACATGAGTTTTACACCTTGCTTAAACTGTGTTTCTAAATGTTCAAAGTCCATGGTGTAGGAACCATTTTGTAAATGTAGCGGATTTTCGCACAGGTGGCGTTGATTTTTTCTGACCATATCAAAGAATGGCGGGTAGATAGGTGGTTGTACAAGTACAGATTCACCTTCGTTTGTTAAAGCTTGTACACTTGCACTAAGAGCCGGGACGATACCTGGGCTAAATACAATCCACTCTTTTTTTATTTCCCAATTGTATTGGCTTTTTGTCCACTGACAAATCGTATCGGTAATCTCTTCTGGCGGTATTGTATATCCGAAAATAGGATGTTCAAGACGTTTTTGTAATGCAATTTGAATTGGTTCTGGAATAGGGAAATCCATATCGGCAATCCATGCATGTAACAGTTCTTCATTCTCATATGTATCCCACTTCACACTATGGGTTCCACGACGATTTATAGTTTTATGAAATTGCTGCATATTGTTGCTCCCTTCATGGTTTTGTGAAAGTTCCTTACTTCTTCTAGCATAGCTGATATGATACGATAAAGAAAAGATTTAAAAAGTGGAAAAGGCGGGAAGTAGATGGGTGCATATGAAAAGATGGTAGAAATGGTGAAGAACTGGGATCCATTTCAAATGGGGCCAGAATTTTATGAAACAGAAGCAAGTGATGTTGTGTACGTGGTAAGTGCGTTTGACGATCCGAAATATATTGCAAAAAAAATTCAGCATATTTATTTCATGTCGTTTGAAGAAGTGCCGGCTATCGAAAAATGTGAGAAGCTAGCAGAGGAATTACTTGTACTAAAAGAAGGTGGAAGCTGTTCATTGTAGGCTGTCGGGTGTTTCGACAGCCTTTATTTTTTGGTGGGTCATGCCCTGTTTTGGAGAACGATTGATATATTAGCTGGAATCAATGATATATCGGAATTACTGTGCTGAAAATGCCATGATCTCTTCATATACATGTTCTGGTTTTTCCTCTGGTAGTAAGTGCCCTGTATTTTCGTATGAAATAAATTTAGAGTTCGGTAAGTCACCGTGCAACCGTTGCCCGACATGAACAGGAACAACACGGTCTTTTTCGCCCCAAATGAGTAAAGTTGGTGTTTCAATTTTTCGTAATTCTGCTGACGATAAATCCCCTTCCCGGTCCCTAATCATTCGCGTTAAAGCAGGAAAAATCCGGTTATCGTAAAAGGGAGCAGCGTAACCTTCCATCATTTCATCATCAATTAAAGAGTGATCGTGAACGACATTCATTAAATTATGAACAATGCCTCTTCGAATAATCCAATTTTTCACGTATAAATGGAAAAATGGTAAGTAGGAAGAATAAATTAAAGGTAGATTTGCTCGATTTAAGTAACTTGAACTGCATAGTAAAATCGTTTTGTTAATTAAATCAGGACGTAGGCGATTGACGTAGAGTGAGATTTGTCCGCCCATTGAATGACCGACTAACACAATGTTTTGCAATGCTAAATGTTCCATTAAATCAATAATTACAGTTGCTAAATTACGATAGGAATATGTAAAATGATTTGATTTATCACTTTTTCCAAACGGTGGCAAATCAAGTGCGACAACAGTGCCTTCTTTAGTAAGCAATGGGATGAGTCGCCGATAACTAAATGAGGATGATAGAAAACCATGAACGAGTACAAACGTTGGTCTGGCCTCTTTACTATGGTGCTCATATAACTCGTAGTGAACGGTAGTGCCGCGAGTGGAAAAAGTGAAGTAGGGATGCTCTATCTCAAGTTTCATTTTCTTTCACTCCATTGATTTTTTTCATAGCATCTCCTAGTGGGGAAAAATTTATGTTAACAAAAAAAGGCAAGATGGGGATTATCCATCTTGCCTTTTGGATTGTTTAGTTTTAGTAGTACTTCCACCTCAAAATTCAGTAGAGGGGAGGTAGGTGGGATGAAAAAAACCCACCGATTAAAGTTTCACTTTATCCACGCACAATATTAGGCGGCGTATTCCCTTCTAACCCGGTTACTAGATTTTTCGCAGCTGTCATTGCCATCTCGTGTCTTGTCTTTAATGTCGCAGATCCAATGTGTGGCAGAGTAACAACGTTTGTTAAGGATAAGAGCGGATTATCTTTTTCAATTGGTTCTGTTGTAAATGTATCGATGCCTGCTGCAAAGATTTTCTTTTGCTGCAAGGCCTCAATTAATGCATCCTCATCGACTGTTTTCCCGCGAGAAGCATTAATGAAAATTGCTGTTTCTTTCATTAATGAAAATTCCTTTTCTCCAATGAGATGATATGTTTCTTCTGTTAATGGAGTGAGAAGAACGATAAAATCTGATTGCGCTAATAGCGTGTTTAAATCACAATATGTAGCATCAAATTTTTGTTCAGCCTCTTCTTTACGGCGACGGTTATAATAAAGAACGTTCATATCGAATCCGAATTTTGCTCGCTTGGCAACAGCCTCTCCAATTCGTCCCATTCCAATAATCCCGATTGTACTATGGTGGATGTCTAATCCGAAATGTTCTTTTTTAATTTCATCGTCCCATTTCCCTTGTTTCACATAAGAATCAAGTTCGCATACGCGGCGTCCTGCTGATAACATGAGGGCGAAAACAAGATCAGCAACGGTATCATCTAATACATATGGCGTATTTGTTCCAATCACATTTTTACGCTTCATCGCTTCTAAATCAAAATTATCATAGCCAACAGAAATGTTACTTACAACTTTTAAGTGAGGAGCTGCTTGTAACAATTCTTCATCAATTTTTGCACCAAAGTTAAGCAAACCCTGTTTATCTTGTACTTTTTCTAATAAAACTTCACGAGGTATCTTCTCACTACTATCCCATTTTTCATATTCACAATGCTCAGAGATATATGTTTCTACAAATTTTGGAACGCGATCAGCAATATATACTTTTGGTTTCACGGTTTTAGCCCCTTTCTTTTTTATCCCGCACTAACGGGCAGTAATACTCCCACCTCAAAATTCGGCGGGAGCAAAGAAGTTAGGTGGGAGTATTACTGCCCGTAAAGGCCCGATTGGTTCAACTAATAATCAGTGGGGGATGAGGAAAACCCCCACTGATTAAAGTTTCACTTTATTTTTACACAATTCTCTAAAAAAATCTTCTTTTCAAACATAAAAGGATATCTGTATAATTTAAAAACAAATAAAAGGAAGGATGAAGAATATGGTGACTGAAAAAGAATTAGAATTATTAGCTTGTCTTGAAAAAAATAGTCGTTTATCCGTAGAAACTTTAGCGAAAATGTTAAATATAGAAGTAGAAGTAGTAAAAGAAATGATTGAGAAATTAGAAAGAGAAAAAATCATTGTGGATTACGTTACACATATTGATTGGACAAAAGTAAAAGAACATACCGGTTTAACTGCAATGATTGATGTGAAAGTTACACCTAAACATGGAGTTGGATTCGATGCAGTTGCTGAGCAAATTTACCGTTATTCAGAAGTGAAATCGGTTTATTTAATGTCGGGGACATATGATCTTTCTATTACGCTAGAAGGAAAGACTATGGCTGAAGTAGCAACATTTGTTTCGGAAAAATTAGCAACAATTGAATCAGTTGTTTCAACAACAACTCATTTTATTTTAAAAAAATATAAACATGAGGGACTTATTTATGACAAAACTGATGATGATAAACGAATTGTGGTGGCACCATGAAGCAGTTTGAGCTATCAAGAGTAGCAGAATCTTTACAACCATCCGGTATCCGTAAGTTTTTTGACTTAGCGGCAAGTATGAAAGGTGTTATTTCACTTGGAGTGGGAGAGCCGGATTTTGTTACACCATGGCATGTAAGACAAGCATGTATTCGTTCGTTAGAGGAAGGATACACAGCATATACTGCAAATGCAGGATTATTGGAGTTGCGTCAAGAAATAGCAAAGTATATTCAAAAGCAATTTCATGTTTCATATGACCCAAATGAAGAAATTATTGTTACGGTTGGAGCGAGCCAAGCATTAGATGTTGCGATGCGCGCCATTGTAAATCCGGGCGATGAAGTAATCATCATTGAACCGAGCTTTGTATCATATGCACCACTAGTTACATTAGCTGGTGGAGTACCGGTTCCAGTAGCAACTTCTTTAGAAACGGCATTTAAAGTACAGCCGGAGCAAATAGAAGCAGCTATTACAACAAAAACAAAAGCTATTTTACTTTGCTCTCCAAATAATCCAACGGGAGCACTTTTAAACAGGGATGAATTAGAAAAATTAGCGGTAATCGTGGAAAAGTATAATCTCATTGTATTATCGGATGAGATTTATGCAGAGCTTGTATATGACGAGGCTTATACGAGTTTTGCAAGCATTCAAAATATGCGTGCCCATACCATTTTAATTTCAGGGTTTTCAAAAGGATTTGCGATGACCGGATGGCGCCTTGGAATGATTGCGGCTCCTGTACATTTCTCAGAATTAATGCTGAAAATTCATCAATATTCAATGATGTGTGCACCGACGATGTCACAGTTTGCAGCTTTGGAAGCGCTTCGCTTTGGGAATGATGAAGTCATTCGAATGAGAGACAGTTATAAAAAACGTCGTAATTTTATGACAACATTGTTTAACGAAATGGGCTTAACATGTCATGTGCCAGGAGGAGCTTTTTATGTATTTCCTTCTATTTCTTCTACAGGATTATCCTCAGTAGAATTTGCAGAACAGTTATTGTTAGAAGAAAAAGTTGCAGTTGTACCTGGAAATGTATTTGGTGAGAGTGGTGAAGGGTTTGTTCGTTGTTCCTATGCAACTTCACTTGAGCAATTAATGGAAGCGATGAAGCGCATGAAACGATTTGTAGAGAATAAAAAAAGGACAAAACAGAATACGTTTTGTCCATAAAAGGGGGGGAATACTAGAAAGCCATGTGTTAGTATTCTATCCAAATATTTGAAAATTATACTTACTAAAGGAAACTTTTTCATGAATTTTGAATGAAAGGGAAGCTAGTGGTATAATTTACTAATATAGAGTGGAGTTTTTCTTGAGTGATATATTTTGTTTGCTTGAGAGTATGCTTTCACCAATCGCGTATTTATGAGCAGTTACTCACTTCGCGTAGCTATATTTGTCTGAATTTTGAGGTGGGTACTTTTACTGCAATCTGCAAAACGCAGAGAAAATGGTAAACGTATGGGAGTGTTTCATATGTCAGAACAATACACAACAGGAGTGGTTGTAAAAGGGAAAGTAACTGGAATTCAAGATTACGGTGCATTTGTAGCACTGGATCAAGAAACACAAGGGCTTGTGCACATATCTGAAATTACAAATGGATATGTGAAAGATATTCATGACTTTTTAAAGGTCGGAGATACGGTAGAAGTAAAGGTACTTTCAATTGATGAAGAACACAGAAAAATGAGTTTATCGTTAAAAGCAGCAAAGCGCAAGCAAGGAAGAATCATCGTACCAAAGCCATCTGATAAAGGGTTTAATACGCTTCGCGAAAAGCTAACAGAGTGGATTGAAGAATCACAGTTAACCAAGTAAAAAGAGGATCGCTAAACAGTGATCCTCTTTTTGCTTGGTTATGATATATATTAGCAAATATGATTGCATGCAATCATATTCGTATGTCGGATGGGAAAGGTGACATACCTATTATCGAACTTCATGTGTTTCTGGGTCAGTGCCAAGATTTTCAGATGGTTTGAATAGTAAACCAAGATTAATGAGCCCAGAAATACCAACGATACCGTAAATAATTCGCGCGAGAGCAGAGTTTTGTCCACCGAAAATAGCTGCTACTAAGTCAAATTGAAAGAATCCAATAAGTCCCCAGTTAATGGCACCGATTACAGTGAATACTAGTGCAATACGTTGTAAAGTACTCATCTCAAATAGCCCTCCTTAAATGTGAAGCATAAGCAAGTCTTTTGTTATAAGGGAAAATTGCGCTTTATAAGACTTAACTCTTTTATAGAATGGTTGTCTTGTGGAGTTTTTATACATAAAAAATATCTATTATATGATGTATATACGTCTATACCGAAAAATGCGAATTTTTATGCAAAAAATGAACTTTTTTTAAAAAAATAAATATTGGTTACGTTTACAATTCTCCAATTGCTTGATTTACAACCTCAGTTTCGCTAAAGTGAATACAGAAATACATATACATAATTGGAGGGAAAAAGATGAGCACACATGTAACGTTCGATTATTCTAAAGCGTTATCGTTCATCAGTGAACACGAACTAACTTATTTACGTGATGCAGTAAAAGTATCACATCATGCAATCCATGAAAAAACAGGAGCTGGGAACGATTTCCTTGGGTGGGTAGAGCTTCCGCTTCAATATGACAAAGAAGAATTTGCTCGCATTCAAAAGAGTGCAGAGAAAATTAAAAATGACTCAGACATTTTACTTGTTGTAGGTATTGGTGGTTCTTACTTGGGAGCACGCGCAGCAATTGAAATGTTAAACCATTCTTTCTACAATACGCTTTCTAAAGAACAACGCAAAACTCCACAAGTGCTATTTGTTGGACAAAACATTAGCTCCACTTACATGAAAGATTTAATGGATGTATTAGAAGGTAAAGATTTCTCCATTAACGTTATTTCCAAATCAGGTACAACAACAGAACCTGCAATTGCATTCCGCTTGTTCCGTAAATTATTAGAAGAGAAATATGGAAAAGAAGAAGCTCGTAAACGTATTTATGCAACAACTGATAAAGCGCGTGGTGCTTTAAAAACATTAGCTGACGAAGAAGGATACGAAACATTTGTAATTCCAGATGATGTTGGTGGTCGTTTCTCTGTATTAACACCAGTTGGTTTATTACCAATTGCAGTTAGCGGTTTAAATATTGAAGAAATGATGAAAGGTGCAGCTGCTGGTCGTAACGATTTTGCAAAATCTGAGCTAGAAGAAAACCCAGCTTATCAATATGCAGTTGTACGTAATGCTTTATACAATAAAGGTAAAACAATTGAAATGCTTGTTAACTATGAGCCAGCACTTCAATATTTTGCTGAATGGTGGAAACAGTTATTTGGTGAAAGTGAAGGAAAAGATCAAAAGGGTATTTTCCCATCTTCAGCAAACTTCTCTACTGATTTACATTCATTAGGTCAATACATTCAAGAAGGACGTCGTGATCTATTTGAAACAGTTCTTAAAGTAGGGAAATCTACACATGAATTAAAAATCGAATTAGATGAGAACGACTTAGATGGTTTAAACTACCTTGCTGGTGAAACAGTAGACTTCGTAAACACAAAAGCATACGAAGGTACATTACTTGCACATAGCGATGGCGGAGTACCAAACTTAATCGTTAACATTCCAGAATTAAATGAGTATACATTTGGTTACCTTGTATACTTCTTCGAAAAAGCATGTGCGATGAGCGGCTACTTACTAGGCGTAAATCCATTTGACCAACCAGGTGTAGAAGCATACAAGAAAAACATGTTTGCTCTACTTGGAAAACCAGGGTTCGAAGAACTAAAAGCAGAATTAGAAGAGCGTTTGAAATAAGGAAAGCGGAAGCGGCTTGCTCAGAACCGCAGGACATTGGAGCTCTCGACGAAGAAGCGCTTTTTGCTTCGACCGAGAGAGCGAAATGACCGGAGGTTCTAGCCGCTGAAGCTGGACAAAGGAAAGCGGAAATGGCTCGTTCAGAACCGCTGTAGCAAAAAAACTGTTGGGAAGATCCCCAACAGTTTTTTTATGATCTAAATTTGGAAGGCGAAGTGTCAGATATTGCTGGTAAATCGATATGATATAGATGTTGGTTTCGCCGATATATTCATATCGGAACGGGCATGCTAAGGAAAAAGTCTAGAAAGGATGAATAGCTTGATTCCGATTCAATCAAATTTAGAAGGTCATACATATGCTCTTTTTAAGCTAGAGGAAACATTGAAACCGCTTGGGTATAGCATCGGTGGCAATTGGGATTATGATAAAGGATGCTTCGATTATAAAATAGATGAGGAAGAAGGTTATCAGTTTTTACGGGTACCATTTACAGCAGTAGAAGGAGAACTTGATGTACCCGGGGTAATAGTTCGTCTTGAAACACCGTATCTTCTTTCACATGTATATCAAGACGAACTTGATGATCAAGTAAACACGCTTGCAGCTGGGACAAGTGGATTAGATCAATTTGCAGAACCGAAAGATGCAGATGGCAATATAAAACGAAAATATATTGATATCGGAAAGGTATTAGTAAAAGAGCTAGAGCAGCATCTTATCAATGCTTAATTATGATAAAGACGTCACTTTCAATAGTAATAAAAGAATGTACGGGATTGATGTGATATTGTTCATCGCGCTGTATACCTAATAGTAAAGTATCTTGTTTTAAAAGCAGGCTACTGCAAACTTCGAAAGTTTTTCCAATATAGGATGGGGGAGCAGTCATTAGTTGTAATTTGCTTTCTGAGATTTCATTATAAAGTGTAAATAATACACCTGAAATGGAAGGAAATAAAAGGGACGCAGTAAAGACATAGCTTGTTAATTTATTCCCTTCAATAATCTCTGTTGCTCCAGCTCTCGTTGCATTTTGAATTTGATCGGAAGTAAGTAGTTCGGCAATACAATGAATAGTTGGATTTAATCCTTTCGCAGTTAAAATATTTAAAATCGATTGTATATCAGCTAAGCTTTCGTTTTTTTCTTTATCTGCTGTTATTAAAATGGTGTGGGCAGTCTTGATATTGGCTTTTAACAAAGTTTGATCGTGATGTGGACACCCCTTAATAAAGGTTAAATGATGAAACGGTCTTGGAAGCAAAGAAAGTGTTTCATCGATGAGTACGATATCAAGGTTTGGCTGTAAAATATGCATTTGGCTTACTACGTGTTTGGCGCGTTCATTCCACCCAACAATAATCATATGACCATGACAAGAAGCCGCTTCTTCTCCTTTAATTTTCATATATTGTTTACTAATCATTTCAGTAGCGAATAGCACCATATAATAGGAACAAAATCCTGTTCCTATTAAGATAAGAAGCATACCGACGAGTTTCCCTACAGGTGTGTGTGGGACGTAATCACCGTAACCGATAGTAAATGTGGTGACAATCGCCCACCATATACCATCAAACCATGTAGAAAAATACTTCGGTTCTAATTTGTATATTAGAAAACCAAACACAGTAATAAGTACGATAATGAAGGTAACTAAACGAAAAATAATGGAGTCTCGAAATACATCTATTATATTGGTACGTGAATTCAAATTTATATTCCTCCTCATTTTGTATAGCTACATTGTTACCATTATGAAAAAAAGAAAAACTCTCTTTTTTATAAGAGAGTTTTTTCGAAATATCACATGCTTTCAACTTCCGTTTGTTGTACAATTTCTAAATGTTGCAGTGCATAGTAGACGTCAGCTGTATGTTTTTTTTGGTCAATTGACAATTTTAGTTGTAAAAAATGTGAACCGTTTTCTAATGTTTTTAGCTTCATATTCTTTACGTTTATATCCATTCCTTTTATTTCTTCAATAACAATAGCGATATTTTCCATTCGGCGTACAACAACAAGTTTCACAACGATATCACGCTGCCGTAGTGACCTTGGTCCTAAAAATTTCATCGTTAATGGGATAAGCTCAACGCTAATCAGAAGGAAGCACATGCCGAAAATTGCTTCAATATAAAAACCTGCTCCAACGGCAACCCCAATACCAGAAGCTCCCCAAATCATAGCGGCAGTAGTTAATCCAGCAATACTGTCATTTCCTCTTCTTAATATAACCCCTGCACCTAAAAAACCAATTCCGGAGACAATTTGAGCTGCGAGACGAAGAGGGTCCATATTTATATGATCTGTGTGGGGTAAAGTATAAGCTGCTTTAATAGAAACAATGGTAAGGAGGCAACTAATAATAGAAATGACTAAGCAAGTTTTTAAACCGAGTGGTTTTCTCTTTAACTCACGTTCTAAACCAATAGCGAATCCTAAAATGGCAGAGAGACCTAGCTTGATTAGTAAATCGGTATAGTCCATATGTATATTCCTCCTTATAAGTTTGTTCAATGTAATGTAGCGATAATAAATGAGTGCAATATGCATTCATAACTTAAGCTTTTTAACAACGAGGTTATGATTTCCTGCCAAATGAGGTGTTAGCTTTTGAAATATATGTAGTAATTGGATAGGGCTGAAATGGCTATTTTAATTAAGTATATGAGGTTAATAAAGAAATTTGGCTATTTTTATAAAAAAGTTTTAAAAAGAGTGTTGCATTTCATTTTTCTACATGCTATATTAATAACCGTCGCTGATGCGAAACAGCAGAAAGCGAAAAAAGAAATTTAAAAAACTTAGTTGACATTGAAAAATGAAGATGTTAACATGAGGGAGTCGCAAATGAGCGGCAGAC
>NZ_JAJJBY010000036.1:0-48566 GCF_022625245.1 Bacillus sp. TL12 | reverse complement strand
TATATATGAGGTTCTCTTTTTTTTATTGAAAACATGTCTGAGAGTAAGAGGGGAAATTTGGTTTGAAATCATCGGAAGTTTCACATAATAAAACAAAAATATTGGGGGAAAGTAATTTTGTCTTAGATTAAAATTTAAATTTAAGGATGGTGTATTGAATGAAAAAGTGGAAATCAAAAATTAGTTCTCGTAAAAAAAGGCTAATATAGGTAGGATTTTAGGAAAGAGTATCGGCACTTTTGTGTTAGCTCTCATACTGTTGATATCAATGTCAACAGTAAGTTTGGCTGTTGGTAAAGGAGGACATGGGCCGGATGTTTATGTGATTCAAGGAATGTTGAAATCACTGGGTAGTTACTCAGGTAATATTAATGGTGACTATGATAGTGCCACAGTCAGAGGAGTTAAATATTTTCAAAAACAACATGGGCTACCTGAAACAGGTTCAGTAGATAGTCGCACGTTACAATCAATCATTTATTCTTATTCAAATCTGAAATCACCTTTGCACCCTGGTGGGAAAGGTCCGGGAGCAGGTGAGGGTCCAGGAGCAGGTAAAGGTCCAGGAGCAGGCAAAGGTCCAGGAGCAGGTGAGGGTCCAGGAGCAGGTAAAGGTCCAGGAGCAGGTGAGGGTCCAGGAGCAGGTAAAGGTCCAGGAGCAGGTGAAGGTCCAGGAGCAGGCAAAGGTCCAGGAGCAGGTGAAGGTCCAGGAGCAGGTGAAGGTCCAGGAGCAGGTAAAGGTCCAGGAGCAGGTGAAGGTCCAGGAGCAGGCAAAGGTCCAGGAGCAGGTGAAGGTCCAGGAGCAGGCAAAGGTCCAGGAGCAGGCAAAGGTCCAGGAGTAGGTGAAGGTCCAGGAGCAGGCAAAGGTCCAGGAGTAGGTGAAGGTCCAGGAGCAGGTGAAGGTCCAGGGGCAGGCAAAGGTCCAGGAGCAGGTAAAGGTCCGGGAGCAGATGAAGGTCCAGGAAAAGCTAAAGAGCCGGTGAAAGAACCAAGCAAAGAGCCAGTGAAAGAACCAAGCAAAGAGCCAGTGAAAGAACCAAGCAAAGAGCCAGTGAAAGAACCAAGCAAAGAGCCAGTGAAAGAACCAAGCAAAGAGCCAGTGAAAGAACCAAGCAAAGAACCAGTGAAAGAACCAAGCAAAGAACCAAACAAAGAACCAAACAAAGAACCATCTGGACAATAACACTTAGATTGTTCTTCATTACTATTTAATACAAATGTAACAGTGAGCAAGAGCCTTCATAGTAGAGAGGCTCTTGCTTATCGACTAGCAATTTATGTTGCAAATAAACTCTATACATACGGAATGTACCTCGCTACTACTATTTTTAAAAGAAGACAACTAACACTTCTTTTAAAACAATGAGGGCCGCTTTTTGCGGTTAAGTAATGAATTTAAAGTGTAAATCGGCTTTAGAAGTGAGCACAATAGGCTGGCATTAATATCGAGGATTCATTCAAAAAACAAAAAGGATTAGATGAGATGTCTAAGCATTGTAACCTTTAAAAAAATATTAGAACGGCGTTAGAAAATCATGGCTATAAAAATTTTTATATTAACGCCAGAACGGCTAGATGGTAGGCACTCTAAAGTACCTCATTTAGATGCGTTACGGAGAACCGCATCATAAGTATAAGTAGCCGATAGTGATTTGATTTTAAAAGCGAATTGTTTATTTTAGGCCTATCGGAATAATTTTAATAAAAATTAGAATTAAGAAATTAGCACTGATCTTTGTGTATGATGGAGTGCTTTTTTATTTTTTTCATTACTATATCAATTCCGATTACTTTAATTTTAATTCGCATGTAATTAAATAATATGCTGATTAAAGGAGTATACAAATATTGGGTGGAACGAAGTATACTCAATATAGATAAAGATAAGCAATTTAATTAGGAGTGATTTTTATATTTAGGAAAAATGCAAAAAGGATACTTATATCATTATTAACAAACCCAATATTAATAATTGGATACTGGATTTTTTGTTATGAGTTAGCTTTATTCTGTATGTACGGAAGAATGAATTATAATATTTATATTTTATTATTATGTATAGTATTTTTTATATCTATCATTACATTTACTACAATGAAAATTATAAAAGATAGAGAATATGAATCTAAAAAATTTACTAATTTAACTACATGGAAATACATTTCTATTATCATTATTGTTGTAATCACATCATTTTATGGGGTACAAATTTATAAAAGTGCAACAAATTATAATGGCAAACTTGCATGGTTCATAGAAAGGTTAAAACATGAAAGATCAATTAAATTTAAACATAATAATATATATGAATATGGAGTAGAAGGTATTTTTGAAGATATAAATAAAAAATATCCTTTGCCAAAGAAATTATATATGGCAACTGATTTTGATCTTACATTTCGTTCAGATGGAACAATCACAGCGTTTGATACATTTGTTTATGGGAAAAATGCTGATGGGAAAGAGGAAACTTATTTAATAGCTTATGATAAGAAGAAGTCAAAAGATATTACTGTAATACAAGATGGGTATGCAAATCCTGATTATGATGATGATAAACTAGTAGAACCTCTAATTAAAACGGTTAAGGCTATTCCAGTTAAGCGAACAGTTAGTAAGTGGAATGAAAGTAAGTATGGATTGATTTATTACGGGAAAAGGGATTGGGGATACAATACAGAGGGAATTATTAATATTAATGAGGATGGTAAGGAGCATAAACTTGAAGAAGCAGTTTCTGAAATCATTGGATATACTGTATCTATATTCGTCCCTGGAAAAGAGAAAGAGTTAGTACCTGCTAGATATAACTTAATAGGTGACCCAAATTGGAGTAAACCAAACAGTAATTCAAATCAAAAGAGCTCCAAAGAGAAGGGTGTAACGAATAACAAGGAACAGTTTTTCCTATCGAAAGAAGTTGGTTATAAACTAAGTATTACAGATAAAGCATTAGGTAGTGCTTTTTACTCGCTAAGCAAGACGATTGATGGAGGTAAAACATGGGAGGTTATAAATACAGACCCATTCATCGGAGGAATTGGTAGTGTATCAGGAATAACTTTTATAAATGATAAACTTGGATTTTTAGGAGCAATCCACACTTCTAGTACTAACGGAGATTTATACCGTACAGATGATGGGGGCATATCTTTTAAAAAGGTAAGTTATACACCTCATGAAGTAAAGTTAGATAGTGGACAGTCTATAAGTCCTTTTGATTCTCCTGGTATGCCTTATGAGAAAGATGGAGTTTTTAATATGTTAGTTGGACAAGGAGCAGATGGAGATTATAATGGCGGTAGTAGCGCACTTTATCAATCGAAAGATAAAGGAGAGACATGGGAATATATATGGGAAGTTAAAAAAAGTTAGAGTTAGTACTAAGGTTAAATAAAATGTTCACCGTTGCAGGTGTAACGGTGAACAATACTATGAGTAAATAGGTTTTAAGTATATAACTGTTTTTCCCCCTGCACAGGAGAAGTACAGAACATAAATAATAAAAACAAAGAAGCAGAAAATTACTTAGGATTTCTTGCTTCTTTATTTTTATAAAGAAAATACTTGAGATACTGCTATTTGTTAGTACACGATAACGGGTTCATAAGTACTGAGATTATCATATACGGTTTTAGCAATGCTAGGAGGGAGATTGACACATCCGCCCGAACCGCCCGTTAGATAGGCATTATTTGCCCAATTTGTCCGCCAGCCGGCATCGTGGAACCCTTGTCCGCTGTTTGTGAACGGAGCCCAGTAATCCACTTTAACGGAATAATCAGGTTTACCTACTGCGCTGCCTTTGAGTGTGTACGGTGATCGTTTATAGAGGATATACCACACACCCGGTGATGTATCTTCACTTGTGCTATGTTTACCAGTTACTACATTCGTTGAGACTGCCAATTTTCCATCTTTGTAAATCCAAATTTGCTGTTCTGCAATCGACACTTCCGCATACGTGTCTCCAATGCCATTATTTGCTGTTGTTTCATAACCGATGCCTTCTTTATTCCAGCCATTTCCGTAAATATTAGAAGCGGAAAGCGATTTTTCCCCTTTTTCGAAGGCTTCTTGGATTCGTTTTACTTCTTTTTCAACATTTATTGCCCAGCCATAGCCTTGTCCTTTTACCGATATGACCGAACCAGAATGGGTTTTAAATGTGAAGTCTTTATTTAATGTTGATTTAGAATTATTAATTTCAGCAATCTTGTTCTTAATGTCGCTCGCGTCGATTGTAACTTTCATATCCTTTGACATAGAGGCATTTTTAATTAGATCTTTAGCTTTTAAAGAGTAAACTTCATTTTGTACCTTATAATCAATGGTTTGTTGAAGAAGATCTTGTAATGCTTTCTCCTCTTTTTTTACAATCGGATTGTTTTCTTTAATAGGCTGTATGTATACAGGGGTTAAATGGATTTCACTTTTATACTTTTTCTTGTCGTAATCCTTTAATAGACTAGCAACATCATACTGTTCTCCGTCAACGCTTTTTGAGATGAAAGCCTTGCCCTGTTCGAGCTTCGCCATAGCATCTTGAGGCGCTTTTAAACCTTTATTCATAGAGATGAGTTTTTCTTCTACAATTTTTTTCATCGTTTCGCTTCGATACTGATTCGCCTTTTCCGGTAGCAGTGAATAATTTTTTTCCTTTGAGGAAGGAAAAAATGTCCACTGGCTTTTTAATAGCTTCTTAATTTGAGGCAAATCTTTTTCCGTAAGTTCCGTTTGCGTATCTTTTTCATCTAAAATTTGTTGTTGGCCGACATAGACCTTGTTTTCTAATCCAGATGTTTTTAATTTCTGCATTACCTGATCAGTAGTTAGACCGCCGACTTTTGTATCATTAATCGTAACCTGTGAATTGAAACGAGTTGCCTGATAATAACTCATTCCCCCAATTAGGAGTGCAAGTATAACGAAGCCACCCGTTGTGACAAACTTCCAATTTTTAAAACGCTTGCTTGAGTTTGCTCGTTTTCTATCAACTTTTTCAACTGATTCATTTATTGTGTTGTTCATAAATATTCCCTCCACATATCTAATATAATCCCGGTATCAACGTCAACCGACTGTAAACTAGTGTTTTGCATCCAAAACCATTGATTAGTTTACCTTATTATTCTTAAATTTTCACTACCTTTTACCAGGTTTTATAGTGTTGAGTCGGTCAAATTTGGATGTTTGTCAATAGAATGAACGTGTTAATAACCAGTAGACCAAGAGGTTTCTAAAGGAGTGCGAAGAGTGGGAGAAAAATGTACAGCATAAAGAAGAGTTGCAGAAGTTCTTGCAGGAACATGGATCGCGTTCGTGAACTAGATTGTACACTATTGATTTAATATGTATAGTCTATGCGCATAATACATTGGCAGAAGTAGACACTAAATGAGCTCTCTTGTGTTACTATGAGAAGAAGATTACGAAAAACATCATAGAGTGCTTAGAATTTTTGTTTTATGTAACGGAAAAAGAAAGGCGGTGAGTCTGTTAATAAAAACATGAATAGGCAAATGTCTATGTTTTTAATAGCAGAAAACAATGAACAACTACAAATTAACAATTCAATATGACGGCGGCCGCTATAAGGGATGGCAGCGCCTTGGGAATAACGATAATACCATTCAAGGAAAAATCGAAAGTGTATTATCAGAAATGATTGGACAAGAAATAGAAATCATTGGTTGCAGTAGAACAGATGCAGGAGTACATGCCCTGAATCAAGTCGCTAACTTTAAGGTTGATGAAAAACTAGCAGAAACGAAAGTGAAAAAGTATTTAAATCAATACGTACCAAACGATATTAGTATCACGGATGTGGAGCAAGTTCCTGAACGTTTCCATGCTCGCTACAACTCAAAAGCGAAAACGTATTTATATAAGATTTGGAATGAGGAACATACGAATCCATTTATGCGTAAATACAGCATGCACGTTTCAAAAAAGTTAAATATTGAAAGTATGCAAAAAGCAGCTCAATATTTAATTGGTTCACATGATTTTACTGCTTTTTCAAACGCTAAATCAAAGAAAAAGTCGATGGTTCGGGAAGTATATATGCTTGATGTCGCAGAAAGTGAAGGTTTTATCCAAATTAGAGTGAGCGGAAATGGATTTCTTCATAATATGGTGAGAAAGATTGTTGGGGCTTTAGTAGAAGTTGGCTTAGGTCAGTTAGATGCAGATGCGATCCCGCAAATTTTAGCAGCGAAACAACGAAATCAAATTAACTGTCTTGCGGATGCGAGTGGATTGTATTTGGAGAAGGTAGATTTTTAGATAATTTGGTAGTTGATATAGATATAAATCAAAAAGGAAGGGGGAACAACCCTTCCTTTTTTTGAGTGTACTTATAGAAATTGTAAAGAAATCAAGATGATATATAGGTCTTCTTAGCTGTTTAAATTATATTTTTTTAATCGATATTGCAGGTTTTGCCTACTGAGCCCTAAAAATTTTGCTGTTTGTGAGATATTACCTTTATTTTCTTTAAGAATTTGATAGATGTATTCTTTTTCTATTTCTTTCATTGTGTATTTTAAAGGTTTAGGCGTATCATCTGTATTCTGATTAGTTAGCGATGGGTGGACTTCAAATTCTCTTTTGGTTAGATCATAAAAGCGTTTAGGTATATGGAACGTTGTAATGAATTCTTCATCTTCTATTAAGTTCATAGAGCCTTCAATCATATGTTCTAACTCCCTTACATTACCAGGCCAATCGTAGTTATAAAAGCAGTCTTGGACGTTTGAATCTATCCCTTTTACTTTTAAGCCAAATTCGATATTATATTTTTCAATAAAATGATGAACAAGCATGGGGACATCTTCTTTTCGCTCTCTTAGAGGTGGTAAAAATAAAGTTACAACGCTTAATCGATAATATAGGTCTCTCCTTAATCGATTGTGAGTTATGGCTTCAACAGGATCCTCATTAATGGTTGCTATGATTCGGACGTCTACTTCTTTTTCTTGTGCTCCTCCGACTCTTCGTATTGTTTTATCTTGTATAGCACGCAATAATTTAGCTTGAAGAGCTGGACTTAATGAGTTAATTTCATCTAGCAATAAAGTCCCGCCATTAGCTTCTTCAAATAAACCAGGTTTATCTATTGCACCTGTAAAAGCGCCTTTGTTCGTTCCGAATAACAGACTTTCCATTAGGGTCTCTGGTATAGCAGCGCAATTTTGTGAGATAAAAGGTTTTGTTGAACGATGACTTTCATTATGAATACTTTGCGCAAATAATTCTTTCCCAGTTCCTGTTTCTCCTACGATAAGTATGGAGGAGGATGTACGTGTGACTTTTTTTGCTTCTGTAATAATCGAGTGAGTTGCTCTAGAATTACCTATTATATGATTAAAGGTAAACTTAGTATTTTGCCTTCGAGTAAGACTTGTTTTCATCATTGACTTTAATTGGGTAATGTCTTTTGAAATTTCAACAGCACCTTTGATTTTTCCATTTTCTATTATAGGGAAGGTATCATTAATTGTTGTAATCTCTTTTCCTTTATTATTAAAATAAGTCTGTTTTACGTTTTTTTTAGTTTTTCCGAGTTTTAGTGCTTCTATAAGAGTGCTAGTTTGATTCTCTTCAAATACAAATACCTCTAAAGGATTTTTGTATAGTATGTCTTTACGATCCATCGATTCGATTTCCATCATTTTCTGATTGTAGACTACCGTTTTACTTTCCTCATTAATAATATGGATCCCAATATCAAGTTCATTGAGTAAATTTTCATATAGCATATTCATCTCAACTAATTTTTTGAAATTGATTTCTTCTGTATGCATGTATCATCTTCTCCTTGTTATACCCTATGAAGACTGACTTTTTATAATTTTATTAAAATTTCATCAAAAGCGCAAAAATTTTTGCGCTTTTTCCGATTAAAAACTTAAAAATGTTAGAAAAAATTTTGCACTTATTAAGTTTTTTTGTAAACATCTCTAATTTTACAAGGGAATTGAAGTTGGTATGCATTTTGCATTCATAGTAAATGAAAGCTCTAAATTAAAAGACTAGGGGTGAATTGAAAGTTTTATAAAGTGTATAACTTTTTAGCAACATTTAATAAGAAAGAGGAGGTTACAAAATGAAGGCAGTTATAGAAAACGTATACAGTCCTTGTTATGGGAAAGTAGAGAAATTATTTGTTACTGAAAGTTCTTATGTATATGAGTGGGAGAAGTTAGCGTTAATTGAAACAATAGATAAAGAGAAAGTAGAAATTAAAGTAGGAATCAGTGGTGATATCGTATTGTTAGAAGTGGAAGAGGGACAAAGTATTACCAATAAAACACGATTAATAGCAGTAAGAGATGACATGTTAATAACAGGTAGTGATTAATACAAGCTATGGGAATTATGTACTAGTTCCTAGCACTCTTCTAAACAATTATTTTCATTTATGAAAATGCCAATTAAATCATAAGAAGGGTTACTAAATGATTATTGTATTACGGTTCATCTCTGGTGTGTAGTAAAAGTGGAGTTATTATTTTTATATTTTAAAGCGTTTACATTAATGCATTCTTGTAAAAACAAAAGGGGGGATTTATATGACAAATCAAAACCAGGAATTAAAACGGGAGTTGAAAAGTCGACATTTATTTATGATTGCACTTGGAGGAGTAATTGGTACCGGGCTTTTTTTAGGATCCGGTTATACCATCCATGAAGCTGGTCCTGGAGGAGCGATTGTAGCTTATCTTGTTGGAGGATTTGTTATGTATTTAACGATGCTCTGTCTTGGAGAGTTGGCGGTTGCTATGCCTGATGCAGGGTCTTATCAAACATATGCTACAAAGCATATTTCACCTGCGGTAGGCTATGTAGTGGGATGGATGTCATGGTTAAACTGGTCCGCTACGATAGGGATTGAGTTGATAGCAGTTAGTATCTTAATGAAACGTTGGTTTCCAGATGTATCATCGTGGATTTGGTGCGTAGTTTTTGCCGTTCTACTTTTTGCTATTAATGCGTTATCTTCAAGAAGTTTTGCAGAGGTCGAGTTTTGGTTTGCAAGTATTAAAGTAATTACAATTGTTGCATTTATTATTTTAGGCGGGGCAGCTATGTTTGGTTTCCTAGATATGAAAGGGAATGAACCGGCGCCAATGTTTTCTAGCTTTACTGATTACGGAGGGCTGTTTCCAAATGGGCTAACAGCTATTTTAATTACAATGATTGCAGTTAATTTTTCCTTTCAGGGAACAGAATTAGTTGGTATCGCGGCTGGAGAGAGTGAGAACCCAGAGAAAACCATTCCAAAAGCTATTAATAATACAGTTTGGCGTATACTCGTTTTCTTTGTACTTTCCATTTTTATACTTGCGGGGCTATTCCCTTGGCAACAAGCAGGAGTGATAGAAAGTCCATTCGTAGTTGTATTTGATAAAATTGGTATCCCTTATGCAGCAGATATTATAAATTTCGTTATTATTACCGCGGTACTATCAGTGGCGAATTCTGGATTATATGCAACTTCTCGTATGCTATGGTCTATGTCTAATCAAGGAATGATTAGTCCGATTTTTGGTAAGTTATCGAAAAAAGGTGTTCCAATTTATGCATTAATTGTAAGTACTATTGTAGGTTGTCTCTCTTTATTATGTGGTATTTATGCAGAGGATACAGTTTATTTATGGCTTCTCTCCATTGCGGGATTCGGTGCAATATTAGTCTGGGCATCTATCGCTTTATCTAATCTTTTGGCTAGAAGAACATACATAAAGCAAGGAGGGGATATTAAGGACTTAAAATTTAAAACCCCATTGTATCCATTTGTCCCACTTCTTGCTTTAGTATTAAACTTAACGGTAATTGTTAGTATGGCATTTATTCCGGAACAACGAATGGCACTGTATTGTGGTATTCCATTTATGATTGTCTGTTTGCTATTTTATCGGATTACAACAAATAAGAAAAAGGCTATGGAACGTATTGAAAAGACGAATACAACAGAAGCGCAAAGTTTGTGATGAGATTCATCTTAAGTTATGGATTATTAGAGACTGTTAAATTGTAAACAGTCTCTTTTTTTGTAAAAATAAAAGCTGAAACATACTATGTATGCAAAGGGGAATTTGTAATGAATGAGGCAGTCTCACAGCTACTAGAACAAATCGATTTAAGGAAAGAGGAACTATTAGAACTTATAAAAACATTAATCCGTTTTGAAACACCAGCACCACCAGCAAGAAATACAAGTGAAGCACAGCAATTTGTCGCTGATTTTTTTATGAAACGTGATTTTATAATTGATAAATGGGATGTCTATCCGAATGATCCGAATGTTGTTGGTGTAAAAAAGGGGACAGCTAGTGATTCGCACAAAAGTTTAATTATTAATGGGCATATGGACGTGGCAGAAATATCAGTGGATGAGAACTGGGAAACGAGCCCTTTTGAACCATTTGTGAAAGATGAATGGCTAGTTGGGCGTGGTGCAGCTGATATGAAAGGTGGATTAGCTGGTGCCTTATTTGCGATCCAGCTTTTACAAGAAGCAGGAATTGAATTGCCTGGGGATTTAATCTTTCAGTCGGTAATTGGAGAAGAAGTCGGAGAAGCAGGAACACTTCAATGTTGTAAGCGAGGTTATAACGCGGATTTTGCAGTCGTTGTGGATACGAGTGATTTACATATGCAAGGTCAAGGTGGCGTTATTACAGGGTGGATTACAGTAAAAAGTCTGCAAACATTTCATGATGCAACGCGTAGACAAATGATTCATGCTGGTGGCCGCCTATTTGGAGCAAGTGCAATTGAAAAAATGATGAAAATTGTGCAAGGTTTGCAAGAGTTAGAAAGGCACTGGGCGGTAATGAAAACGTATGAAGGCTATCCATTTGGAACAACAACGATTAACCCAGCTGTTATTGAAGGTGGTCGTCATGCAGCGTTTGTTGCAGACGAGTGCAGACTCTGGATTACGGTACACTTCTATCCAAATGAAACACATGATCAGATTGCGAAAGAAATTGAAGAGTATATTGGTAGGGTGGCTATGGCTGATCCATGGCTTCGTGAAAATCCACCACAGTTTGAATGGGGCGGAGAATCGATGATTGTTGATCGTGGTGAAATATTTCCTTCATTAGAAGTAGAGAAGGAACATCCGGCAGTACATAAACTGGCTTCGATACATGAGTCTACGTTAAAGCGGAGTTCAGTTCTTGATATGTCCGCGACAGTAACAGATGGTGGATGGTTTAGCGAGTTTAATATTCCAGCTGTTATTTATGGACCTGGTACGTTAGAAGAAGCGCATTCTGTAAATGAAAAAGTTGAAATGAGTCAGTTAGTTGAGTTTACGAAAGTAATCACCGCTTTTATATACGAATGGTGTCATACACAAAAATAAGAGAATTTTAAGGTTTTGTTAATAAATTGCTAAGGTACGTCATGTAACATAAAAGTATCTGTCGTGGAATCGTACGAACGTTAATGTTTGTACGATTTTTTTATTACCCGAAAATATACAGATGTTAAAATAATGTGAAATATACAAAAGGGGAAATGTAAGTGAATTTGAATGAACTGGCAATTGAATTACTTGAGAAAAATGAATATGAAGAGTCGCTAAAATTGTTCAAAAAAGCCGTGCAAGTAGCAAGAAATGTTCAATCGTTAAACAACCTTGCTTGGATTTATATCTATGAAGAACAAGACACTGAAACCGCCTTTGAATTGATGAAAGAAGTTATAGAGATGAAGCCATCCTCGCATTTTTCATATAATCTTCTAGGGGAAATTTATATAAAGAAAAAAATGTGGGGGGATGCTTCTTCTATTTTGCTTCAGTCTATTACAATTCAGCCATCTATGGAAGCATACAAAAATTTAGGGATAGCGAATTATTATCTTAGAGAGTTAAAAGAAGCATCAGAATACTTGCTTATGGGTGCAAGTAACTCGGATTATTATATGTACGGTCATATTAAATGTTTGATTGAAATGGGGAATACAACAGAAGCGAAGCGTAAATTAGATTTGTTTTCAGAAGAAGATGAGAACTTTATAGGAGAAATTGAAGTTGCAGAATTATATATAGAAATGGGGTGTTTTAAAGAAGCAATTGTCTGGTTTGAAAAAGGTCGGAAAGTGTATTCGGATGAACCTCGTTGGATAAGCAGATATGTTTATTGCCTACTAAAAGTGAGTTCTTTAACATCCGCCCAAGAAATCATCGGTAAGGTAATCGAACAGACAAATGAACTCATTCAAGATGTTCTAGATGAGGAGTGTGATAAAGGATGGACAGAAAGTGATAAAGAAGAGCGTGTGAGTGAATTAATTTCTAATAAAGAAGAATATAATCATGTGATAGAGAAGATTATGTCTGGATATGTTCCACAAATAGAATTTGAAATACCAATCGCTACAGATTGTTATCTATTTGGATGTCAACGTCATAAACATCCTGGATATGAAGGATAACTTACTTACTATTATTTCTGGAATATTTAGTTTCGTTTGTATGAGCGGTTTTTCGTATATAGGGAAAAGATTTTTGGCGGAATACTTAGGGAGATGGGCAACAATTATTGCTGGGATTTTATTGATTCTAATCGGAATCGATCAATTGATGTAAAATGAGATTGAAAACAATATTTGAGTATTTCCACGGAAATATAACAAACCACTGCATATATCGACACGCTTAACTTCATACTAACAGTGATTTCTTTTTAGAAAGGGGTATGAATATGGGACGTGGTAAAGCGTTTGATCATAAGAAAAAAGGTCATGATCATCAGCCACCTAAAGGGGCGTTCATTCATAAAGATGTGAATGAGCATACGTTAGAAGAGGAAGAATTACCTGTTAATATTGAAACGTATAAAAATAGCTTAAAGAAACATTAAAGCACCTATATAGGTGCTTTTTTAGCGTATATCTTCAATTAGCTGTTGTGATTCTTCATACATTTCATATTCACCAAGCGCTTGAATACAACGCCATTTTAACTCTTCAATACTTGGTTCAAGTTCTTCGGGGAGGACATGATGAATGTCTTCAAGCCCCATGCCAAAATGAATAAGCTCTAGAACTTGATCATCAATATTTCGATCCATTAATAATTCCAATACTTCTAAATTGAATATGTATCGATAAGCTTCATCGGGGGAAACAACTTTCAGTTTTAAGCTTTCTACAATACTAAGTATAAAAAGAAGAATTGTTTTCTCTAGGACAGGTTGTTCCTCCATTTGAAAAATGAGTTTCATTTCTTTTACACCTCCACCGTATAGCGTTAGGTTGTACTATATTATTCGGGAAGGGGGAGCAAATATGCATAATAAAAAAAGTTATCCTATCGAAGTGGGGGAGGATAACTTTTTTATTTGTTGGAATTTGAAATTCACTTATAAATAATGCCGAAAATTATCATTAGGACCCCTTTTTAAAAAATGCTCCAACCTTCTTGAGCAGAAAGCAATTCTAATATTTTAAATCCAGCAATACTATTTCCATTTGCATCTAGAGCTGGTCCGAAAATACCGATTCCCATTTCTCCTTTTACACAACCGAAAATTCCACCAGCGACACCGCTTTTTGCGGGGATTCCAACACGAATCGCAAATTCTCCAGATTCATTGTACATGCCGCAAGTTACCATAAAGGTTTTACAAATTTTTGTGATATGTTTTGGGATAATTTGTTTTTTCTTATATGGATCGTAGCCATCCATTGCAAAGATTAAACCAATGCGTGCTAGATCAATGCAATTTACTTCAATTGCACATTGGCGTGTGTATAAGTCCATTAATTCTTCGATATTACCATCAATGATGCCGTTTTGCTTCATATAGTAGCAAAGAGATCGATTTAAGTAAGCAGTTTCTAGTTCAGAGATGGCTACTTTGGAAGAGTAGTTAATTGTAGGATTGTCTGTGATATCACGTACAAAGCGAAGAATTCGTTCCATCTTCTCTTCGTTACTATCTCCTGTAAGCATGCTTGTAATAGCTAACGCACCTGCGTTAATCATTGGATTAAGAGGTTTAGAAGGGCTAGTTGTTTCTAGTTTAATAATAGAATTAAATGGGTCACCAGTTGGTTCCATCCCAACTTTAGAGAATACATATTCTTCACCACAATCTAAAAGTGCAAGAGCGAGTGTGATTACCTTTGAAATACTTTGAAGAGTAAAAAGTGTCTGCGAGTTTCCAGCATGGACGTATTCGGTCTCTTTATGGTAGATAGCAATCCCTAAATCGTCTGGATTTGCATTTCCTAGTTCGGGGATATAGGTAGCAAGTTTCCCTTTTTTTGTATAGGGTTTTACTTGTTCTAGCAACTGTTGTAAGTTGTTTGTCTCGATGCACTGCATAATACCAACGCTCCTGTTCCTTTTTCACTAAGTTTACGTTTCCCAATAAACTCGGAAATAAATAATAACATGAAAAAGTGGAATGATAAAATGAAACTTCTGTCTTGAATACAAATTGAAAAATAGATATAAACCCTTTTTTAGGTGGGATAGAGGAGCCGGTTATGCATAGAAGCGGTTAGAGCTGTTCCATGCCAAGTAAAAATAAAGAAAGTAAACGAGTAAAGGCCATTTTTATTCTTTTCATAGCCACGATTTATCTAGGTTCTGTTATCTTATTTTTGATTTTATTTGTTAATAAGAAGGAGAAACTCCCTTTTATATAACAGTTTGAAAATAGAAAAGATATCCATAAAAAGTTCATAAATAAAAACTACACATCTATACAACTATATGTTATTATGATTATGTGATAGAAAGCGTTTTCTAAACGTATTTATAATGGTAACGATTTCATAAATTGAATAGGAGGAATTACAATGTTGCAGTTTTTACAACGTATTGGTAAAGCATTAATGCTTCCAATCGCAGTGCTACCAGCAGCAGGATTATTGCTTCGTTTAGGACAACCAGACGTGTTCGATATTCCTGTTATGGCACAGGCCGGTGCAGCAATCTTTGATAACTTAGCACTTATTTTTGCAATTGGTGTTGCAATCGGTTTGTCTGTTGATGGTAGTGGTGCCGCAGGTCTTGCTGGTGCAATTGGTTATTTAGTTATGAAGAATACAACTGATACATTAAGTAAAGGGTATTCTGCTGCAGAGCTAAATGATAAATTAAAGGGTGTTCAAGACTTATTAGGATCAGTTGATCCAAGTAAGTTAGCGGATACAATGACGAAAGTTTCAAAAGCGGCAGCGTTAACGCCAAAGATAAATATGGCCATACTAGGCGGTATTATCGCTGGGGTTGTTGCTGGATTATTATATAACAAGTTCCATAAAATCAAATTACCAGAATGGTTAGGGTTCTTTGCAGGAAAACGTTTTGTACCAATTATTACTTCTATCGTTATGCTTCTTCTAGGATTAGTATTCGGTCAAATTTGGCCAACAATCCAAAGTGGTATTGATACAGTAGCGCACGGCATTGTAAACTTAGATGCAATCGGTGCAGGGTTATTCGGTTTATTAAACCGTTTATTAATTCCAATTGGTTTACACCATGTAATGAACACATATTTCTGGTTTGTACTTGGTGACTTTACAAATGCAGCCGGCGATGTTGTTCATGGTGATATTGCACGCTTCTTTGCACAAGACCCATCAGCTGGTATGTTTATGACTGGTTTCTTCCCAATTATGATGTTCGGTTTACCAGCAGCATGTTTTGCAATGATTGCAGCAGCTAAACCAGAAAAACGTAAAATGGTTACAGGGATGTTAGGTGGGCTTGCTTTAACATCATTTTTAACTGGTATTACAGAACCAATTGAATTCTCATTCATGTTCTTATCACCAGTATTATACGGTATCCATGCTGTATTAACAGGTATTTCTTTATTTGTAACAACAACACTTGGCATTCACGATGGTTTCTCATTCAGTGCCGGTGCGATTGATTACTTCTTAAACTTCGGTATTGCAACAAAACCGTTATTATTAGCGGGAATTGGTTTAATTTATGCAGCAATTTACTTTGTAGTATTCTATTTCTTAATTAAGAAGTTCAACTTGAAAACTCCAGGTCGTGAAGATGACGATGAGTTAGCTGCAGAGGGAGACGCACCAGTAGCAGGTTCTATCGGTGAAACTTACGTGGCAGCATTAGGCGGAAAAGACAACTTAACAGTTATTGATAACTGTGCAACTCGCTTGCGTTTGCAAGTGAAAGATGCAAACTTAGTAAATGAGCCAGCATTAAAACGTGCCGGTGCAAAAGGTGTTATGAAATTAAGTAATACAAGCGTACAGGTTATCGTAGGTACAAACGTTGAGTCTGTCGCTGATGACATGAAGAAATATGTATAAATAATTAGATAAGAGGATATCCCTAAAGGCTGGATTAGACTAGTCTTTTAGAGGATATTCTCTTTTTTATATAGGGAATCTTACTTTTAAAAAAATTCTTTTCTTTTTTCAAACATATTGGTTGGTTATAATTTCATCACATGATAAAGTAAGAAAGGTATGAAATGGAATTTCCAATAGTTAGGGGAATTTAAAGGTTATATTTTTGTGAAGTGATTAAATTATTTGGTCAGTAAGGGGAAAAAAGAATCATGAATGAAGAAAAGGATAGTGCAAGTATGAAAGCTCGTAGACCGGTTACGTATATAAAAAGAACGAGCATTCTTATTGTATTGTTTTTGCTTGTATATTTCGTATATACAAAAATTATTGCACATACTAAAAAAGAGAATACGTTAAAAGCAACGACAGAAGTAAAGAAAGAAACCGAACAAAAACAATTAGAACAACCTCCAGAACAACCTCCAGAAGGCACGCAGCAAGCAAAGGCAGCGGAAAAACCTGTCGAAGGCCCGCCACAAGAAATTAACGAGAATACTGAGTTAGACAATTATTTAAAAGATAAAAATTTTAGTGGAACAGCAGTTGTTGTGAAAAATGGTAAAGTACTTTTGAATAAGGGTTACGGGATGGCAAATCAAGAGGGAAAAATACCGAATAATTCACAAACAACATTTTATATTGGTTCAATTTCAAAGGCATTTGTAGCTACAGCGATTATGCAGCTAAAAGATCAAAATAAACTTCAAACAGAAGATACAATAGCAAAATATATTCCTGATTTTCCGAGAGGTAACGAAGTAAAGTTAATTCATCTATTGACACACACATCGGGAATTCCTGAATATGAGGCAGGCGAAGGCGATATTTCTCACGAGGAATTGTTGAAGCGAATTGGGCAACAAAAACGTTTGTTTAATCCAGGTGAAAAATGGAAGTATTCGGATTCAAATTACTCAATACTTGGTTACATCGTTGAGAAAGTTAGCGGGCAACCGTTAGAAGAGTATATTAAACAACATATTTTTGATGTTGTAGGGATGAAACAATCAGGTTTCGGAACGGAATTAGAGAAAACAAAGTATCCTTCGACTGGTTACAAGGTTGTAAATAATAATATGACAGTTCCTGCTATTCCAAATATGTCACAATTATATGGAAATGGTGATATATATACGAGTGCAAATGATTTATATTTATTTAATGAAGCACTATTTTCTGGGAAGCTAATATCTAAAGAGAGCTATGATCAAATGTTTACAGCATTTAAAAAAGATTATGGATTTGGTTGGTATGTAAATCCGGGAAGTTACTCTAATCATGGTGTAATGCCTGGATGGAATTGCTTAAATGGATTTAGTAGAAGTGGGAATGTGTATGTTATTTTATTATCTAATATTCAAAATAATATTAAATCATTTGGTACGCTTAATAATGATATTTATACAATGCTACAGCATATTGAAGTGTAAGAGATTATCCTCTGGGGTAGTCTTTTTTTATGAGTTGAGGCAGAATCTATTTATTGAGATAATGAAAAAAATGGAAAGGGAGAAGGAGGTTATGAGTATTCATAAGCATCATGCGCGTAATGCGAGGCGAACTTTACTTTTAGCTATTATTGTATGGATTATTATTATGATTGGATGCGTAGTGGAATATCAAAATGGAACACTTCTTAGTTCGGAAAAGGGGATTCTAGAATTAATAAGTATTATGTTACCAGCGTGTATTCTATTGATTTATAGTTTGGTAGAAAAGAGCAGAGCTAAGAGGATAGAAAAGATTGTTCAAGGGAAAGAAATTTCCTTATTGTTGGAGCAAAGAAGATTTGTCGTTCGTAGGGAAACTAATTTTTTTACGGCAGTTACATACTTTGGGCTAGAGGGAAATACAATGGGGATGCTCGAAGAAAAATATGATTCTAAAATTCAAACGATATGGAAAAGTATCTTATCCTTTTTCTTTAAAGGAATGAATGAGCAACAATTTTATTTATTAAATGAATTAGGTGAAGAGCTGTTAGTAATTAAGAAGAAAAGAGGTGTACGGAATTCATATACATTTTATAGCATAATGGGAGAGAGAATCGGTGAATTCAATCAATTGTTAAGCTTAACAAAATGGGAGTGGAGCTTCCTATCATCTGAAGGAAAAGAAATCGGGAAAGTTACAGGAGATTTATCAGGTACATTACAAAAAGGAAAATGGCAAGATGGAACTTATATTGATGTGAAAGAAGACGGGATTCCGTTAGAAGCGGTTCAATATTTCTCTGCAAGTGGGGGATCACTTGTTACAGTATCTGTAGCGGAACATACAGAGTTACAGCGAGCGGTATATTACGCTGTGGCTGCAATTATAACTTTGAAAAATTAAAAAACATCTAAAACGTTATCCTCGTTATTCTAGATTAAGACTCAATTTAATCAGAAGTTATATCTCATTCATTATGAAAAGAAGTGTACCAAATAGGTACACTTCTTTCTATTCTGTTTTAGAAAAACTATAACAGAATAAGAGATAAGGGTATTACAGTTTAAAATGGGTATGACTCTTTATACCACAGAATAGGATTCGTTTATAAGGATACCAAAAAAATACAATTAAGGAAAGTCTTAATTTTAAAGAGTTAAAATTGAAGTTAATACTACGCGCATAGTAGTTTGCTCAACATTTCACAAATGTGTCACAACTATTCCGTTCGCTTTTTCAAAAAAGTAGTATTCTAAATGTGTAAGCTGTTATATAAAAAATCTTAGTCCTGTACTAATCAAAAATGGAGGAGATTAGGATGACTCAAGTATTAGAAAATGTAAAAAACGCATGGACAAACTTTAAAGGTGAAAAGTGGAAAGCAGAGATTGATGTTCGCGATTTCATTTTAAATAATGTAAACGTTTTCGAAGGGGACGAATCTTTCTTAACGGAAGCAACAGAAGCAACGAAACAACTTTGGGATCAAGTAATGGATTTAACGAAACAAGAACGTGATAATGGTGGCGTCCTTGATATGGATACAAGCATTGTTTCTTCTATTACATCTCATGGTCCTGGATATTTAAATAAAGATACTGAAAAAGTAGTTGGTTTCCAAACAGATAAACCATTTAAACGTTCTTTACAACCATACGGTGGTATTCGTATGGCAGAGCAAGCTTGTGAATCTTATGGATATGAAATGGACAAAGAATTAAGCCGTATTTTCAGAGATTGGCGTAAAACGCATAATCAAGGTGTATTCGATGCTTATACTCCTGAAATGAGAGCAGCTCGTAAATCTGGCGTTATTACGGGTCTTCCAGATGCATATGGCCGTGGACGTATTATTGGTGACTATCGCCGCGTAGCATTATATGGTGTTGATCGCTTAATAGAAGCGAAAAAAGAAGATTTAAATTTAACTGGTGGCGTAATGAGCGAAGATACAATGCGTTTACGCGAAGAGTTATCTGAGCAAATGCGTGCACTTCAAGAGTTAAAACAAATGGCAGCTTCTCATGGTTTTGATATTTCTAAACCAGCAACAAATGCACAAGAAGCATTCCAATGGTTATACTTCGCTTATCTTGCAGCAATTAAAGAACAAAACGGGGCAGCAATGAGCCTTGGACGTACTTCTACATTCTTAGATATCTTCATTGAAAGAGATATTGAAAATGGTACATTAACAGAAGAAGAAGCGCAAGAAATTGTTGATCACTTCATCATGAAATTACGTCTTGTAAAATTCGCAAGAACGCCTGATTACAATGAATTGTTCTCTGGTGATCCAACTTGGGTAACTGAATCTATCGGTGGTATTGCACTTGATGGTCGTCCATTAGTAACGAAAAACTCATTCCGTTTCTTGCACACATTAGATAACTTAGGACCAGCTCCAGAGCCAAACTTAACAGTTCTTTGGTCTAAACAATTACCACAGAACTTTAAAAACTACTGTGCGAAAATGTCTATTAAAACATCTGCAATTCAATATGAAAATGATGACATTATGCGCCCAGAGTATGGCGATGATTACGGTATTGCTTGTTGTGTGTCTGCAATGAGAATTGGTAAGCAAATGCAGTTCTTCGGAGCTCGTGCAAACTTAGCTAAGACACTACTATATGCAATTAATGGCGGTAAAGATGAAAAATCAAAAGAACAAATTGGACCTGAATTTGCACCTATCACTTCTGAAGTATTAGAGTACGAAGAAGTTATGCGTAAATTTGATATGACAATGGAATGGCTAGCAGGTTTATATTTAAACACATTAAATGTTATCCATTATATGCACGATAAATATAGTTATGAACGTATTGAAATGGCACTTCATGATACAAATGTTCTTCGTACAATGGCAACAGGTATCGCTGGCTTATCTGCAGTAGCTGACTCTTTAAGTGCAATTAAATACGCAAAAGTAAAACCAATTCGTGATGAAAATGGTATTGCAGTTGACTTCGAAATCGAAGGTGATTTCCCTAAATACGGTAACAATGATGATCGTGTAGATGAAATTGCAGTAGATCTTGTAAAAACATTTATGAACAAGCTTCGTAAACATAAAACATACCGTAATTCTGTTCATACAATGTCAATCTTAACTATTACATCTAACGTTGTATATGGTAAGAAAACAGGTAACACTCCAGACGGTCGTCGTACTGGTGAACCGTTTGCGCCAGGTGCAAACCCTATGCATGGACGCGATACAAAAGGTGCACTAGCATCACTATTATCTGTTGCAAAATTACCTTATGAAGATGCGCAAGATGGTATTTCTAATACATTCTCAATTATTCCAAAAGCGCTTGGTAAAGAAGATGATGTACAAGTTAAAAACTTAGTATCTATGCTTGATGGATATGCGGTTAAAGAAGGACATCACTTAAATATTAACGTATTTAACCGTGAAACATTAATGGATGCAATGGAACATCCTGAAAAATATCCACAATTAACAATTCGTGTATCTGGTTACGCAGTTAACTTCATTAAATTAACTCGTGAACAACAAATCGATGTAATTAACCGTACAATGCATGAAAGTATGTAAGTAAAAAGTTTCCCTCTGTTTTTATAAACACAGAGGGAGGCTGTTTCAATAGAGGAGGAAGTTAACATGGTAAAAGGAAGAATTCATTCTGTAGAGTCTTGTGGTACTGTTGATGGCCCAGGAATTCGTTATGTCATATTTACACAAGGGTGTCTATTACGCTGCCAATATTGTCATAATGCTGATACGTGGGAAATTGGTAAAGGAAAAGAAATAACAGTTGAAGAAGTGATGCAGGATGTTACATGTTACCTTCCCTTTATTGAAGCTTCCGGAGGTGGCATCACAGTGAGTGGTGGGGAACCTTTACTGCAGTTAGATTTTTTAATTGAGTTATTTAAGAAATGTAAAGAAATCGGAATTCATACGACAATTGATTCTTCAGGCGGTTGCTATTCTGAAGAAACAGAGTTCCAAAGAAAACTAGATATTTTAATGGACTATACAGACTTAGTATTATTAGATTTAAAACATATCGATCCTAAAAAGCACCGTAAATTAACTGGTAAAACGAACGAACACATTTTACAATTTGCTCGTTATTTATCTGATAAACAAAAACCAATTTGGGTAAGACACGTATTAGTTCCAGGTGTTACTGATAGTGAAGAAGATTTGCAAAGATTATCTAACTTCATTCAAAGTCTTTCTAACGTAAAGAAAGTAGAAGTCTTACCATATCACAAGCTTGGTGTATATAAATGGGAAGCACTTGGACATAAATATCCTCTTGAAGGTGTAGAACCTCCAACAGAAAAAAATGTTCAAAATGCAAAAAATATTTTACAAGCAGTCTAATCCAAATGGATTAGACTTTTTGTTTTCTTTTAATAAAATCTAGAGTATATCTAAAGAAAAGAGTATACTGAAAGTAGAATATCCATATTTTTGTAAAGAAATAAAAGGATAAATTTACATAATTGTAAAGGGAAAACCAAATAGTAACAAGAATTAAGAAGTAGCAGGGCGAGTATCATGAAGTATGATTATTTGTAAGTTATTGCGAAAGCTCTTATAGGAAAGTATAATATAAAGATATGAGCACAGATAGGATTAAGGGGTCAATCTTATATGCTTTGCATATCCACGACAGGTACATAGCTAACATGAAAGTGTTGGAATCCAAACATGTAATTTTTTTTTAGGAAAATGTTTTTCCTATTGTCGTATATGCAATACGGGAAAGCGAAAAAGCTAGGAGTGGATTTGTTTGATAAAAAACCCCAAGGTTTTAATATTAACTGCACATTACGGTAATGGTCATGTGCAAGTAGCAAAAACATTAGAACAAACATTTCGTCAAAAAGGAATTAAAGATGTGATTGTTTGTGATCTATTTGGAGAATCACATCCGGTCATAACGGACATTACAAAATATCTATATTTAAAAAGTTATACAATAGGTAAAGAGTTATATCGTTTGTTTTATTACGGTGTAGAGAAAATTTATGATAAAAAAATCGCATCGTGGTATGCAAACTTTGGGAGAAAGCGTTTAAAAGCACTCTTGCATGCGGAAAAACCAGACATTGTTATTAATACATTTCCGATTATTGCCGTACCGGAATTGAAAAAACAAACAGGTTTTTCAATTCCTGTTTATAATGTGCTAACAGATTTCTGTTTGCATAAAATATGGATTCATCGTGAAGTAGATCGTTATTTTGTCGCAACAGATCATGTGAAAAAAGTAATGGTTGAAATCGGTGTGCCTTCAGAGCAAATTGTGGAAACAGGGATTCCGATTCGTAGAAACTTTGAGTTAACTATGAATTCAGAACTTATATATAATAAATATCAGTTATCTCGAGAGAAAAAGATTTTGCTTATTGTAGCAGGGGCTCATGGTGTATTAGGAAATGTAAAGGAATTATGCCAATCATTTATGTCAGTGCCTAATCTGCAAGTAGCTGTTGTGTGCGGAAAAAATGATGCTCTAAAACAGGAATTGTTAGGACTGCAGGAACAGGATCCGGAAGTACTGAAAGTATTTGGCTATATTGAAAATATTGATGAGTTATTCCGTGTCACTTCTTGTATGATTACGAAGCCGGGAGGCATCACATTGAGTGAAGCAGCTGCTTTACAAGTACCTGTCATTTTATACAAACCTGTACCAGGACAAGAAAATGAAAATGCACTATATTTTGAGAAAAAAGGAGCAGCAGTTGTTGTTCGTGAAGATGCTGAGATTTTTGTGAAAACGAAAGCGTTGTTAGAAGATGATATGAAGCTTTTACAAATGAAGGAAGCGATGAGAAGCATTTATCGTCCAGAACCAGCCTCTCATATTGTTGATGCGATTTTAGAAGAGAATCATGAACAATCTAATCATATGCCAATGAAATCTCCAGCTCTTGCTCAATCTTTTACGTAATGTGAAACCCTCTTTTTATTTGAAAGAGGGTTTTTTGTTATGTTATCCACAAAAGAATGCGCTCTCAATAGAAGGTAAAATCAGAATATTAACAATGATATCCACATCATCCACAATTTTCTGAAAAAATATCCACAAATTAAGTGAATTATATGTGATTAAATACATGTCTATCCTCAATAATCGTTAAATTTATACACAATTCTATTAATTCTGTGGATAAAGTTTTCCACAAAAAATACTCCTTACTATATAAGGAGTAAATCTTTAATCTGTATAAATTTGATAGGAGAGGATAAAAAATCCCCTCAAGTTTCACTTTATAATTACACACCTTTAGGACGATATCCTGCTGCGCGATCCGCTTTGCGAAACTCTCGCTGATAAAGAACCTCTTGTGTACTATTTAATGTATTTCTTGCTTTTTCACGTTTCTTTCTATCCATTACAGATCACCTCGTGTCATAAAGTTATTACCTATCGTTTCCAATGACACAAGGAGATATACATAATAAACAAGTTATTCATTTTATAATTATATAAATACGCCTTGAAAGACCGACATACAACCATTCCTTTTAGGTGTGAGAGAGTATCTGCTCATGGACCTACTCTATATGAAAACAGAAGGAAAACTTCTTTTGTTTTCATAACTGGGACTGATATATCAGAAAATTGAAATATATATTATTATGCTTCTTTTAAATGATGTGTATCTTGGAATGTAGTGTCGCGCATTGTAGAAAGGGTATATTGATCTTTTGGAATTTCATATAAGTTATATACTTCTTCGATTGCGTTAATTTGATCATAAACAACTTTTCTAGTTTCATTTGCTAGGTTTACATATGGTAGTTTTTCAGCTGCTTTCATCGAACGGATATTTACTTTGCGAATGCGCATAAAGATTGTTTCAATATCTAACTCATAGAAAAGCTCGCTGAAAAAAGCATCTTTTGCTAATTTATTATATCCTTGGCCATGATAAGGTTTTCCAAGCCATGTGCCAAGAAACCCAGCTTTTTCTTGCACATCAAATAAAGTAATTGTGCCGATAGGGTTCCCCCATTCATCTAAAATGGTACGTGAGATTAATTCACCACGTTCTTCGGCTTCAATTGTTTGTTTTGTTAAAAATAGAAATTCTTCATATGAATAAGCCTTTTGACGCACAAAAGGGAAGACAGCTGGATCCACCATTAAATCGTATAGAACGTGGCTGTCGTGTAAGTCGCGTTTTTTTAACATACTAACTCCTCCTCACATGAGGGTAGCATGACGAAAAAACACCCCACCCTCGAAATTTTTATATCAATCTTTAAAAAATTTCGGGGTGGGAATCGAACCCACTAGAACCAGTCTATAACGCTGGTGGCGCACCATTTGCCTTCCCCATTCATCAATTTGAAATGAATAATCACGACACAAATTGATTATGGTTTCATTCAGTTTATAATCGTATAATACTTTATCTAGTCAAAAAAATAAACTAGTTTTTTTTATTTTTTTTGTAAATTATTTTTCCATCAATCATAGTTAGTACGGGCTTGGCTAGATAATGAAATGGGTGATGTGTCCATAATACAAGATCGGCATCTTTTCCGACCTCAATACTTCCAATCCTTTTCTCTAAACGTAAGTTTCGGGCGGGGATGATTGTAATTCCTTCTAATGCGAGTTTTTCATCTAATCCTTCCCTGACAGCGATGGCTGCACAAACATTTAAATATTGAATTGGAGTGTAGGGATGGTCTGTTGTAATAGAAACTTCTATCCCATGCTTGGATAAAATATGGCACGTATCCCATGTTTTGTTTTTTAATTCAATTTTTGATCGGCGTGTTAATGTCGGGCCGACACATATTTTTAAGTTTTGGTTAGCAAGTTCTTTTGCAATAAAGTGTCCTTCTGTACAGTGTTCAATACGTAAATCAAGATTAAATTCTTTTGCGAAGCGAAGAGCGGAAAGAATGTCATCTGCGCGGTGAGCATGCATACGTACTGGGATTTCTCGGCGTAGTGCTTTTAGAATAGGAAGCATTCGAAAATCTGCTTCATTTCCATAATGTTGTGCTTCGTAAAAGGATTCACGAAGTAACCCCATAATTCCCATACGAGTAATTGATTCTTTTGTACCATTACTATGAACTCGTTTTGGATTTTCGCCAAATGCAATTTTTAATCCGGCAGGTTCTTGAATAATCATATGATCGATACATGTTCCAGCAGTTTTAATCACACATGTTGTTCCGCCAATAATATTTTGACTTCCAGGCATAACGTGGGCAGTTGTAACCCCACTTTGAACTGCATCTTGAAAAGCGATATCAAAAGGATGGATACCATCTAAAGAACGTATATGAGGGGTTAATACTTCAGACGTTTCATTGGCGTCATTTCCAGCCCATCCAGTCCCTTCATCGTATAGTCCAAGGTGGGTATGCACATCGATAAATCCTGGTAAAAGGTGGAGTGCTCTTGCATCAACAACAATCATATCTTGAGTTGGCTCAATATGTGGTTTTAGAGCAGCTATTTGATTGTGTTTAACTAATACATCTCCTTGAAATTTAGAAGAAGTAATAGGGTATACAGTGGCTTGCTTAAATAGCGTTTTCATAGAGACCTCATTTCCATTGGCTCATAACTTTTAAATTAGTAAATTAAACAATCTTAATGAGCGTATTTCAGAAGTACTACAGTGTATGCAATATAATATTTTGTAATGCATGCTTTAATGTGGGAAAAGAATATTGGTATCCATACTGCATCGCTTTGTTAGGCAATACATGTTGCCCTTGTAACACAAGCATACTCATTTCTCCAAGTAAAGCATGTAGTGCAAATGCTGGAACGGGAAGCCAATGTGGGCGATGCATGACAGTTGAAAGCACCTTTCCAAACTCTTTCATTGTTGTTGGATTTGGAGCCGTAATGTTAAGAGGGCCTTCGATTTCTTTTGTGTTTATTGCAAAATCAATCATACGGATGACATCATCTAGATGAATCCAAGATAGCCATTGATTACCTGAACCAATTGTCCCACCAATAAATAATTTGTAAGGGAGTAATATTTTAGGAAGGGCACCACCATCTTTTCCTAAAACAATTCCAAAGCGGGTATAGATGGTTCGAATTCCGAGAGAAGTTGCGTTAGATGCTGCTTCTTCCCATAGTTTTACTGTAGTTGCTAAAAAGTCACTGCCATTTTCTTTGTTCTGTTCTGTAAAGATTTTTGTTTCAGATGTACCGTAATAGCCAATTGCGCTAGCGTTAATAAAAGTATGGGGTTTCTTTTGTAATGTTTGTAATTGCTTAATGAGACTATTTGTTGTATGAAGGCGACTCGCTACAATGTTTTCTTTCTGCTTTTCTGTCCAGCGGCCATTATTAATAGATTCTCCAGCTAGATTTACAACAACATCAATAGAAGTGAGAGGAAACTTATGTGAGCGCGTATCCCATTGGATATAGTGAATGTTAGAATTGAGAGGATTCTCTCTTTTTTTTCGAGTGAGAATGTAAATTGTATATCCTTTTAGGCTTAAAAAATTAGCTAATGCTTTACCGATAAAACCAGTTCCTCCAGAAATTGCAATCTTCAACGGAATTTCCTCCCCGTTATATATATTCATGAAAAGCAAAATTGTTTCGCAACTATGTTAAAATAGTAGCGAGGTGAAGAATATGGCTGTCATTACAAAAATAGAAGTACAAAAGCGAACGAAAGAACGATTTAATATTTATATTGATAAAGGACAAGGCGAAGAATACGGATTTAGTGTGAATCAAGTAATCTTAATCAAGCATGGGTTGCAAAAGGGTTTAGAAATTGATGAAGTAGAGTTAGCAAATATTTTGTACAATGAAGAAGTGCAAAAAGCGTATTTACAAGCAATTTCTTATTTATCCTATCAAATGCGAACGAAACAGGAAGTAGAAGAATATTTAAGAAAAAAAGAAATTGGACAAGCCATCATCTCTGAAGTTATATCGAAATTATTACATGATCGCTATATTAATGATAGAGAGTATGCCATTTCGTATGTGCGAACTCATAGTAACGTGAATCAAAAAGGACCGACTATTATTAGACGGGAACTTTTTGGTAAAGGTGTCCAGGATATAATTATTACTCATAGTTTACAAGAATATTCGAAAGAGAAGCAAATTGAAAATGCTTTTGAGCTTGTAGAAAAAAAGAAAAAAGCGTATCAAAAGCATTCTTTTTTACAAATGAAACAAAAGCTAGAAGAAATGTTAGTCCGTAAAGGCTATAATCGTGATGTAATTCAAATTTGTCTAGAAGAATTAAAGGAGGACAAGGATGAAACGCAACAACAAGAAGCGTTGTTATATCACGGAAATAAGTATCATGAGAAGCATAAAAAGCATGATGGATGGACATATGAAAATAAGATGAAACAAGCATTATATCGAAAAGGATTTTCCATTGATGAGATAGAGACATTTTTACAAATGAAACGTGAAGAGGGATGAGAGAATATGATGAATATGCCGAAACGTTATAGTGAGATGACACCACATGAGCTAAGAGAGGAAATTGGTACTTTAAAAGAACAAGCTGTGAAGGCAGAACAGCTTGGTATAGTAAATGAGTTTGATGTATTAATGAGAAAAATGGCAATGGCTCGTGCTTATATGACAGATATAAACGCATTTCAGATTGGTGAAACGTATGAACTGATAGAAGAACCGGGTATATTATTTACGATTACGTATTTCAATGGAGTGTTTGCTTGGGGACGTAAACAAAATGAGACAGAGGAAATTGGTATTCCTATTTCGCTATTACAGAAGAAATAAAAAACCAGAGAGCCTTGGCTGCTCTGGTTTTCATTTTTCGTAATTGTTACAGGAGATAGGCAGTTAAATTTGGCGCTTTCTCATCTCATTCGCCAAAATAATGAGAGACTGGGTTTGCTGCGTCTGTCCATTCACTTGTGCTTTTGCATGCTTCGGACGTGCCCAGGTTGGGTTGAATAATTCAGAACGACGATCTAAATGATTACGGTAGCTCATCTTTATCACCTCATGTAGGAAGTTAATCGCAATAACCCTTTAGAACTGACTATTTGTTTTACTCTTCCTGATGATTTGCGGCACGCATACGTTCCTGTGGGTGCGTGTTAATTGTGCCGTTAGGTCTTTTCGAAGCAAAACGAGCTTTTGCTTTCGTTGGCCCATCGATTTTGCTGTTGTTTTTTGATTCAGACCAAAATTCAGCTTGTCTACCCAAGAAAAACGCCCCCTCATTGTAAAATGATACTTACTAAGAAGTATCATTAATAGAATGTGCAAAGCAAAAGAAATTATGCTTAAAAAATAAAGGAGGGATTTGCTCTTTCAACATTTTGCTGCGGTTGTTAGGCACGGGATAAAGTACAAAATCAATAAAAGGAGAAATAAATAATGAATGATAAGTATGAAATATTAACAAAAGAATTATTGGAAAAAAATAGTTTTTTGTCTTATTCACAGGCACGCGCATGGATTGAGTTATTATGGGAGGACTTCCAAGTAACATATGCAAAATCTGGGCGTTATCAAGGTGAAGAAATGACGGAACAAATTGTAAGAACATGGATTAATAATCATGGTGAACGTCTTCATGAAATCCGTACGAATAATCCGAAATATAGTCATTTAATTAATCAAGACGACCATTTAAAGCATTAAAAAGAGCGACCGAGTTGGTCGCTCTTTTTAATGTGGAATCAATTCTAATTTTTTTCGAAGCTTTTCTTCACTAAAGATCCATCCAGTATAGGAACTAATAATATTTAAATTTTGATCCAACTGGACGATTGCAACGAATGGATAATAGTCTTTACTTCGGTAGCGTAAATCGATAAAACGCACTTCACAATAGTTGTCGTAATCAAAAACATCCCAACGATATACGGGTGAAAAAGATAAAAAAGCAGAAATGTTTTCATCTTTCTGTGCAGCCCGCATAATTTTATTATCCGGAAGTGGGATACGATCAAACTTATCATGCACCATAATATGGCCACGGTGCCAACGAGCGACATAGTATTTGTCTTTTGTAGTAATTGCCAAATGATAATGATAAAAGCGATAGGAGGGAGAAATGATGACCTCCTCTACATTTTCGAATCGTTTGTAAACTACACTTTTTACATTTTGTCTCATTACAATCCGGCCAATATAGTAGACAAACATTAAAATATATGCAGCTAAAGCAGTATATCCTTTATGTGAGCCGACGAGCATGCAAGCGATAGCGAGTATGTGGATAAAGAAGATTACGGCATCGAATGTATTAATTACACCTAATGCAACCCACTTTTTTGTGAAAGGCCGTAATGCTTGTGTACCATAAGCGTTAAAAATATCAACAAACACGTGAAGAAAGACGGCGATAAATGACCAAAGTAGTAGATGAAGATAGGGTGATTCTGTAAAGAAGGCAAAGGAAATTCCACTTACAAGGAAAGACCAAAGAATAACAGCGGGAATGGAATGAGTAATTCCACGATGATTTCTTATATATTTTGCGTTATTACGTAATTTTAAGACGGTATCAATATCAGGAATATTGGAGCCAGCAATCGTTGCCAGCATAACAGCTTGTGGTCCGAAATCACTCTGACTAATGGCTGGATCTAATGTGGCTAAACTACCTAACGTGACGCCCATAACAAGGTGAGTGGCTGTGTCCATGAAAACACACCTCCATTTTTTATTAATGTAACTCTTTTTATTCGATATCTCAAGGCATTTGCCTTCTATTTCCTATATCATCTTACTTAAATTTTTTCCTAAAATCTTTATAATAGTACGTATATGCAAAAAAATGAGGGGGACCAAGTTTGACACTTGAAATATTAGATGATTTTAACATAGAGAAGTTTCAACACGATTTAATTAGTTGGTTTGAAAAAGAACAACGTGACTTACCGTGGCGTAAAAATAAAGATCCGTATCGCGTTTGGGTTTCTGAGATTATGTTGCAGCAAACACGAGTAGAAGCTGTAAAACCATATTACGCAAATTTTATGGGAAAGTTTCCAACATTAGAAGCGTTGGCATCGGCGGATGATGAAGAGGTATTAAAAGCATGGGAAGGCCTTGGTTATTATTCTAGAGCGCGGAATCTACATGCAGCAGTGAAAGAAGTAAAAGAAGTATATGGCGGGAAAGTACCAAATGATGTGAAAAAAATTGAAAAGTTAAAAGGTGTTGGTCCGTATACAAAAGGTGCGATCTTAAGTATTGCATACGGTATACCAGAGCCAGCTGTAGATGGCAATGTAATGCGTGTTTTATCCCGGATATTATCAGTGTGGGATGATATTGCAAAACCTAAGACACGAAAAATATTTGAAGAGATTGTACGTGAAATTATTTCAAAGGAAAATCCATCCTATTTTAATCAAGGCTTAATGGAGTTAGGTGCGCTTATTTGTATTCCGAAAAATCCAGCTTGTTTACTTTGCCCAGTTCGGGAACATTGCCGCGGATATGCAGAAGGTGTACAAAAAGAATTACCAGTCAAAAGTAAGGCGAAAGCTCCTAAAATGGTACCGCTTGTTGCAGGAGTATTGCAAACAGAGGATGGGAGCTATGTAATTAATAAAAGACCAAGCACGGGATTACTTGCGAATATGTGGGAATTTCCGAATGTTGAAATCAATGGGGGGATTCGGAATCAAAAACAACAACTCATTGATTATATGAGAGAACAATTTTCCTTGTCTGTTTCCATTGATGAATATGCGATGAATGTACAACATACTTTCACACATCGTACATGGGATGTATTTGTATTTTATGGAAAAGTAACAAGTACTGTTGAAGAAACAGATACATTAAAAGTGGTATCGAAAGAGGATTTTGAAAGATTGCCTTTCTCAAAGTCACATCGTACGATTTATGAGGAATGTGTTGAAAAACTCCAACCGTGATGGCTCTAGATGGAACGTGTTCCCGAATTAGGGAACACGTTTTTAGTCATAAGAAATTTTTGTACCATGTGTCCAATCCGCTTCGCTGTTTTGAAGACCGCCTCGTGATTCAATTTCTTTTATGATTTCTTTGTAAATCGTTTGGCCTTCTACATTTAAATAAGGCATGATTTGTTGCAAAGAATGGTGAAAATAAGCTAATTCATCTTGTTTCCAGTCTTCTTTTGAAATCATAGATAGTTCTGTCATATCGCGTCCAACATACATGCTGTACACCTCCATCATATATAGTTTGAATGAGTCTGGGAACATATATGCGCCAATTAAAAAAATTTTTACGGATATCTTTTTGAATGATTGGTTACATTATTGATTGTGGAGGTGAGAAAGATGAGTAAAAAACAACAAGGTTATAATAAAGCAACTTCTGGTGCTAGCATTCAAAGTACAAATGCTAGCTATGGTACAGAGTTTGCAACTGAGACAAACGTACAAGCAGTAAAACAACAAAATGCACAATCAGAGGCGAAAAAATCACAAGCTTCTAGCGCTGGTGTTCAAAGCGCAAATGCTAGCTACGGTACAGAGTTTGCTACTGACACTGATGTGCAAGCAGTAAAACAACAAAACGCAAAATCAGCAGCGAAAAAATCACAATCTTCTAGCACGAATCAATAACAAAGAAAAACACTTCTCGATTCAAGAGAAGTGTTTTCTTTGTTTGTCATATTATGACGAAAACGAAAGCTCTATTACTAGTGAAAATCTAATGTTATACAAATCGATTATTTTGAGAATTTTGTTGAGAGAGCCGACATAACTTCTAATAAGTCAACAAATGTAGTCAAAGGAGAAGAAGGTAGGAGATTAGAAAATATGTAGTAGCGATGTATCCTGTTATTCGGGGCAGTAAGACCCCCACCTCAAGATTTAAAGGGGAACGAGGAAGATAGATGGAGGGCTGCCTGTAAATGCCTGCTTCGTGAGGGTTGATTAAAGTTTCACTTTATTAGAAACAGGAGGTAAATAATGAATTTATTTGATAAGTTGGTAGGAGAGCAGTTGCAAACAATGGATGAGTTACTGAAGTTACAAGCGCATCTAGAGAAGTACCAACAGATCGAAACAAGTGAGCAAGGGAAGTGCGATAAAAAGGATTTGCATTTTATTCGTCAAGAAATACACAAAACAGAAGAAGCCTTGAAGCTTTTGCATGAAAAATTTGAGCAGCAAACAAATGAAGTGATTCATTCTTTTGAAACGGAAAAAATAATTTCTAACTAAAGGATTGTATATTTTGATAATTTAGTTGGAAAAGCCCTTTCTTAATTTATGAAGAAGGGCTTTTTGTTGCATCATGATTTGTCGATGGAGAGTAGTTCATTCGTGTTTATGGAATTTGGATTGTATCGGTTTAGTTTTAAAATTTTGACAAAAAAGTTATAATAGAAAAAAAGTGAATTCGGCTCAATACGTTTTTAACAGGAACAATACTAGTTAAGGCAACTTTAGAAGAGCGTTCACAGTGAAAGAAGGGAGCACGTATGGGATTTCCCAAAGAAGGAGAAAAAGTACAAATACATAGTTATAAACATGATGGCTCCATTCATAGAATGTGGGAAGAGACTACAATTTTAAAAGGTACGCAAAGTCTTGTAATTGGTGCAAATGATCGGACTGTAGTAACCGAATCAGATGGTCGGACATGGATTACGCGTGAGCCTGCAATTTGTTATTTTCATTCAAATTATTGGTTTAATGTAATCGGTATGTTACGAGAAGAGGGAGTATATTATTATTGTAATTTAAGTTCTCCATTTGCATATGATTCTGAAGCATTAAAGTATATTGATTATGATTTAGATATTAAAGTATATCCAGATATGACATATACTCTTTTAGATGAAGATGAGTATGAGAAGCATAGTCAAATGATGAATTATCCTCCGGTGATTGATACGATATTAAAACGAAATGTAGAGTATTTAACGCAGTGGATTCATCAAAGAAAAGGGCCATTTGCGCCGGACTTTGTTGATATGTGGTATGAACGATATTTAATGTATAGAGATTAAAGCAAACCTGCAGGGATTTTCCCGGCAGGTTTGTCCTATTAAGGGGGAATTACATGAAGAGAATAAAAAGATATTTACAATTTGTAAAACCATATAGATGGCTTATTACAATTACAATTATTATTGGGCTCATTAAGTTTGGTATTCCGCTTATTATGCCGTGGTTATTAAAGTATATTATTGATGATGTCATTCAAGGAAGTGGATCACTCCAGGAAAAAACATCACAATTGATAACGGCAATTGGTATTGCCTTTTTTATTTTTGGTGTACTAAGGCCGCCTGTTGAATATTATCGCCAATATTTTGCGCAGCGTATTGGTAATACAGTGCTTTATGACTTGCGAAAACATATTTTTGGACATCTACAAAAGCTAAGTTTACGCTACTATTCAAATACAAAAACGGGTGAAATTATTTCGCGTGTGATTCATGATGTAGAGCAGACGAAGGATTTTGTTATTACAGGGCTTATGAATGTCTGGCTTGATACAGCTACGATTTTTATTGCAATTGTAGTTATGTTTTCTATGAATATAAAGTTAACGCTCGCTGCATTGCTTATTTTGCCGATTTATGCAGTTGCAGTGAAATACTTTTTTGGACGCCTTCGTAAATTAACTAAAGATCGTTCACAAGCATTGGCAACGATGCAAGGTTACTTACATGAGCGTATTCAAGGGATGCAAGTGACGCGTAGTTTTGCGTTAGAAGAGTATGAAAAGGGGCAGTTTGATAAGAAAAATAATGAGTTTTTAACGAAAGCATTAACACATACAAGCTGGACAGCGCGAACATTTTCTACGGTGAATACGTTAACGGATTTGGGACCATTACTTGTTATTGCGTTTGCGGCATATGAAGTAATTCAAGGTTCTTTAACGCTTGGAACGATGGTTGCTTTTGTTGGGTATATGGACAGTTTATATAGTCCATTACGCCGCCTTGTTAACTCTTCTACAACACTCACACAATCATTTGCATCAATGGATCGAGTGTTTGAGCTGTTGGATGAAAAGTATGATATTGTAAATATTCCAAACGCAATTGAAGCAAAAAAGCTTTCTGGTGAAATTGTATTTGATCAAGTGACATTTCGGTATAATACGGATGAAAAAGATGTATTACATCACCTTTCTTTCTCAATTCGTTCTGGAGAAAAAGTTGCCCTCGTTGGAGCGAGTGGAGGAGGGAAGTCATCTCTTGCTAGTTTAATTCCAAGGTTTTATGATGTTTCTAGCGGTGCAATTTATATAGATGGTATGAATGTAAGAGAATATAACGTAAGAAATTTACGTAGTCATATTGGGATTGTTTTGCAGGATAACCTTCTATTTAGTGATACGATTCAATCTAATATTTTATATGGCAACCCGAAAGCAACGAAAGAGGAAGTCATTGCAGCTGCAAAAGCAGCACAGATTCACAATTTCATTATGAATTTGCCAGATGGTTACGATACAGTTGTTGGCGAAAGAGGTGTGAAGTTATCTGGTGGGCAAAGGCAGCGGGTAGCAATCGCACGTGTCTTTTTGAAAAATCCTTCTTTACTTATACTAGATGAAGCAACATCAGCTTTGGACTTAGAGAACGAAAGGCATATTCAAGAGGCTCTTCAAACATTAGCTGCGGACCGTACAACAATTATCATTGCTCATAGATTAGCAACCATCACACATGTCGATACAATTATATACATTGAAGATGGTGAAATAAAAGAAAAGGGTTCGCATGAACAATTGATGCAAAAACAAGGATTTTATTATAATTTATATCAAATTCAGCATATAGAAGAAACAGCCCCTTTAGCGTAAAGGGGCTGTTTCTTTATTCATCTTCTTTTTTTTCTTTAATTTGTAGTTCGTCTTCTGGTTTGTGGTACGTATAAAAACTATCTACAAGTAAATCTAAATGTTCAACCTCTTCACTGTAATTAATAATTGAAGAAATAAGAGGGAAGAGGTGTAACCATATTTTATAGGATTCTTCATCGTCTTTATTTTGATAATCCATAAATATATCGATTAATTCTTGTTTACCAGTTTCTACTTCATCAAGCATCTCAACAGACTGTTGCTTTTTCGCTTTACCAATAAATTTTAATAAAACTTGTTCGTGATAGTGTGTTAATGAATCTAATTCGTTTTGAATGGATTCTTGAAATGGTTCAGGCATATACCTTAATTCGTTTTCAGTGCGATGTAATGCTTTTAATGTACTTAACGCACGGCTCGTTGTTGCTAGCATTTGTCTAAATAAGACGAGCTTACGAATTTTTGCGAATTGTACTTTTTTCGTATAACTTCTTTCTTCTTTATAAAGTAAGTAATAATGATTTAATTTAATCATTTTTTCTTTCATACGATCAATATCTGTTTTCAATGTTGTGAAATCAGAAGCTTGCCTGCTGTTCATACGAATCCATTTTACAATTTCTTCTGTATTATCGACGATACGATGGTACAGTTTTGTTTCGTATTTTGGCGGCATAAACATTAAGTTTACAAGTGAAGCGGCAATAATTCCGACCATAATCGTTGCAAAGCGAAGTAAGGCAAAATCAAAGAAATCGGTACCTTGATATTCCATAATCGCAATGACCGTCACTAAAGCGATAGATATTGTATTTTCTAAACGTAATTTTAGTGTGAGAGCAATAACTAATATACAAGTTAATCCAATAATAAAAGGATTGTGTCCAAAAGCAAAGGCAAATCCAATAGCAAATACTGCACCAATTACGTTTGCTTGAATTTGTTCGAGTGCTGTCAAATATGAGCGATATACAGATGGCTGTACCGCAAAAATTGCTGAAATTCCCGCGAACACGGGACTCGGTAGTTGGAGCAAAATACAAGCAAATAAAGCTAATGTAATGGCAATACCCGTTTTTAAAATGCGAGCACCAAGTTTCATACCCTTTTTTATATCCTTTCTCTCTTGTCATTATGAATGATACAACATGATACTATACATTCATTACAATATGTTAGCAAGTGATATTTTATAGGATGCTCAAAAAGTCCGGTTTAGATAGCTGTCGCATGTCTCCGTTACGTCGCCAGTCCGGTACTCGTGTAGTATAAGCTACATTCCGTTCCTCCTGGCTTCCGTGCCTCGACCTGCTTGGCTCTCTAAATCCTCCTTTTTGAACTTATATTTTAATGGATGCTCAAAAAGTCCGGTTTAGATAGCTGTCGCATGTCTTCGTTACGTCGCCAGTTCGGCACTCATGTAGTATGAACTACACTCCGATCCTCCTGGCTTCCGTTCCTCGATCTGCTCGGCTCTCTAGCTCCTCCTTTTTGAACCTGTGTTTTTAATGAAAAAACCTGCTGAATTTCAGCAGGTTTTCAAATTGTTACTATAGATTACTATGTGATGCTCACTTCGTCAATTTTCAGTAAATAAAAATTTGCTTGTATCATTCAGTCGAAATGGATGGGTCTGCTTGCTCTTTTTTCGGAATGATTTCATAAAAGTGAAGCTGAATGTTATCTAATAGCGGTGTTAAGGAAGCGACTTCTTCATATTGTTCATGCTCGTTTAATACGCGAATGTAGTCTAATAATAATTCGGTAATGTCCGATTTCCCGTTTTTGCTAAGTGGACGTAATGTTACGCTCGCTCCTTTTGCGATTCTTCGTTGCAGGGCAGATTCTGTTAAACCAAGTTCAGGTTGATGACGTAAATAAACGACACCACCAGTCATACCTGCACAAATCCATGGACCGGGATCACCAAGAACGAGAGCGCGACCGTTTGTCATATATTCAAAAGCAAAGCCTTTAATATTTGCGTGAACGCCTAGGTTCCCGTGTTCTTTTTCTCGAAGTGGTTTTGTGATTCTTCCCCCGATGATCATATCTGCTCCAGATAAGCGAATACCAGCACGTGCATCGGCGTTACCTTGCACATATAAAGTTCCTTTTTGTGCGCCGTATCCAAAACCTTTTCCGACAGAACCGTTATAGTACGTTCCATCTTTTCCTTTTGCTTTGGTGATATAAATACCGCCCCCGAATGAGGTTTTTCCGATGCCATCTTGTGCACCGCCATTTACGTGAATAAATAAGTTTTCGCTATTGTAGGCACCTAAGCCATTTCCAGGAACGGAACCGTTTGTATATTTTAATGTAATTGGTTCAAGCGTGTTGTTGTCATATAATTTACTGCGGACTCGGTAGCATGATTCGAGCCCCCCCATTACGCGTTGATCTACACCAACACCAACTAACTCTTTTGATTGGAAAGAATCCGTTGTTACATAATCTTGTTGCTGTGCTGCTTCTGTTATCGCGCTGGATGTACTGTTTAATGTTTGTAATAAATTTTGTAGATCTAATAGCTCTATGCCTCGCGTTTGTTCTAGTAAATCAGAACGACCAACAATTTCTTGTAAGTTCGTATAACCGAGTTTACCTGTTAAACGTTTAAGCTCTGTTCCAAAAGTAGTAAATAGGTTTAATAAACCTTCTACAGCACTTTCAAATTGGCGAGGAACAAAACGACGTAGTCCATGTTCTTTTGACTGTGCTTCAGATTCAATTTGTGTTGCAATCCCGACATGACACGTATCTAAGTGACAGCCCCGGCATGTTGTACAGCCAATTGCAATCATAGATAAAGTGCCAAAGCCAATACGGTTTGCGCCAAGAAGCATAATTTTTAGTGCATCATTTACACTGCGAATACCACCATCTGCCCAAATCTCTACGTTGTGTCTCATATTTGCTTCTAATAGAGCATTATGAGCAGCTTTTACGCCAATTTCAACTGGAAGGCCGACATGTTGCAAGGCGTGAATACGTGCAGCGCCTGTGCCACCATCAAAGCCGCTAATATTAATGAAATCAGCACCAGCTTTTGCGATTCCTACAGCAATTGTCCCGATGTTAGGAACAACTGGAACTTTGACAGCGACTTTTGCAAGTTGATTGGCTGTTTTAATTTCTGTAATCATTTGTGCTAAGTCTTCAATCGAGTAAATATCATGGTTATTGGAAGGGGAGATCAAGTCTGAACCAATTGTTGCATTACGTGCTTCGGCAATTTTAGAAGTGACTTTTGACCCGGGCAAATGTCCGCCTTCACCAGGTTTTGCTCCTTGCCCAATTTTGATTTCAATTAAATTTGATGAGTTTAACAGTTCGGCATTTACACCAAAACGCCCTGATGCAATTTGTTGGCCACGTGTATGCGGATATTTACCAATCATGTCTTTAATCTCTCCGCCTTCACCGTTTAAACTAATCATATTGAGGCGATCGGCTGCTTCTGCATAAGCTCGGAATGCAATTTCATTTTGTGAGCCAAATGACATCGAACTAATAATAAATGGCAAGTCATGATTTTTTACGCCAATTGAAACGCATTCAGTTGGCACTGGTTGCTCAGCTTCTTTTATTTGGACAAGGTGGCGAATTGCAATGGGATTCTTATCTTCTACTTCTGCTAATTTCTCGCGATAATTATCGTAAGCATTCCCTTTGGCTACATCGCCAATCGATTTCCAAATGCGAGGAAAGACATGAAATGTTTTTCTCATTCTAACTTTTGGATTACTATAATCAAGTGCCCTGGCTTTTGCATCTTCAGCTAAAGAGGCGAGTGAAAATGCCACAGTACGTGATCCTAAAAAGTTTGTAATTTGTAGTATGTTTGCAATTTCTTCGTGTAAACCAATTGAAGAGAAGAGACGGCCATAACCACGTAGCTCATGGATACCGATAGTCGAAATAACTTTTTCAAGCCCTTTGTTTAACGCTTTATATAAGTTAGCAATTGGTTGCGTTGATCCATCATTTACGGTTGCGAACATTAAATATGGATTAATAACATCTGCCCCTAGCCCATATAGAGTAACAATATCGTGTAAAGAACGGAGAGCGCCGGATCTTACAACAATGGAGCATTTGCGTCGTAATTTATGCTCAGTTAGTTTTTGATGTACTTTAGCTGTAATTAAATGTGGATCAATCCATAAGTGTCCATTTTTATGAGCTTTTGCATCATCAAGTAGTAGCAGCGAAGCACCTTTTTTTATAGATGTTATAGCCTCTGTACTAATCCTGTCTAATGCATCATGTAAGGTTTCTGATGCCGTGAATGTAACAGAGAGTTTGTAAACTGCACTATGAGTTGTAAATAACTGCACAAGTTGCTCATATGAGATGGTTTCCAAATCTTCTGCAATTTCTTGTGCTAAATTACCTTCTACTATAATTGGTGACAAAAGTTCGGTAACAAAAGTTTGCTGCTGACCACTAAATAAGCTAGGACGTTCTCCTAGTACTGTACGTGTAGAGAAGTGCTCGATTTCTCGGTCTCGGTCGATTGCTGGGTTTGTAACAACAGCAACGCTTTCTTTTATAAAATCAGCAATGTTTCGTCTGTCCGGATCAAGTGCAGCGAGAGGTGCATCATGGCCGAGTGAACGAATTGGTTCAACCCCTTTTGTTGCCATTTGTTCGAGAAGTTGGATATGCTCACGATCCCAGCCGAAAGCTACATATTGCTCTGTTTCCACTTGAGGGAGGTTAGATAATCCTTCAATTTTTTCCACGGTCGGAGTAGATAAGTTCAGATGATAATCTGAAAAATTAATGCGTTGTTTCATTCGCTTATATACTTCTTCTTGATATGTTTCATATTCATAGAGAACGAGGTCACCTTGTGTATTCCACTTTAAACCTACTTTTTCTCCAGGGGCAAGTGACTTTGGCTCTGCTACGTATTCAGATGGTGATACAACACCTGGTTCAGAAGAAAAGATATAGGAACTTTCTGTTTCTACTTTCCAAACGGGCCTTAAACCAAGTGAATCTACACTAAAAACAGCTTCATCTTTATAGCGTGAAATAATCCCGGCAGGTCCCTGAGCAAAATGTCCCCATGCTTCACGAATATACGTATATAAATTTTGCATATGTTGCTCGTATAATTTAATCTCATTAATAATTGGTGGGAATAATATATCCATTGCTTCAAATAGACTGTAGTTGTAGTGAACGAGAAGTGTTTCTAAGGTGCGGTTTAAATCTTGAGAATCACTGCCTCCAGCAGTAAGTGGTACATCAATCATTTCGGCTTGGTCACGTAATTTGGAAATTGTATTAATTTCTCCGTTATGGCCAAGGATGCTAAATGGTTGCACGCGAAAAAAATTAGATAATGTATTTGTGGAATAGCGATTATGCCCAAGTGTCATTGTTGATGCAATAAGTGGATGTTGTAAGTCGTCATAGTAGGCAACAAGTGTATCGCCAGCACCAAGAACTTTATACACAACATGGTCGTGACTTAATGATGCAACATGAATTGCTGTATTTTTCTCAATTTCAATTGTTAAGGCGAATAGTACTGGATTCAAGTTTTCGGTAGGTGTTTCTGAAAAAATGGCAATTTGCCAAAATAAAGGTTCTTCTTGCTTGCCAAGAGGACCAAGGGCATCAGAGTTTATCACATCATCATTTTCGAAAATCACAGTGAGATTTTGATGGTCTAATTTATTACGAATACTGTTTTTTAAGAGAATAGGATTTTCATTTTTGTTTAGAAAAAAATGTCCAACGATAAAGTGGGGATGATCCACAATCGCTGGATTATATCCACTATTTTTTAATTTTTCTTTCCAAAGTGCTTTCGGTAAGTCAATATGAACGCCAATACCATCGCCCTCACCATTAATAAAGCCAGCGCGATGGTTCATTTTTACAAGTGATTGTATACAAAGATCGATATTTTCTTTTGTTGGCACATTCTGTTTTTCCATAACGGAAACGATTCCACACGCATCGTGTTCTGCATTTGCATAATTTCGAAATAAAGACGGTGTCCATTTATTTGTATTGTTAGGCATCCGTCAATCCCCCCTCTAGTATAAAAGTTGTGAATAATCTGATTTTTAAAGACGTATAATGCCTTATAGACAACAGAACAATAATATAAATCCGGAAATAAAACAGATAATTATGAATAATTATACTATTAATGTGCGATTTATGAAATAGAAAAAAGAAAAAAATAGAGGATGTCCTCTATTTTTTTCTTTTAGGCATGTATTTACTTATGCGTTTGCTAAGGCAGCGAATGCTCTGCCAACGGCTTCGATTGTATATTCAATATCTTCTTTAGTATGTTCCGTTGTTAAGAACCAAGCTTCGTATTTAGATGGAGCTAAGTTAATACCTTCATTAAGCATAAGTTTGAAGAATTTACCGAACATTTCTCCATCTGTATTTTGAGCAGCGTCATAATCTTCAATTGTATCTGTTGTGAAGTACACAGTTAACGCACCTTTTAGACGGTTTACTGTAATATCGATACTATGTTTTGCAGCTTGTTCTAAAATACCTTTTTCAAGCATTGCGCCAAGTTCATCTAGTTTTTCGTATACGCCTTCTTGCTTTAGTACTTCTAAGCATGCGATACCAGCTGCCATAGATGCTGGGTTTCCAGCCATTGTACCAGCTTGGTAAGCAGGGCCGAGCGGTGCAACTTGTTCCATAATTTCCTTCTTCCCGCCATAGGCACCGATTGGAAGACCGCCGCCAATTACTTTACCAAGTGCTGTTAAATCGGGTGTTACACCAAGTAAATCTTGAGCGCCACCATACATAAAGCGGAAAGCTGTAATTACTTCATCATAGATAACAAGTGCGCCAGCCGCGTGGACAAGCTCATTTACTTTTTCCAGGAAGCCAGGTTTAGGTTCGACAATTCCAAAGTTCCCAACGATTGGTTCTACAAGAATAGCTGCTACTTCATGTCCCCATTTATCTAACGCCTCTTTTAATGTTTCTACATTATTAAATGGAACGGTGATCACTTCTTGTGCAATACTTTGCGGTACACCAGCAGAATCAGGAGTACCGAGAGTAGACGGACCAGAACCAGCTGCTACAAGTACTAAATCTGAATGACCGTGGTAGCAACCAGCGAACTTCATAATTTTTGTGCGGCCTGTATAAGCACGAGCTACGCGAATTGTTGTCATAACAGATTCTGTACCAGAGTTTACGAAACGAACTTTATCTAAAGCAGGCATTGCTTCTTTTAACATTTTTGCAAATTTTACTTCTAGTGCTGTTGGTGTTCCGTATAAAACACCATTTTCAGCTGCTGTTTTAATTGCTTCTGTTACGTGAGGATGAGCGTGTCCTGTAATGATTGGACCATACGCTGCTAAATAATCGATATATTTGTTACCATCTACATCCCAAAAATAAGCACCCTTTCCGCGTTCCATTGCAACAGGTGATCCGCCACCAACTGCTTTGAAAGAACGAGAAGGACTGTTAACACCACCAACGATATGTTCTAACGCTTCTTTATGTAATGCTTCTGATTTTGTGAAATTCACTACAATTCATCTCCTTACAAAAATCTATGTATTATTCTAACATGTTTTTCAAAAAGACGTATTGTTTGTGATAGGAAGGGCAGTTGGGTAAACTATTCGTTGTGGTATCGAGGAAGGGGGTCCGATTAATGAAATCGGTAATTGAAGTACAAGGATTACGTAAAGAATTTACAGCATATTCAAGTCGCTCTGGTTTAAAAGGTGCGTTTCGCGATTTATTAAATCGTAATTATAAAATAGTACCAGCAGTAAATGATGTATCGTTTACTGTAAAACAAGGTGAGATGGTTGGTTATATTGGTGAAAATGGTGCTGGAAAATCAACAACCATTAAAATGTTAACTGGGATTTTAACACCAACGTCTGGACAAATTATGGTAAATGGTATGAATCCGCATAAACAGAGAGAAGAATTTGTAAGAACGATTGGTGTTGTATTTGGTCAACGCTCACAGCTTTGGTGGGATATTGCAGTACAAGAATCATTTCGTTTATTAAAAAAGGTTTATGGTGTATCGGATAGCCAGTATAAAGAACATATGGAACATGTTATTGAAACACTAGATATTGGACCGTTGTTAGATAAGCCGGTGCGTAAATTATCGCTTGGTCAAAGAATGCGTTGTGAATTAGCAGCAGCGTTAATTCATAATCCACCGCTCTTATTTTTAGATGAGCCAACGATTGGATTAGATGTTCTCGTAAAGTTAAAAATCCGTGAATTTTTAAAGGAAATGAATGAGCGTTATAAAACAACAATTTTATTAACAACACATGATATTACTGATATTGAGGCTTTATGTGAACGCGTCATTATGCTGGATGAAGGAAACATTATGTATGACGGGTCATTAGAAAAACTTCGTTCGCAGTGGGGAGCAGAAAAAGAAATACATTTTCAATTTACTGCACCAGTTTCATACCAGCAATTATCAATGCTAATGCCGGATAATCATGTAGCTTGGTCAGAAGGGAAAGAAGAATATACATGGATTGCGAAAATACCAAATGAGGAAGTTGTAATTTCTATGCTCATCTCCAAAGTGGTTCAAACTTTTCAAATTAAAGATTTAAAAATTAATGAAGTGTCGACAGAAGAAATTATTCGTAATATTTATGAAGAAGGTATGATTCATGGGTAAGTATATTGAAATGATTCGTGTTCGTTTTTTAATGATGCTTGCTTACCGAACAAACTATTATAGTGGAATTTTAATTTATACGATTAACATCGGAGCGTATTATTTTTTGTGGCAAGCCATTTACAGTGGGAAAGAGAATATTGAAAGTTTATCGATTTCTCAAATGACAACCTATATTGCTATCGCATGGATGGCTCGTGCTTTTTATTTCAATAATATTGACAGAGAAATTGCGATGGAAATTCAAGAGGGACGTGTAGCTGTTGAATTAATTCGTCCATATAATTATTTAGGGATGAAAGTTATGCAAGGGCTTGGAGAGGGAATCTTTCGTTTTGCATTCTTTTCTATCCCAGGCATGATTATTGTTACACTTTTATTTTCATTACAAATGACAACCAATTTTCAAACGTGGTTATACTTTTTCCTATCGTTAGTTTTCAGTTTTATTATTAATACGCAAATTAATTTAATGACAGGCATGCTCACTTTTTTCTTATTTAATAATAGTGGAATTATGTATGCAAAACGTGTGGTTATTGATTTATTTTCAGGTTTATTACTACCCATTAGCTTTTATCCACTATGGGCTCAAAAAGCAATGGTATTTTTACCGTTTCAAGCAATCAGCTATATTCCGAGCATGATTTTCTCTGAAGGTATACAGGGAAGTAAATTGTATCAGGCTTTATTATTCCAAATGATTTGGGCAATAGTGCTTATTATTCCAATTGTACTGATGTGGAAAACGGCGAGAAAGCGCCTAATTGTACAAGGGGGATGATGGGATGTTATATATAAAACTATTTTTGCAATATGCAAGCCAATATATAAAAACGAAGCTCGAGTATCGCGGTGATTTTATCGTTGGGTTATTATCTGATTTATTATTACAAGCTGTAAATTTAATCTTCATCCTTGTTGTTTTTGGACATACACAAGCGTTAAAAGGGTGGAGCAGAGAAGAAGTTATTTTTATTTATGGATTTTTCTTAGTACCGTTTGCGATTTTTTCTGCTTTCTTTAATATATGGGATTTTAATGATAGATATATTATTAAGGGAGAAATGGATCGCGTTTTAACAAGGCCAATTCATAGTTTATTTCAGATAATATTAGAACGAATGGAACTGGAGTCTTTAATTGGTGCAGTGACTGGGATAATTGTAATGGGATATGCGGCAGTAGAGCTGCAATTATCTTTTTATTGGTACGATTTCTTTCTTTTCTTGCTTATGGTAGCAGGAGGGGCACTTGTATATGGCGGGATATTTGTAACGCTTGCAAGTATCGGGTTCTGGTCTGATGCAAAAAGTTCGATTATGCCACTCATGTATAACATAGGGAATTATGGGCGTTATCCGGTAAATATTTACAACCGTGTGATTCGTTTTGTTTTAACGTTTGTACTACCGTTTGCATTTGTTGGCGTATATCCAGCGGCATATTTTCTGAGAAAGACAGAATGGAACTGCTATGCATTTGCGACACCGATTGTTGGTGTGATTTGTTTTACAATTGCAATCACACTTTGGAATTTTGGAGTGAAGAAATATCGCGGTGCGGGAAACTAACAAAGGGTATAAAAGCTTCGTTTACTATGGGATAAATTGTTCTTTGTCCTCATACATATAGGATGAGGTGGAGGACATGTTGTGGGGACTTATTTTATTAATTTCAGCGATTGCTGTGTTAAGAAGTATTCAAATATTATGGAGCTCATATTCAGATTCGAAGCGTTTCTTTTCTTTGTATAATCTAACTTCATTATTTCTAATTTATACAACGGTACTTATCGCATTTGGATTAAGTTATGTTGTATTAGAGGAAAGTGGATTTTCCGCCTTAAGAGAAGATGGAGAAACTTTAAATGTTCATTCTTTCCAGCTGGTAGAAGTATGTTTATATTTTAGTGCGGTTACTTTATTATCAGTTGGATATGGTGATGTAACTCCTGTTGGAATTGGGCGCTGGATTGCAATTATTGAAGCGTTGATTGGATATACTTTGCCATTTGCATTCGTAGTTCGGACTGTGATAGACAATGAAAAATAAAGTGAAACTTTAATCAGTGGGGGTTTTCTTCATCCCCCGCTGATTATTAGCCCTCACCAATCGGGCCTTTACAGGCAGTTTATCTACCACTTAACTTCTTTAGAAAAGCGGAAGCGGCTCATTCAGAATCGCAGGAAGTTGGAGCACCCGACAGAGAGGCGCCTTTTGCCTCGTCCGAGGGGGCGAAACGACCGGAGATTCTAGCCGCTAGAGCTGGACATTGCTTGCACTGAATTGTGAGGTAGGAGTATTACTGCCCGTTAGTGCGGGGTAAGGTAATATTTGTTATAGTAAAAGAAAAGACAAGGAGTGATAAAGATGGTCGCGGTAGGAGAAGTGGCACCAGATTTTACACTAGAAGGAAGTAATGGAGAGCAGATTAAACTATCGGATTTTCATGGGAAAAATGTAGTTCTATATTTTTATCCGAAAGATATGACACCAGGATGCACGACAGAGGCATGTGATTTTCGTGATGCATACGGATTATTCCAAGAGAAAGATACGGTTATACTTGGGGTAAGCCCAGATCCAGCGAATAGACATGTGAAATTTATCGAAAAGCATGATTTACCATTTTTACTCTTAGTAGATGAAAATCATACAGTAGCTGAATTATATGATGTATGGAAACTAAAGAAAAATTTTGGTAAAGAGTATATGGGAATCGAGCGCTCTACGTTTCTGATTAATAAAGATGGTGAACTGGTAAAAGAATGGCGAAAGGTAAAGGTGAAGGGGCATACTGAAGACATCCTTTCGTATTTAAATTAAGGCTCTGCACGAATAAGAATTGAAGAAAATTTAGTGTGATGTAAGTACTATGGGGCATACGTCTACACCCTTTTGCTGATGCTTCATACATTAAAAGGGTAGGGCATACCTCCTCAGATGATAGTATTCCAAGTGCGATTATTTCGCACTTTTTTCTATGTAAATGTATAAATGGTGGGCAAAAATACATAAAAATAAGAGTGGGTGAAAAATAAACCACACAGTTATAGTAGAAATATTGACGATTGACAAGAAAAGGAGTACACTCTTTATAAGAATTATAAAATAATAATCCGTATAGAATCGGGGTGCATGACGGTGGTCAAAGAAGAATTAAAAGAAGCGCTAGAAATGCTGAAAAATACGGGTGTACGCATTACTCCACAGCGTCATGCTATTTTAGAGTACCTTGTGGAATCTATGACGCACCCAACAGCGGATGAAATTTATAAAGCGTTAGAAGGTAAGTTTCCAAATATGAGTGTTGCAACTGTTTATAATAATTTGCGCGTATTTAAAGAAGTTGGACTTGTAAAGGAACTAACGTATGGAGACGCTTCAAGTAGATTTGATTATGTTACAAGTCAGCATTACCATGTGATTTGCGAAAAATGTGGTAAAATTGTTGATTTTCCTTATGGAGGTTTGGAACAACTTGAAGATGAAGCTGCAAAAGCAACGGGTTTTGTTATTAACAGTCATCGTTTAGAAATTTATGGCGTATGTCCAGAATGTCATAAGGCGTAATATATAATAAAGAAAGAGGCTGACGGCTACGTCGACCTCTTTCTTTATTATATAAACGTGTTTTATGCTTTATAGTTCTTCTTATTATATTTCTCATCAAACTCTTTTCCTTCTAAAGTACGATCAAGCGTTAAGGGCTGATTGCAATGCATACATGCATCTACTCGACCGAGCATTTTTGTAGGTTTGTTACAACTTGGACACATGATTTGCACGGTTTTTGTAGATAACATACCAATCCAAAAATAAACGACAGTGCTAGCGATAACTGCTAAAAAGCCGACCATCATAAAAATGGTCATAATAATAATATTTTCGCGGAAAAATACGCCTAAGTATGCAATGAAGAGTCCGATAAATACTAAACTTAACGCAAAGGTTCGAATTTTATTGATTTTGTTCGAATATTTAATCCCCATTCCCATCACGCTCCTATAGCAACAATATAACACATAATTTTGAATTTTTGGTTTAAAAGAAGGGGCTTTGTTAAAAATATGAAACGAAAAAAGAAATAAACGGGATGTGAAATTTTTTTATGAAAAGTATTGACCATGTATAAACTGCATGATATATTAATAACCGTCGCTGATGCGAAACGGCAGAAAGCGAAAAAAAGAAATTGAAAAACTTAGTTGACATCGAAAAATGAAGATGTTAACATAAGGAAGTCGCAAATGAGCGGCAAACGAGTTCTTTGAAAACTG
>NZ_JAJJBY010000035.1:0-48800 GCF_022625245.1 Bacillus sp. TL12 | reverse complement strand
ATTTGAAGTGATGTGTTTTTTTATAAATTAAAATAACTGAAAATTATTTCTATTTAATGGGATAAGTTGTAAAATGGAGTTAAGAATAAGTAAAGGAGTGGAAAAAGTGAAAGGTTCTCATAAAGATTGGATTTTATTTAATGGGAGAATTGTGAATACGAAGGAAGAGCAGCCAATGGTGGCGCTCGAAGAACGTGGTTTTCAATTTGGTGATGGTATATATGAAGTGTTTCGTTTATACAATGGGAAACCTCACTTATTAGATTTACATTTAGAAAGATTTTTTAAATCTATGAAGGAGATTCAGCTTGTTCCACCTTTTACTAAAGAAGAATTAATTGAGCAACTTCAGCAATTAATTGAAAAAAATCAATTTCAAGAAGATGGGAATGTATATATTCAAATTTCAAGAGGTATGCAGCCCCGAAATCATGTATATGAATCCAATTTAGTGCCAACTTATTTCGCAAATATCGTTTCATTCCCGAGACCGATTTCTGTAATGGAAAAGGGAATAAAGGTAACAGTGGAAGAAGATATTCGCTGGAAGTTTTGTCATATCAAATCTTTAAATCTTCTCCCTAATATTATGATTAAGAATAAAATTAATGAAGAAGGGTATCAAGAAGCAATATTAGTTCGAGATAGGATTGTAACAGAAGGTTGCCATTCAAATTTCTTTATTATAAAAAATAATAAAGTGATTACGCACCCGGCAGATCATTTTATTTTACATGGAATTACTCGTTATCATGTCATTTCATTAGCAAAAGCTCTACATATTGAAGTAGAAGAGCGAGAGTTTTCATTACAAGAAGTATATGAGGCAGATGAATGTTTCTTTACAGCAACACCTCTTGAAATATTTCCTGTCATTCAAATAGGAAAAGAGCAATTTGGTAATGGAAAAAGAGGAGTAATTACGAAGAAGCTACAAGCTGCTTATGAGGAGAGTATTGCGTCTTTAAAAGTAATAAACTGAATGTACAAGGAAAATGGAGCTGGTATTCCACCAGCTTTTTTCGTGATATAATCAAACGTAGAATGATTTTTGAAAACGCTATAAAAGGGGATTATATATGAAATATGAAGCATTTAAAGAAGTGATTCACGGAAGACGTAGTGTTCGAAAATTTACAGAACAAGAAGTATCAGTTCGTGACATGGAAGAAATTATTGATTGTGCTCGTTACGCACCAAGTGATACAAATTCACAAACGTGGGAATTTATTGTCATCATGAATCGGGATAAAATTAAAGAAATTGAACAAATGACATGGGATGCTTTACATAAATTGGCTGAACAAGCAGCGGAAAAGGGCGAAGAAAAAGCAGGTAAATTACTTACACGTTCATTTGGACCATACGCAACTGCATTTTCTGATGCACCGGTTTTAATCGTATGTTTAGCTACACTTTACAAGTCAAAGTTTCGTGAAAAAATATTTGATCCAATTGACTTCGTTCCAGATTCAGTATGGGAAGAAGAGGGGATTAAGAGTAGTTGTTTAGCTGCACAAAATTTAATGTTAGCAGCACACGCAAGAGGACTTGGGACTTGCCCGATGACAGGGCCTGTGTTATTAGCTCAAAATGAATTGCGACAATATTTACAAATTGAGCCTGAGAAACAAATCAATATGGTAATTTCACTCGGTTATCCGAAAGACCAGCCCAAAAAACTTGCTCGAAAAGAAATTGAGGATATTACAAAATTTATTTTTTAGGATGTTGTGTAAAAAATAGAAAAAAGGCATTGGTGCGCCCAATGTCTTTTTTCTATTTTTTCTAGAAGGGAATATTTTTTGCTAATAATGGGCTAAAATGGAGAATAAGAAGGAATTCCTAATTATTTCTTGAAAAAATTAATGATGTTAAAAAAGAAAATATGGTACAGTAATAGTGAACAGAATGTTTGTTCACGGAAGTTTAAAAAACTGAACTTAAAACAGATAATTATTTTTGTATAATAAATGAAAGAATAAATTTACAGGGGGGATGAATTTTGAAAAAATTCATAATCGCTGGATTGTCTGCTTTGTTATTGGTTGGGTGTGGTGTTTCAAATGAAAAAGAAGAAGCCCAGTCTATAAAAGAAGAACAAGTTGTAAATGCAAGTGATGAGAGTGTAACTTCTTTTCCTGAGGGGACAATGCCAATTGGTGAAGGGAAAGTAAAAGTAATTACACCAGATGGTACTTCTGAAGATGGAAATATACCAACTGTATTTGTAAAGAAAGACGCTCTAATTCAGCAAGTTGAATTAGAACTTACCAATTTTCAAAAGGATAAAGAAACATTTGTATTCGTAGATAATATATTTGAAGATAAACATCATGTTACGAGCATAACGCAGACAACAGTAGAATTAAAACAAAAAACGTTAGAGGCAGGGTATCACACAGTAACTGCAGTTCAATTTGAAAATAATGATCCATCAGGAAAAGTTATTAACTTTGTACAGGCTAAATTTGAAAATAAACCTGCACATTAAAAAGATATATTTTGTTATGTTAGAGAGAAAAAGGTACATCACGTTAAAGAGTGGTGTGTCTTTTTTGTTTTTATGTGCCTTAGATCTTCTATGGAGTACGACTTTATATGTGTATATAATGCAACATGATAATATGTTTATCCCGCTATTGGCGGATAGTAAGAGCTACACTTCAAAATCCAGCGAAGGAAAATAAGTTAGGTGAGAGATGAAAAAACACCTAATTAAAATCTCACTTTAGCCCTTATAAATATGTAGTTACAAGAAATTGGATCGGTTACAATGGGGAATAGCACAAATTATCAAAAAAAGATTTTGATGAAAATATAAAATAGAATAAAGGGAGAGTTGGGGATGGATTATTTCAAAAGAATACAAAGCTCTATTGAATTTATTGAAAGTAATCTACAGGATGAATTGAATATTGTTGAGGTTTCTTCGCAATCTTGTTTTTCTCCATTTCATTTTCAAAGGCTTTTTCAAGCAATTACCGGCTTTTCTGTACAAAAATACATAAGAAATAGGAGATTATCTGAAGCTGCTATTTCATTAAGGAAAACAAAAAAGAATATATTAGAAGTTGCAATTGATTTTCAATATAATTCCCAAGAAGCATTTACACGTGCGTTTGTAAATTATTTTGGAATGACTCCTGCTAAATATCGAAAGTTAGAAATCGCTTTGCATTTACAAGCTAAACTGAATTTTTTTGACTATAAAAAGGAGATGAAGGAAGAGTTGATTATGAATAAACCTAATATTTTACAATTAAACAAAAGAAATATTATCGGTGTTGAATATAAAACCAATCTAAACAATGAAAAATACTTTGAGGAAATTCCTGGTTTTTATTTTGATTTTGGACGTAATGAATATTATTTGCAAATTCCTAAGAAGGCTGCACCTAATATGCCATATGGTATCGCATGTAATTTTCATGATGATGGTAATTTTTCGTTCATTGTTGGAGAAGAAGTGCAGGAGTTTGCTTACGAATTAGAAAAAGGGTTTGTTAATTTTGAAATTCCAGAAGGAAAATATGCTGAATTCAAAGTAAATGGCGCAGCTGATTCAGTTCAAAATACGAGAAGGTATATTTATGGTACATGGCTACCAAACTCGAATTATGAAAGAAGAGAAGGACCAGATTTTGAGATTACCGATGTATTACAATCAATATATCCAAATCAAATGAAAATGACAATATATATACCTATAGTATAAATACCTTGTAGGAATCTTGTATGAAAATGTCGAATATAGTATACTGCGTCGTAAAAACACGTTTTCTATTGTTTAACGTGAAACGAGTAGGGAGGAAAAGATGTAATGAAACGAGCTCTTATCAATATTGATTATACATATGATTTCGTGGCTAAAGATGGTGCTTTAACATGTGGGAAGCCAGGGCAAACTATTGAAAAGCCTCTTGTAGAGGTTACCAAGCAGTTTATTGAAAATGGAGATTATGTTGTATTTGCCATTGATAGGCATGAGGGAAATGATTCCTATCATCCAGAGACACAACTATTTCCGCCGCATAATATAGCGGGTACAAAAGGAAGAGATTTATACGGAGAGTTGCAAAACCTGTATGAAAACTATCGTAACAATGAGAATGTATACTATATGGACAAAACACGTTATAGTGCTTTTGCTGGAACGGACTTAGAAATGAAACTAAGAGAAAGGGGTATACAAGAAGTTCACCTTGTTGGCGTATGTACGGATATTTGTGTTCTCCATACAGCGGTGGATGCTTATAATAAAGGATTTCACATCGTTGTACACGAAAAAGCAGTGGCTTCTTTTAATGAACAAGGACATGAGTTTGCCTTAGGACACTTCAAGTCTTGTTTGCACGCAGAAGTACAGTGAAGGTAGAGGAAACATTGAGGATCATACCTGTTAGTAACTGTCTAGTTATATTAAAAAAGGACCATTTATTTTTAAAAATGCAATGTTATACATTATGTAATTTCGGGTACATCACTTACTTGAGAGTGATGTGCTTTTTATTTTATATACTTATTCAGTAAATAATAGCGTGTCAATCAGAGATTTGTTGTTATTGCATATGAGAGTGTAGCACGTTATGGATATACATAGATTGTGTAAACATAAGGAAAGATAGCTATAGGTGATCAAAATGAAGAAAAAACTTTTAGTTATCTTATTATTTTCCTTTGCAATGCATATGTCATCAAATCAAATGACGATGGCAGAATCTCAAACGAACGTTGTAGAAAAGTTTATCATTTTAACCGAGAAGACCCCCTCCTCTAAACGAAGTGAAGGTGGGGGTCTTCTCGGTTTTTTCTTTTTAAAGAAAACGTCTCTTTTTTTTGCAGAACATACGTTTGAATCGGTGTATAATGATCTTATCAAATAAAAGGAAGTGAAAACAGGTGAAGAAAGCGTATTTTTCGAAACGGATCTACAAGATAGATGTACCGCATGAAATGGTAGATACATTGGCAGAGACAATCGAAACATTTAATCAGGCGAAACGTTTTGCATTTCAAACGATTGTTCGTGAAAAACGTTGGAACCGTAAGTTGTATCCAGACAGTCTTCATCTCGTTCTCAAGTGGAACTATCAATTGAATGATTATTATGCAAACAGTGCGGCGCAAGAAGCAAAGGCGTTGTTTACAGGTTTAATGGCGTTACAAAAACGATATGAGAAGCAAACGCAAGAGAAGCTTAAGAAGCTCAAGAAAAAGTTGAAACAAGAACGGACAAAACTAACAAACCTTCGCAAAATCAAACAAAGTTGTGTGAAAGGAACGCTGACGTTTCCGAAAAACACCCGCTTCGCGAAGCACAACAACCTCATTTCCTTATCTCGTAAAAAAGACACCTTAATTTGGCTAAATGAATATTTGTTTGAACACCAATACTTAGATGTTCAAATCAAAAGAATTCAGGCGAAAATCGGTCATCTCACTCACAGACAATCCCGTTTAACGCAAAAACTTTCATCCGATCAAACGCATATTCCAAGTGCAGTATTTGGAAGCAAAAAACTGTTTCGCTCGCAATTTACCATCCGCGAGTTTGTACGTAACCATGACAAATGGAAAACATTATTTTCCCGTGCTCGAAATAAACAACTGATCCTATCTGGACGGAAAGATGCCAAACATGGGAGTTTTGTGTTTCAGTATGTGCCCGAGACAAAAGAATTGTGGATGACGACAAGTTCTGGGAAAACACTTATGTTTCCAGCTGTTACGTTTCCGTATGGACAAGAAGTCATTGAGAAGGTAATCACAACTCAATTACAGTGTAAGAATAAGAAAAAGCATGGCAAACCGATTGCATGGTCTGTTGAAGACCACGGGGAGTATTACATTGTAAAATGTTTATTCGATGTGCCGAAAAACCCTCATACGAATTACAGTATATCAGATGGTGTGATCGGTGTAGATTGTAATCTTGAGCATTTTGCTTGGGCAAATGTAACGAAGGATGGGAATTACAAAGGAAGTGGTTCCCTCCATTTTTCGATTCTAGGTAAATCCACCGGACAAATCACAAAGATCATCGAAGTGGAGGCGATTCGCTTAGTAGACTTAGCGGGGCGGTATAACAAGCCGGTTGTCATCGAGAAGTTAGATACGACCCAATCGAAAGCAGGGGATCGCTATGGGAATAAGCGAGCGAATCGGATGAAGAGTATGTTTGCGTATGAGAAGATGACAAGTGCAATTTTGAATCGTGCAGATAAAAGGGGCGTGGCTGTCTTTCAAGTAAATCCCGCTTACACTTCAATCTCCGGAAAGATGAAATACATGCGGAAATTCGGTATCTCTATTCATCAATCCGCGGCTTTTACGATTGGTCGCCGGGGATTACGGTATAAAGAAAAAGTACCTTGGGTGCTTCAGCCTTATATTCCAAAGAAAGACGCACATCACTGGAGTCATTGGCAGCAATTAAACAATCGATTGGATATTCGCACGCATCATTTCTATCAGCTATACGATGTGAATCAGCCGCAAGAGGCATTGCAAATCGAGCGATTAAACTTATTTGAAAGTGAAAAGAAAAAACTAGTAAAACTATTTGTATGATAAAAAAGAACACTTTGTCCCAGATTTTTACGCTTATTACCAGAGCAGATAATAAGTCTAGGAACTGGATGCATGACAAAGTGTTCTAGCCTCGATATAAGAAAAAGTAGTTGCACCTATTTTGTTTGCCTTTTGTCGGAAGATAGAATAGGTCGTCTTACATTCCATACAGACACTACCGAACTCTATATCGTTGTATCCTCTTTGTTGAACGCGGGAACTGTTTTTGTGAGGGGAGCCCACCTACCTCAAGCTCTTGTAGAGGTAGGTGGGGGTAGTTCAATAAAAAGGTAATGATCTTTTCTATGTAAGAACTTTTACTTTATACGGCTACAACCTGCTGTTGAATGAGTTTCTTAATAAACGGGCTAATCTTTTCTGGTAATTGATTCAAGTTGAAAAATTTAACTTCTAAAGATTCTGTGCCATCGGCCTGTAGAATGCCACCTTTTATTTCTTTACACATATAAGCAATTGTGATGGGATAAAATTCATCACCATTCGGTAATTTCACAAAAAATTCTTTTCCAGAAAAAACACCTACTAAATCGAGTTTTCCAATTTCAATACCTGTTTCTTCGAGAACTTCACGCCTTCCTGCTTCTTCTGTTGATTCACCTAATTCAATAAACCCACCAGGAACACCCCAAACACCACTTTTTCTCTTCTGAAGTAAAATTTGTCCTTGCTCATTTAAAACAGCAACAGCAACTCCTGCTAGATTAAGTGGTCGTGAACCCACAATTTCGCGTAAGTCTTCAATATAGCCCATAGTATTGTCCTCCAATAATAGATTGTAAATTTTAAATTATGTATTCGAGATGGTGCTACTTTATTCCTTTATATTTGGATTTTTAAGAAGTTGAAGAGGTAATGGTTCTCCAAAACATAAAAATTTCACATACCATACTGTATTTTGTAGTTTTTAGAAATTTCTTAATGTTATAATGATAAATGGTGATGAACATGAACTATGATGAAAAACAAATGCGCCGGTTAGAGGCATTAAAAGAAATTGCAGAGTTGTTAAATGAGGCAACGGATTTACAGGAAATGTTAGAGGAAGTATTACATACACTATTGCAAGTTATGAATTTACAAACAGGATGGGTATTTTTTATTGATAAAAAAGGAACGCATCGTATGCTTGTTGATAGAAATTTGCCACCAGCACTCACATGGAAAGAAAAGAAACCGATGTGTGAGGGAGACTGTTGGTGTGTAAATCGATTCGTAAATGGGCGTCTAGAAAAGGCGACAAATATTATTGAGTGTAAACGAATTGAAGATGCCATTGAATATAATTGGGGAGAGACGGAAGAAATTACACATCATGCGACGATTCCTCTTCGCGCTGGAGCAGAGAAGTTCGGCTTATTAAATGTCGCTTCATCTCATAAAACACATTTTACAGAGGAAGAACTGGCATTGTTAGAAGCGATTGCGTTCCAAATCGGAACAACAATACAACGAATTCAGTTAGTTGAGAAAGAGCGGAAATATGTAGTGGTAGCGGAGAGAAACAGGCTTGCACGCGATTTACACGATTCGGTGAAACAATTGCTATTTTCCATTATGTTAACGGCTAGAGGTACTCTTGATATGACGAAGGACAAAGAATTACAAGAGATGCTTAGTTACATAGGCGAATTATCGCAAGAAGCGCTAGAAGAGATGACATTATTAATTTGGCAATTACGTCCAGAAGGATTAGAAAAAGGGCTTGCAGAAGCAGTGCAGAATTATGGAAAACTATTAGGTATTCAAGTAACAATTCGAATTGATGGGGTTATTTCAATTGGTGATGAAATAGAAGAAGCGCTATGGCGTGTGAGTCAGGAAGCCTTACATAATTGTAAAAAGCATGCTTCATGTGAGAGGGTATCTGTTAGCTTGAAAACAGAAAATAATAAGTTGAACTTTCAAATTGAAGATAACGGCATTGGGTTTGTTAGAGAAACAGTAAGAGATTCAGCACTTGGTTTAAAAAGTATGAAAGAACGAATTGAACTGATGAAAGGAACATTTCGAATCAAAACGAAGCCGGGGCAGGGAACAAAGATTGAGATTCAATTACCGGTTTGAAAGGGAGAATTGCATTGAAAATTAAACTATTACTTGTAGAAGATCATCATATTGTTCGGAGGGGACTCGTATTCTTTCTAAAAACGAAAGAGGAATTTGAAATTATAGGAGAAGCAGAGAATGGGGAAGATGCGTTAGCGCTTGTTCAAAAAGAAAAACCAGATGTAGTATTAATGGATGTGTCAATGCCAAAAATGGATGGAATTGAAGCGACAAAAAGCTTGAAGCAATATGACGCTACAATTAAAATCCTTATGTTGAGCAGTTTTTCAGAGCAAGATTACGTTCTTCCAGCGCTGGAAGCTGGTGCGGATGGTTATCAACTAAAAGAAGTACAACCAGATCAACTTGTTGCTTCCATTATTGCTGTATATCAAGGTAATACAAATTTTCATCCAAAAGTAACACCTGCTTTGCTCAGACGACCAGTAGCGCAAGAGAAAAAACAAGATAGTTTATTTATGTTGACAAAAAGAGAAAAAGAAGTACTTCGTGAGATTGCAAAAGGAAGAAGTAATAAAGAAATAGCAGCAGAGCTTCATATTACAGAACAGACAGTTAAAACCCATGTTTCAAATGTCCTTGCTAAATTAGAAGTAGATGATCGAACGCAAGCGGCTTTGTATGCTGTGAAGAATGGTGTTGTATAGAAAAAGTATATAACAATACCGAATAAAGGTTTTTCTTCTTTCAATAATTAGGTACAATAAAGCTACTATGGAACGGTTAGCTCAGCATAGTTTATTAGACACGTTATATGTGGGACTGTCATTACAGCGACAAGAAGAAACGTTAAAAAACTTACAGAGTATACGTGAAACAATTTCAATGAAGCGGATATAAAACCAGTGTATCTATTTGCACTGTTTTATGCACTCTATGAACAACTGCAAGTTTCTGATAGAGAATTGATTTTAAATGCATTTCATGGGAATCAAATGAAAGCGTCTATTTGAAGGGGAAGGAGTGTCCCTTTAAATAGACGCTTTTTTGTATGCTACAGAAGGTGTTGCTGTAAAATGAGGTTTCTTCAAATTAAGCTATTTCTTTTTGTTTATCCCAAACACTACCCCAATTGCAATACCAATTCCTATCCCTAAAGCCAGATTATCCATAAGTAAACCATAAGATACTTCTAATGCTGTTCCTATAGCTATACCGATTCCCATTGCTTCATTGCTTTGTTTATTATTAGCCAAGAGAGTATACCTCCTTTTTGTAGAGACAGCATTAGAATCACAAGCATCTGCTCCAGTTATTGCAATGTCATTGTTCATGCGTTACCGTTCTCAAGAAGATGATACATTCCACGGAAAAGTTGTTTCAGCACTTCGAAATCAGTTTGGCGGACATACTGTTGTGAAAAATAACAAATTAATAGATTAGGAGCTCATACGAAAGTATGAGTTCTTTTTGTATTTCTCATACTATTTTCTCAAGGCTTTTCCCTCTATTTACTGTATTTTGTATGGAATTTTCTGATAGTATAGAGATAGAAGCTAAAATAAAGGAGAGAAATAAACATGAAATTAGTCGTAATTAACGGAACACCGCGTAAATTTGGTAGAACACGTGTCATTGCAAAATATATTGCAGAGCAATTTGAAGGAGAGTTATATGATTTAGCAATAGAGCAATTGCCTTTATATAACGGTGAAGAATCACAACGTGAATTAGAAGCGGTAACGAAATTAAAAACATTAGTGAAAGAAGCTGACGGTGTTGTGCTTTGCACACCTGAATATCATAATGCGATGAGTGGTGCGCTTAAAAACGCATTAGATTTCTTGAGCAGCAGCGAATTTGTCCATAAGCCAGTTGCTCTTTTGGCAGTTGCAGGCGGCGGAAAAGGCGGTATAAACGCGCTTAATAGTATGCGTATTGTCGCACGAGGTGTATATGCGAATGCAATTCCTAAACAAGTTGTATTAGACGGCTTATATGTGCAAGATGGTGAGCTTAGTGAAGATGCAAAACCGATAATCCACGATCTTTTCAAAGAATTAAAAGCATATATGAGTGTATATAAAGAAGTGAAAAAGCAATTAGGTGTTGAGTGATAAGCATCTAGTGTGCTGTGAATCCCCATGATGAACCTTTAAGGGCTAGTGGTCTATAATCCATTGGCTCTTGGATAAGTGTGAAAACGCTTCCAATGATTTCGATTCACATAAGCGTAATGTAAACAAATGATTGGTTAGAAAAACTATTATTTGGAAATGTTTTCTATTAAACAACAGGTATTTTGACTTATATTCAAAACACCTGTTGTTTAATTCATTTGATTGCTATACACACATTAATGATTTGGATACGTCTCTTGCAAAAAACTTACAGATTGTTTAATTAGCGCTTTTAGAACATTGATATCAATATCTGCTAATTTGTTAATGTATATACACGCTTTTCCAGATGTGTGTTTTCCAAAGTCTTTTAATAGCTCTTCTCGCTCAGGATCACCAGTTGCAAAATATAAACTAATTTTCGCCTTGCGAGGGGAAAATCCTACTAATGGGGCATCTCCTTCATGACCAGATGCATATTTATAATGATAAGTACCAAATCCAATTATACTTGGGCCCCACATCTTTGCTGGATAACCTGTTGTTTCAGTAAAGATATCTAATAACTGATATGCGTCTTCTCGTTTTTTTAGGCTATCAACACTTTCAATGAACTCGATTACACTATTGTTGGTTTCAGTTGTTTTGAGTTTATACATAAGAGCATCGCCCCCTTTTTAGATATAAGTTTTATTACATATTTTATTATAATACATACAGGATCCCATGTATTCTTAAAAGAAATAGAAGCTTTTGAATAAAAGTTTATTTTCTCTTTTCACCAAAAAAATAACACAAAATTATTTCATTTCATCTAACTTATCTTTTTTTCTAAGTAAATTTGCTTTTGTTACACCTTTAGAGATAATAAATAAAAATAAGTTAACTAAAACTAAAATGACATCTATACAAATGACCCAAGAATCATTTCTTATAAAAGAATTGATTATAACCAATAGTAATAAGCTAATTCCTGAAATTAAACGTACTGTGTTTTGTTCTATTTTTAACATAAAATCATCTCCTTTTCACCATATTACAATGATTTTAACTTTATTTATATATAAGAAATCACAGATGTTATAAATAGATACACTAAATGTAACCTTTTATCCTAAATGAACGGGCAGAAATATATGCCCTTCAAGATGCAAGGGGCAATAAGGAAGTTAGGGAGATAGAGCTTTTACGGCCAGTGGGAGAGCTACACGCTGACTAAAGTTTCATATTATTTTGATACCTATAAAATGCGTTGGAAATAAGGAGAAACTTCCAACAAATCCATTGTATGACGAGAGAGAAAATACAAAATCTATAAGGGAACCATATAAAAAGAGGATGTGAAACAAAATGGGAAAAACAAAAGCATTAGGTTCAGCGAAACATAAAGGAAACCAAACTCAGTGCCATACATCTTCTAAAAAGGGGCGTAATGCTCAAAACGCAGGACAACGCAGTCACTAAAAAACACTTCTGTCTCCCTTTCTTTTTCTATATAATATAAAGAAAGGGAGTGTAAGCTTATATATGAACAAATGGATACTACTTGTTATGTTGTTATTTCCACCACTATGTATGATGTATATGACATATCGAATGAAAAAAGTTGCTTATGAAAAAGTAAGTGATAACGCTCCATATGTAATAATTTTAGGTGCAAAATTATTTGGGGATAAACCATCTTTATCTCTTCAAAACCGTTTAGATGTAGCCTTAATGTATTTAAATTCTCATCCAGAGGCAAAAGTAATTGTTTCTGGAGGGCAAGGAGAAGATGAGGATATTCCTGAAGCACACAGTATGCGAAATTATTTAATACAACATGGGATTGAAGAGGAGCGTATTTTCATTGAGGATCGTTCGACAAGTACTTATGAAAATTTAAAGTTTAGCATGGATCTATACCATGTAACGCACGCGGTAGTTGTGAGTAATACATATCATCTATATCGAACAAAAATTATTGCTAAGCGTTTAGGAATGAAAATGGAATCGCTCGCAGCACCAACGCCAAGGCGTTCAAAGAAGAAAGCATATATGCGTGAGTATGCAGCGATTATTAAAACAACATTATTCGACCATTAGAGCTCAAATAAGGGCTCTTTTTTATGAGGAAAAAGCGTATTATTTGAAAAGAAAGCAAGATTCTATCAGAATGAAAGAAACAACAATAAGGGAGTTGTATTTGTGATACGATTTAATCATGTGTCAAAAGCATATGAAGATGGTACGAAAGCAGTAGATTCATTACATTTAGAGATTAAAAAAGGAGAATTTTTCGTTCTCATCGGTCCGAGTGGTTGTGGAAAAACAACAACGATGAAAATGATTAATCGTTTAATTGAAACGACAGAAGGTTCAATTTTTATCGACGGCAAAGACATTCAAGATTACAATATCCATGAACTACGTTGGGATATTGGGTACGTTCTGCAACAAATCGCATTGTTTCCGCATATGACAATTGCTGAAAATATTGCGATTGTACCTGAAATGAGGAAATGGAGTAAAGAAAAAGTTCGGGAGCGTGTGGATGAGTTACTTGATATGGTTGGATTAGATCCGGATGTGTATCGAAATCGTATGCCTGATGAATTATCTGGTGGACAAAAGCAGCGTGTGGGAGTTGTACGAGCATTGGCTGCCAACCCAAAAATCGTTCTGATGGATGAACCATTCAGTGCACTAGATCCATTAAGCCGAGAGCAGTTGCAAAAGGATATTGTAAAATTACAGAAAAAAATTCAAAAAACAATTGTATTTGTGACACATGATATGCAAGAAGCGTTAACACTTGGTGATCGTATTTGTGTGATGAGAAAAGGAAAAATTGTTCAATTAGATACACCGGAAGGAATCATACATAACCCAGTAAATGATTTTGTGGAAGAATTTATTGGAAATCGTGTTCGCCCTTGGTACGAAGGGAAGAGTATTGAAGATGTATTGCCTCTAGCGAGTGATAGACAAGTAGACAATGATGCCTTATCTCTCTCCCTACATGATTCACTACAAGAAGCATTGATACGTTTGGAAGCAGAAGAGGCAATCCCGATTGAAAGAGAGGGGCAATATGTAGGGACATTAACGAGCCGTCATATTGTGGCGTATTTGGCTAGACAAATGAAGGAGAGGGGGTAAATCGTGTCCATATTATTACAAACGTTCCAAGAACGAAAGTTGGAATTACTTCATGCGCTGATTGAGCATTTGCAAATTTCACTTATTTCTTTATTTTTTGCGGTGATGATTGCCGTCCCGCTCGGTATTTGGTTAACGAGAAGAGAGCGCATTGCTGAGTTTATTATAGGCACCTCTGCTATTATGCAAACAATTCCTTCATTAGCTTTACTTGGGCTTTTAATCCCGCTCGTTGGCATTGGAAAGGTTCCAGCAATTATCGCACTAGTTGTATACGCACTATTACCCATTTTACGAAATACATATACGGGCATTCGTAAGTTAGACGCATCGCTTATTGAAGCAGCAAGAGCGATGGGAATGAATAGTTTTAGAAGATTATGGAGAGTAGAACTACCGCTAGCGTTACCAATTATAATGGCTGGAATTCGTACAGCAATGGTACTAATTGTTGGAACAGCTACATTAGCTGCTTTAATAGGAGCTGGAGGGCTTGGAAAGCTTATTTTACTCGGTATAGATCGAAATGACCATGCTCTTATCGTTTTAGGAGCTGTACCAGCCGCGTTGTTAGCTTTATTCTTTGATGGAGTACTTCGAATGTTTGAGAGCACGAGACGCTCTCCTAAGCGAATTATATTGGCAATATGTATTATCGCTGTAGTTATAGTTGCACCATTTCTTTGGAATACGCAAAAGAAAGATATTGTGATTGCTGGAAAGCTTGGATCTGAACCAGAAATTTTAATTCAAATGTATAAGCAGTTAATCGAGCAAGATACGGATTTAGATGTAGAATTGAAACCAGGACTTGGAAAAACAGCGTTTGTTTTTGAAGCTTTAAAATCAGGAGAAATTGATATATATCCTGAATTTTCGGGGACTGCTTTATCTACTTTTGTAAAAGAAGATCCAAAAAGTACAAATCGTCAAGAAGTATATGAACAAGCACGCCAGGGGATGGAAAAGAAATATCATATGGTGATGCTTAAGCCGATGGAATATAACAATACATATGCACTTGCAATGCCGAAGAACGTTGCAGAGCAGTATAATGTGAAAACAGTCTCAGATTTACGAAATGTTGCAGCAAATGTAAAAGCTGGATTTACGTTAGAATTTGCAGATCGGGAAGATGGGTATAAAGGGATGCAAAAGTTATATAACTTCCAGTTTACAAATGTTAAAACAATGGAACCAAAGTTACGTTATAGTGCAATAGAATCTGGAGATGTTACTGTCATTGATGCTTATTCTACTGACAGTGAGCTTGAACAATATGGACTACAAGTATTAGAAGATGATAAAGCGCTATTCCCACCTTACCAAGGAGCTCCTTTATTAAGAGAAGAAACGCTTGATAAATATCCTGAACTTGAAAAGACATTAAATAAACTTGCTGGAAAAATATCAGATGAAGATATGAGAAAAATGAATTATGAAGTTAATGTAAATGGTAAAAGTGCAGAAAAAGTAGCGAGGGAATTTTTGGAAAAAGAGAGATTGATTCATTAATATTTACAAAAAATATACAAATTAATGACTGATAATTGACCGTTCATAATAAAATGAACGGTTTTTTGTGCATACTTATACATTTTTTCAAAAAAGTATTCCCTTTTTGTTCATTTTCTTTTAGAATAAGTAATGTTTTCCTGAAAAAATATAATAGAAACGTCTATTAGAGAAAAAGGTGACTTTAATAGTTGAACGGATAACATAACACCTAGAATGACAGATGGGGTGGTACCGATAGAAAAGAAATTAGGATTTTTTCCATTAATCGCATTAGTAGTAGGAACAATGGTTGGCGGTGGTGTTTTTAGTTTACCACATGATTTAGCAGTAGGTGCAAATAGTGGCGCAACAATAATTGGATGGTGTATTACAGCGATGGGAATGATTCCCCTTGCGCTTGTATACCAAACGTTAGCAAGACAAAAGCCAGAGCTTGAAGGTGGAATTTATAGTTATGCACGCGCAGGGTTCGGTGAATATATCGGGTTTAACAGTGCATGGGGATACTGGCTTGCAGGAATTTTAGGAAACGTAGCTACGATCATGTTATTGTTTAGTACACTTGGATATTTTTTTCCTATTTTTAAGGGAGGAAACAACGTTGCATCCATCGTTGGTGCATCTCTTTTATTATGGACACTTCACTTCCTTATTTTAATTGGAATTCGTGAAGCATCTATTATGAACTTTGTTGCAACAATTGGAAAATTAGTTCCAATTTTATTATTTATTGTAGTTATGGTTACAGCATTTCGTTGGGATACATTTACACATGATTTTTGGGGAGAGGGAACCGTTTCTATTTCTTCTGTCCTTGGTCAAGTGAAGAATACGATGCTTGTTACACTTTGGGTATTTATCGGTGTGGAAGGAGCAGTCGTGTTATCGGGTAGAGCAAAAAATAGTCGTGATGTTGGGAAAGCAACAGTTGTTGGATTAATTTTAGTTATGTCGATTTATATTTTAATCTCGGTCCTTTCCATGGGGGCTATGACAAGGCAAGAACTCTCCATGTTAGAAACGCCTTCAATGGGACATGTATTAGAACATGTTGTTGGACCTTGGGGCGCATTTGCAATTAATATTGGATTAGTTGCTTCACTTGTTGGGACATTAATTGGCTGGTTCTTGCTCGTTTCTGAAATTTCTCACGTGGCAGGGAAAGATGGTGTATTTCCGAAAGTCTTTAAGAAGACAAATAAAAAACAGACACCACATGCTGCATTATGGATTTCAAATGGTGTCGCACAAGTGTTATTTATAATTGTTTTGTTTTCGGAATCAACGTATCAAATCATGTATTTTATCGCGTCTACATCTATTTTACTTCCGTACCTATTATCAGCACTGTATCAGTTGAAATTAGTTGTAACGAAGGAACTGAAACATACGAGGTTGAAGAATGGAATACTTGCTTCAATTGCCTCATTATATTCTGTATGGTTGATTTATGCAGCAGGCTTGAAAAACTTATTACTTGTCTCAATCGTATATGGGATTGGACTTATTGTTTATATGTTTGCTCGAAAAGAAAAAGGCAATCGCTGTTTTTCAGGTATGGAGAAATATGTTATGGCTGTAATTGTAATTGCAGCAGCAGTGTCACTTTATATGCTTGCAACAGGTACTATCAAAATGTAAAAAGTCCTCCTGAAGGACTTTTTTTCTTTGTATACAAGGAATTTTATTTTATTCACAGAATATCTAATATATAAGATGTTTTAGGAGGGATGAGAATGGAAGAAAAAGAACAACTGTTAAGAATTATGGAATTGGCAAGTGATTTGCGAAAAGTATTAGTGCAAGAATCATTTTTTAATCATCATCCCGAACTACGTGGAGCAATTGAAAATTTGGCTGGTTCTGTGGAGACTTTAGCAAGTCTGCAGCATAATAAAGATGAAAATGCCGAGGATAAATTACGATATGTACTTGCTAAAATGAAAATTGCTAACAATGCGATTATGCAGGAGAAAAAGGCTTTTCCTTCTCATTAATATAAGTTTTACTTTTGGTAACCTGACGTATTCCGTCAGGTTTTTTTATTTCTAGTTTACCCTTACAGTTCATACAATAAGAACAGCATGGAAAAAAAAGAAGGTGAGTCGTATTGAAGTTACATAAAGCTCTCCATTCAAGTTTTATAAAACGGATGTACCACATGAGATTTCTTGGGAAGTTTGTTGAAGGTGAGGAGAAGAAAAAAGATACGTTTTCGGTACAATGTCTTTCACAAATCCCTCCAATCTTGAAATCGCAATTTGAAGGCGAAACATATTTGTTTGAAGGGCTATATGCAAACAAAAAAAATGAGAGAACCTTTGCGGACTTGAAGAAAAAAAAGTTAGAAAAACAATTAGTATTGTTTCGCCTTTATTATGAAAGGGGCAACTTGTATGTTGAATTAATATGTACAGAAGAGCGGGAGATTGCGGATGCATATAGGATCGTTCCATCACCAAGGTTAGCAGGATATAAAAATAGAGAATCTTTAGAGCGAAAACTGGGAAATGGATATTTATCGTTCCTTATTCCTAAATTTCCACACGATTTCGAAGTACCCGAGTTGTTATGGTATGAAGGTAGATTATATGGAAATTTATCATTAAAAGCATCCATTAGTTCAATTGCATATTGTGAACAAAAAAAAGAATGTAAGTACATTGAAATTAATGATTGGAACCAGTATATAGAAGTGAAAGCAGATGATCAGTTGTATTTTGTACGAGAAAATATGTATGATCAGCTTCTAAAGAAAATCATAGAAGAAGGAAAAAGAGTGGAAGTAGTAGATATAAAAGTACAAAAAGAAGACCAAGAATGGAATGAACGTGAATCTACATTTATACAGTATGTACAGGATGTAATCAATAATAAAGGATTGTATTTAGATGCTACGGATATTTTTAATTTTCATATTAGCGTAAAAACAAATCTGTTAACAATTCTTGCTGGTATTCCGGGAATCGGAAAATCACGATTTGTGCAGGCGTATGCCGAAGCATTAGGGTTAACATATGGGGAAGAATTATTATGGATTCCAATTTCTCCATCTTATCAAGAGCCACACGATATACTAGGCTATCTGCATCCAAATGGAACATATATCGAGAGTGAAACGAAGTTAGTTCGAACATTATTAAAAGCATATGAAAATCCGAATCAACTTTATATGATTGTATTTGATGAAATGAATATGTCACATATTGAACATTGGTTTACACCATTCTTATCCATTCTTCAATTAGAAAAGAAAAATCGTATCCTTTCTTTATATGAGGAAGGAAATGAGATAGAAAATATAGTTCCATCAAAAATTGAAATTGGTGAAAATATTATTTTTATCGGAACTGTGAATTTTGATGAAACAACGAAAGAATTATCGGATCGCTTATTAGATCGAGCAAACCTCATTACACTTCAAAAAATTCCATTCTGTGAAATCGATATGCAGCAAAATCAAAGGATACAAATCCCGCCATTGCAAGTTACAACAGGAGAATTTCGTATGAATTGGTTACGAAATAAAGAGATGATGGATGTGTTTTCTGAAGAAGAATTAGAACTACTAGACAAATTACATGGCTTAATATCATCACATGACGCATCGAAAGGTGTTTCTTTTCGATGTGCCGCTGCGATTGCAACGTATTTGCAAAATATCCCTCGAAAAGATAATCAGTCTTATATGATTAGCCGAGAAGAAGGTTTTGATTTACAAGTAAAACAGCGTGTTTTAACAAAATTACGTGGTACGGAAATGACAATTGGTCCCCTTCTTCGTGAAGATGAAAAGAAAGGACTATCGCTAGTAGCATTGTTGCAATCACCACTTGCGAATTGCGTTTCTGCATTCGAACATTCTCTAACCTATATAAAAGAAAAACGACGGGAATTGGAGTTGTATGGGTATGCCAAATGAGGAGCAACATGAGACGGAAATTGTAGACACAAAAGATAAGCTCCCGTTTGTATTAAAATTAATTATTGGAACCGAAGGGAAGGGAGACTTTGTATTTTTGAATCGCCTTTGTAAACACTCGATAACAATGGCGCATTGTGTTTATAAAGTGCAAGAATTAAAAGCATTACGCTTGATGTTACATTGCCAAAAGCCGCTTCGTGTCACTTTTATATGGAATAAAGTGTATGAAGGGAAAAAAGACAAGAAAGAATGGCAATATGAATTGCATGAAAAAAAACAAAAAGTAGTATTATATGAACATGGAAAAACAGATTTTTTTTATCCTTGGCGCTGCGGTTTGTATCACTTTGAGGTGCAAGTGGAAGAAGGCGTATATTATGGAGCGTTTCAAATTGTTCCAAAAAATTTTGTTGATGATCAATTCGAAACGATTCAAAATTATGTGAAATCAATTTTGAATGAAATTATGTTAGACCGTGGTTATTATAAAAAGACATTCTCAACACTAATTGATATTGAAGATTCTTCTTATTTAATGCTACTTCGAATGCTGCCACAGAAAATGAAAAAAATAAAACAACTGTATAAAAAAATTGAAGAAAACACAAGGTATGTGCATAGTTATCAGTGGGAAATAAGGGAACGAAAAGCGACGATGAAAAGTGTGATAATGAGCGAGAAAAAGCCTTATGCTAAGCATTATAACCGTAGATTTATAGAACAAATAGATAGTTTGGAGAATGCTTTTCTGAAATTTACAACGAAACAGTTTTATCAATATTTGCTTGAAGCGCAGACTTTCTTACAAAAGACAATTGAAATATTAGAACGAGCAACGCATACAAAAAAAGAGGAATATCAATCTGTGAAAACAATTATGAAAACTATTGAAAGAAACGGATCTGTAACAGACAGGGAGAAGCAAAAATATCGGAATATTCATTTGCTGAAAGAGGCAGACTTACGGAAAGCGTCCGTGAAAATACAAGAGTATAAAATTTTAAATCATATTGTACATCAAGCTGTACTGTACTTTCGGAATTTGTTGAATTCTTCATTCTGGAGAGGAGTTTCTGAAAAAACAAATATAACTATGCATGCTTTACCTGTTACACACAGGCAACTATTATATCATTTAGAGTTTCTACCACGTTATAATCAACAATCTCCAGCTTTATTATTTGTTTATAAACCCACGTTTTTAGTGTATGAATATTATGCATTTTTTATCGTCATTTCTCTATTGCAACAGTTAGAATTTAAAGATGAAATTCCACTGCGTGAACAAATTCAAACCTATTTTTACTTGGATGGTTTACAAGACGGCACGACAATTGTTTTAAATCGGGAAAACATCCAAATCCATGTAGCGTTTAATGATCTTATTGAAACGCATCCGCTCATTGCACTTAGTAAAGGCAGTCATTTTTATAATGGAGAAGATACGAAAAAGCCAGACATTCGTCTAGATTGTTATGTGAAGCAAGGGAAACGTTATGAGTACCAATCGTCTATTATTATTGAAGTGAAATATAGTCCAATGTTTAATATTTTTCAGCCTGTTGGTAATACAAAAGCAACAGAGCAAATGTACAAATATTGGTCCATTAAGTATGTGGAAGAACAAGATGGAAAACGTATTTTTCACCGAAGGGCAATCCATGAAGTGATTTGTGTATACCCAGGCAGTCATATGCATGGGAAGAAAATAGAAGCTGGTTGCGGAGTCTTTTTGCAATTATATCCATATAAAACGAAGCAAGGAGAAGAGAAATTAGCTGGAAAACACGGTCTTGTGCAAATTTTTGAAAAGTGGTTAAAAAATATTGGAACATGAAAAGAAATCCTCTTCTGTGGAAAGGATTTTTTTTTGTGTACTTTATATGAAGTGTGAGACATACACTGTATGAATAAAGATAGTGTAACATTCGGGTGTTTCTAATGAATGTAAAGTATGTTTTGTTATTGTAAAAATTTCACATAAATTCACAACCGGAATAGGAGATCGTTTTATTTTATAGAATGTATGATGAAGGGAATATTTTTAGGTTGCATACGAAGGTTTGTTCTTATATGATAGAAGGTGAAAGCGTTATCAAAAATAGAGCGGCGATGGGAGAGGCGGGGAAATATGTTCCAGCGTGTTCAAACAAAGGAAGAACATTTTTGGTTCGAGCAACTGTGGGGAGATTTTTGTGAAGAGAGAGATTTAATGTTTGTAGAACGTAATTTAAATCCATCACGATTTTTATTAATAGAAGGTGGGCATGCAATCGGTACAGTAGAGTGTATTCGATATACAACACCTGAACATTCTAATTCTGAGTTTTTCTATCCGTTTTCTGAAAATGAGCTGGTGAAAGGCCTAAAAAATGTTTATGAAATAGGGAAATTAAGTATTGTGAAAACGTCGCGCGGGAGAGGACATTTCAAAAGGTTAACAGCTATTTTATTTATACATGCCTTAGAAATGAGAGCTGAGTGGTATATTGCTGTTGTTACAAAAAGAATGTATATGTATTTACTTACACTTGGTTTTCCAATTGAGCCTATTGATGACCCGTTTCCTTTTCATGATACATTGCAAGGGGTACCTGTTCGGATTCATGCTCGGAAAGGATTAACACATTTGTATTCTTTAAAAGAATTTCGAGATGTTATTCAAGGGAATGCTCATGCTCAGGCGTTAATAAAAGAAAACAGTAAAAATATTATGTTAACAAGATGATGTGTCACAAATTTTTATAAATTATTGTGATTGATATCACATCCTTTTTTCTTCATGTATATTACGATTTAGTTGTAATGATTGATTAGGAAAGGGTGGGGGATATGTTTTGCTATCAATGTGAACAAACGCCAACGGGCGGATGTAAAGTAATTGGCGTTTGCGGGAAAAATGAAACAATTGCAAGTTTACAAGATACAATTGTATTTGGATTAAAAGGAATTGCTGCTTACCGTACCCATGCTGCCCAGCTTGGGTACACGGACTCATTTGTAGATGCTACAACTCATGAAGCGTTATATATGACATTAACGAATTCTAACTTTAATGAACAAGAGCATATTGATATGGCTATGAAAGTTGGAAAATCAGCTTTACGGGTGATGGAGTTGTTAGATGAGGCACATACGAATCATTTTGGTATTCCAGAACCTGTTCAAATTACACAAAACCGTGTAGAAGGTAAGGCAATTGTTGTTACGGGCCATAATTTATTTGCATTAGAGGAATTATTGAAGCAAACAGAAGGAAAAGGAATTAATATTTATACGCATTCGGAAATGTTGCCAGCACATGGATATCCACAGCTGAAAAAATATAAACATTTAAAAGGAAATATTGGTAAAGCATGGTATGATCAGAGACGTCTCTTTGAAAAATTTACCGGCGCAATTTTAGCTACAACGAACTGTGTGATGCCAATTAAAGGTTCATATTCAGATCGCTTCTTTTCGTATGATATTGCAGGCCTTGAGGGTGTACAAAAAATTGAAAATGAAGATTTTGCGCCATTGATCAAAAAAGCACTAGAGCTTCCAGAAGTACATATGGAGTCGGATGAACAGCTCGTAACAGGTTTTCATCACAATACAGTATTATCATTAGCACCAGAAATTATCCAGGCGGTAAGAGAAGGGAAAATTAAGCGCTTTTTTGTCATCGCAGGTTGTGATGCTCCAGGTAAAGGCGGCGAGTACTATCGTGAATTAGCAACGTCACTTCCACAAGAAACGGTTATCTTAACAACTTCATGCGGGAAATTCCGTTTTAATGATGTGGAATATGGTGTGGTACCAGGTACGGAAATCCCACGTTACATTGATCTAGGACAATGTAATAATTCTATCGCTACAATAAAAATAGCAGCGGCTTTAGCTGATGCTTTTCAATGTGAAGTGAATGAATTACCAGTTAGAATTGTTTTATCTTGGTTTGAACAAAAAGCGGTAGCAATTTTACTTGGACTATTTAGCCTTGGAATTCAAGATATTCGTATCGGTCCAAAGGCACCTGAATTTATTTCACCTGGTGTGCTTAATGTATTACAAGAAACATTTGGTTTAAAACTTATTACAACTGCAGCAGAAGATATGGATATGATGTTATCGTAACAAAAAGGATGTCTTGTAATGAGACATCCTTTTTGTTATAAAGTAAAATTCCAATGATTGGAAGGTTTTTCGTTTGTCACCTCAATTGGATTACATAAAAAAGCGCATGATAAGTGACTAGGGGGAGTCAAGTATCATGCGCGAACCAACGTTTGAAAAAGAACTAAAATCCAAATATACTTAAAATCATTTTGCGACGTTTTGGTTTTTCTTTTCGTTCATAAGTTGGTGCGATATCAGTTTTGATATCAGGTGTGATGTAAAGTGGTTCTTCTTTTTCAAGAGCAGCCTCTAATTGTTGAATTCTATTCATCATTTCTTCCATTTCTCTGCGATGTTGTAGCAATTGATAATTGACGACGTCATCTGCTTTATCTTGCATTTTTTCTTCTATATGATTTAAACGGTGTGTAATTGTATTTAATTGTGTAACAAATTTTTCGAAATCAATTGATGATTCTGTAGCTAGTGGTGAAGTTTGTTCGATTTGAGTACGATGATATTCTAACATTTTATCTAAGTCCTCTTGAGTGAAAATAAAATGGCCGTATTTATTTTTTTCTATATTGAGATTCAATTGTTGTGCAATCCGAACCACTGCCTTTGGGCTAACACCTAACTTCTTCGCAATAACGGGCGTTTTATATTCCAAGGTAAATCCCTCCTATATATATCCTGTTGAATGATTTCGGTGTAGAAAGTCTCTTCCCTGCATGGATGACAAAAGAAGTGAGGAATCGGCAAAGAAAGTGTTTTTTCACGAGAATTAGTTTTTAAGCATATAAATACTTGAAAAAAGAGAGAAAAATGTCTATTTTTTGTAATGATTCCTGTTTGGCGGAAACAAGAAAATTAGATTATCATAAATATAATTATCTTTTTATGTGTGCATATAATGTATAAAAAGGTGATAGCGAATGTAGAAACTTGTAAGATGATAAGAAGAGCTTTTTTGTTTGAATAAATTTGTAGGAGGTGGCTTCCTTGCTTACAGGATAAGTAAGGAAAACGTATTTGGACATATATAGTATAAGTATGGTGATTGTTTTGATTGCCTTAACTGCATTTTTTGTTGCAGCTGAATTTGCAATTGTGAAAATAAGAAGTTCGCGCATCGATTCTTTGATTGCAGAAGGGAATAAACGAGCAGCTTCTGTGAAAACAGTCATTACAAACTTAGACGAGTATTTATCTGCTTGTCAATTGGGGATTACAGCTACAGCTCTTGGACTCGGGTGGTTAGGAAAACCAGCGCTAAAGCATATGTTTGACTCGCTCTTTGCAAGATGGGAAGTGCCTCCCCAGGTTTCTGATATTTTAGCTGTGACTCTAGTGTTTATGTTCATTACTTTTTTCCATGTTGTTGTGGGAGAATTGGCACCCAAAACATTGGCAATTCAAAAAGCAGAACAAGTGAGTTTACTTGTTGCGAAACCGCTTATGCTCTTTTATCGAATTACTTTTCCGTTTATATGGCTTTTAAATGGATCAGCCCGATATGTAGCAAGAATATTTGGTTTAGAAACTGAAAAAGAGCACGAAGAAGTCCATTCGGAAGAAGAATTACGATTTTTAATGTCAGAAAGTTATAAAAACGGTGAGATTAATCAATCTGAATTTAAATATGTAAATAAAATCTTTGAATTTGACGATCGTATTGCAAAAGAAATTATGGTGCCGCGAACAGAAATGCATATTTTAGATAAAGGTACGTCTGTTACAGAGGCGTTGCAAAAAATGTCCGATGAGAAATATACAAGGTATCCAGTTGTAGATGGAGATAAAGACCATGTTATTGGTTTTGTAAACTTTAAAGATATTTTCACAGATTTTGTGAAACATAGTAATTTTAGTAAAGAAACAGTAGAGCAGTATACTCGTCCCATTATACTTGTCATTGAATCGATTGCGATTCATGATTTATTTTTAAAAATGCAACGAGAGCGCACACATATTGCTATATTAATTGATGAATATGGCGGAACATCGGGTCTTGTAACGGTCGAAGATATATTAGAAGAAATTGTTGGTGACATTCAAGACGAATTTGATATAGATGAAAAACCAGAAATTCAGCATATTAGTGAAACGAAAACAATTTTAGAAGGAAAAGTGCTTGTTAGTGAAGTGAACGCATTATTAAGTTTATCGATTGATGATGATGACATTGATACAATTGGTGGATGGATTTTAACGAAGCATCTAGAAATTGTAGAAGGTGACATTGTTGAAATTGAAGATTATAATTTTTGTGTGAAAGAATTGGATGGCCACTATATCAAACAGATAGAAGTGACAAAACGAGCAGTTCCCATTTTAATTTCAGAAACCGAAAAACGAGTAGCATTACAAGAACAAATAAGCTCGTAAACTCTGCATATAGCAGAGTTTTTTAGTTGGTAAAATGTTTTTATATGAAAAGAGGCATGCTACAATAAAAACAAGTTAGCTCTTTAATTAGGTGAAGTTTGAAGAAGCATTAGAAATGGTAAATAACTCACAGTATAGCTTGCAGGCCGGAGTATTTACAAATGATTTAACAGCAGCAATACGTGCAATTGATGAACTAGCGGTAGGAGGTGTCAAGATTAATGACATTCCAACATCCCGATTGGATCATATGCCGTATGGTGGAGAAAAAAAGAGCGGGACAGGTCGTGTAGGAATTAAATATGCGATTGAAGACATGAAAGAGATGAAACTAAGCTGTAATAAAAAATAAATATAAATAAAAGGTACATTTGCTATTTGGGCAAGTGTACCTTTTATTTATAGGGGATTATTTCATCTCTTGTTTAAAAATAGAATCTTCAACATAGATTTGTTCTTTATCTATCGCTGTACTATGCGCAAGAACTAAACCGATTGGTGTATGTGTACCTTTATTTTGAACGATTGTAAAAGGTACATTTTTTTCATTTGCCAATTTAATGTATTTTGATAAATGTGGGTAAGCGATGCTGCCGTTTACATATAGTTGTAATGATTGAGAAGTGCGCATACTATGAGCTACTTCTGTGTAAACATTGCTTTGCATCACTTGACCGATTGTTAAAGCGATTTCTACACGCTCACGCAATGTGCTTAAGTACATATTGCGTTCTTCTGGTTTGTTTTGCTTTTGGCCATGAATGCCCTCTTGGAGATAATCTTCCACATTTTTATTTACCATATTTTTCACACCTTTCATATCTTATTGTACGCAAGAAATGAAAAGGATGCAAAAAAGTCATTTTCAATATTGTATTTAAATTAACTTTATCAACAGAAATTAACAAAATGTGACAACAATCTCTTAACGAAACTTATTTTTTGTGTTAATATTCAAAATATATAGGGTATACGTCGCATGGAAATGGAGGGAATGGGGGTTTTTCCAATCGATAAGGATATTAAAGAAGTATTTTGTTCGCACTTGAAAAACAATAGGCACCAATTCGTAGAGAACTGGAAAAACAAAATGATAATTTCCGAGAAAGATCCATTTAAGCAAGAAGTAGTCCGGAATGGAGCAGATTTATTAGAGTTAATTATTGAACTTATTATGGAAGATAAGGATATAGCTCAGCTACAGCCGTTATGTGAAAAAATTGCAATTGAGCGTGCAGGGGCAGATGCTAATATTGGAGATTTCGTCTATAACGCGAATGTAGGAAGAAATGAACTATTTGAAGCAATGTGCGAATTAGATGTTAGGGCTCGGGAATTAAAACCAATTATGACAAAAATACATACTTGTTTTGACAAACTAATTTATTATACGGTTTTAAAATACTCGGAAATTATATCGAGAAATTTAGAGGAAAAACAGCAATATATAAATGAAACCCATAAAGAAAGATTGACAATTTTGGGACAAATGTCAGCGAGTTTTGTTCATGAGTTTCGCAATCCATTAACCTCAATTATGGGGTTTGTTAAATTATTGAAATTAGATCATCCCAATTTATCATATTTAGATATCATTTCACACGAATTAGACCAATTAAATTTCCGTATTTCGCAATTTTTACTTGTTTCAAAAAAAGAAATGTGGAATGAATCTGAACAATTTTGGCTAAATGATTTGTTTCATGATATTATTCATTTCTTATATCCAAGTCTAGTTAATTCGAATGTTTCAATTGAAAAAAACTTACCGTACCCTATTTCATTTGTAGGATACCGTAGTGAAGTGAGGCAAGTTTTCTTAAATATTTTAATGAACTCAATCGATGCTCTCGAAGTGATAAAAGAAGATCGTAAAATTATTATCGATGCGTGTGAAGAGGAAGAGAGGATTCATATTGTTATTAAAAATAATGGGCCAATGATTCCGGCAGAAAGTATTGAAACGATCTTTGAACCATTTGTTACGACAAAGAAATTAGGAACGGGTATCGGTTTGTTTGTATGTAAACAAATTGTTGAAAAGCATAATGGATCGATTATGTGTCGCTCTGATTCAGAATGGACAGAATTTCATATTTCATTTCAAAAATAAAGAAGAAAAGTCTATACCAAGAGAGAATGGTATAGACTTTTTAATTTGTCAGAACCACTGCTTCTAATTTTGGGGATTGATTAGAATAACCTACTAATGAAAATGTGTAAATTGTATTTGGTTCTACTTTTACGTTAGGAATGGTTACAAGCACTTTTTTTGTATCAGCAAGAGAAATTTCAATATCAGCAGTTCCAGAACTCACCTGCAAATAATCTGTTATTTGTTTAAATAAAACATTTTCAAATAAATAATCGCCGCCTTTTATTGATACGTAAACGGCAGGGGTATCGGGTGAAAAATGTGAAAATCTTATTTTTGCTTGACCTGATTGTAAAGGAGTAGTATCAAGCATTGGTTGTAATTGTATATGTGCATTTGTACCGATTGCTGCAAGTGTATAAGAGCGGTTGCCCATCATGGGAACAAGTGCTGAGAAAATAGGTGTTTCATTACCAGTAGGTACAATATCAACTCGGTATTTCCCTTGAGCCAAGGACAAATAAGGGCTATATTGTTTAAATGAAATATTTTTAATTACCCTTTGTCCATTCACTAAAAAATCAACAGCTGGTGTTTGAGGGGATGAGTGGAATAGTCTCATATAAGATGGCAATACCGCTTCTTGAGAATCGCGTCTTTCATATGCATGTACAAGTTTTGTAATCGCACTATGATATTTCATATATAATTCCATATATTTTTTGGGGTTTGTATATTGATAGTAACGAGCAAGCTGTTCATACAGGGCTGCTTCTTGGCCATATTTTTCAATTTCAGATTGCGCCATGTAAATTCCTCCTTTTTCATCACTATAACTATATGCATCTTGGAAAAGGGCTTATGCAACAAAAATGTTTTGAAATATGAAAATGCGAACAGATGATGTATGTGATGTCAGAAATTTTACGCATATAAAAACCTCTAACTGAGAACTAGGGATTTTTTGATTTATAGGCAAACGCACATACAAAGTGGTAGTTGTCCTACATAATTTATTAAGGAAAATTAATTTTTAAGTTGTGGAGGGAGTGGGACAAATCATGTGGGGATATGGATATCCTAGTAGTTATTGCGGATACGGTGGCTATGGCGGCGGAGGTTGCGGTACAGGTTCTGGGTTTGCGTTAATCGTTGTATTGTTTATTTTACTAATCATTATTGGGGCAAGTTGCGTACGTTAATTACCAATAAAGAGCGTCATGCTGAACTGGTTAATTAAAGTTAATCGGTTCTTTCTTTTTTAGGATTTTGTCTAATTTTGTTGAAAAGTATGACGGGTAAACTAAATAAATAGGAAGGAAATTGACGGGAGTTTCGTCGAAGTTTACACAATGTCAGCAATTACGTAAAGCTGATAGTATGGTAAGAAAATAATGAGTTCGTATGTTTTTTAGGCTTATTTTTTATAGAAGGGAGGATCCTTTTAGAGGGGGAAAGGGTTTGGTCTTTTATTGTGTTTCTGAATTTTCGCTTTTTATTTCGGTTTTTAGCACTCATTTGTATATTTTATAATAGTTTTTTGATAAATTCACTGCGCTTGCAGAGGATTCTTTTTTATGAAAGAAACGTCAATTTTCTTCATATATATATACAAATTGGAGAAATGGGGGAGCGCTATGCGCGATTACTTAATTAAGCCACTTGTTGGTCAGCCGTATCCAATGATTTCGCATGGAAAAGGTGTGTATTTGTATGATCAAAATGGTAATAAATATTTTGATGGTTCGTCAGGAGCGATTACGGCAGGTATCGGACATGGCGTAACAGAGATTGCGGAAGTGATTAAAAAGCAGGCAGAGGAGATTGCTTTTGTGTATCGCTCACAGTTTACGAGTGAGCCAGCTGAGAAGTTAGCAAAGAAGTTAAGTGATTTAAGTGTAGGGGATTTGAACTGGAGTTTTTTCGTAAATAGTGGTACGGAAGCGAATGAAACGGCGATGAAAATTGCGATTCAGCATTTTCAAGAGCGTGGTATTCAAGGAAAACATAAAATTTTGTCACGCTGGATGAGTTATCACGGTATTACGATGGGGGCCTTATCCATGTCAGGGCATCCACTACGTAGGCAACGGTTTGTGTCTATTTTAGAAGATTACCCAACTGTTCCAGCACCGTATTGTTTCCGTTGTCCGGTGCAGAAAGTATATCCAACGTGTCAGCTTTCTTGTGCGACTGAGTTAGAACGAGCAATTGATCGAATTGGCGCAGAACATATTGCGGCTTTTATAGCGGAACCAATTATTGGTGCGGCAGGCGGTGCGGTTGTACCACCGAAAGAATATTATAAGGTGATTAAAGATATTTGTAGCCATTATGATATTTTATTTATTGCGGATGAAGTTATGACAGGTCTTGGACGTACTGGTGCATGGTTTGCGATGGAGCACTGGGGCGTGGAGCCAGATATTATGACGTTAGGAAAGGGACTAGGTGCTGGTTATACACCGATGGCCGCGACGGTTGTGAGTGATCGTGTGATGGAACCAATTTTACGAGGATCGCGTTCCGTAATGAGTGGGCATACGCTTAGCGCTAATCCATTGTCAGCCGCGACGGCTTTAGCGGTTATTGAATATATGGAGAAACATAACTTGCCTGAGAAAACAGCGGAAAAAGGAGAATATTTAATAAAAGGATTGCAGAAAGTTCAGCAGCAATCGACAATTATTTCCGATGTGCGCGGAAAAGGGTTGCTGATCGGAGTAGAATTGCAACCGTTTACAAAATCGTCTGAACTTATTTCAGTCGCAGCGAAAAATGGACTCCTTTTATATCAAGCTGTATCAGGACAGGCAGGAAAAGAGGATAGTGCGTTGCTTGTTGCACCGCCGATGACAACTACATATTCCGAGTTAGATGAATTACTTGAGATTTTTGCGAAAAGTGTGGAAGAGATGATGCAAAAAGGAGGTCATAGTATCGCATGACAACTATTACAAATACATTTGGAAAATTAAAAGAAATTGACGATATTATCTCTTTGTTTCATGATGATATGACGTTAATGTTTGGAGGATTTGGCGGAATTGGATCCCCTCCATCATTAATACAAGCGATTGTAGAAAAAGGAATTTCAAATTTACATTTAATCGGAAATGATACAGGGTTTCCGGATGTAGGAATCGGTCGCCTTGTAACGAAAGAACGAGTGAAATCATTAATTACTTCGCATATTGGTTCAAATCCAAATGCGGGCAGACAGTTAAATGAAGGTCGATTACAGATTGAGTTTTCACCTCAGGGAACGCTGGCAGAAAGGATTCGTGCTGGTGGTGTTGGACTTGGTGGAGTTCTTGTCGATGTCGGTGTTGATACAATTGTGGAAGAAGGAAAACGAACAGTCGAGATGAACGGAAAAACATATTTAGTGGAAACGGCTTTAACTGCAGAGATATCGATTGTATACGCGAAAAAGGCAGATCCATTTGGGAATCTTGTGTTTGATAAAAGTGCTCGTAATATGAATCCACATGTTGCGATGGCTGGAGATATTACAATTGTTGAGGCAGAAGAGATTGTACCACTTGGAAGCTTAGATCCTGAGGAAATTGTTGTTCCAGGTGTTTTTGTAGATTATATCGTGCCGTCGGAAGGAGTGAATTGGACATGGGTATGGGAGTAGAAGTGAGAGATAAGATTGCAAGGCGGGCTGCAAAAGAGATTCAAAAAGGAATGATTGTGAATTTAGGAATTGGTATTCCTTCTCTTGTACCTAACCATTTGCCAGAGGATATACACGTTATGTTCCAGGCGGAAAACGGTATTGTTGGAATGGGACCAACGCCAAGTAAAGGAAGCGAAGATGAAAACTTGTGTAATGCGGCTGGATTGCCGACGTCACTCATTACAGGAGCAAGTTATTTTGATAGCTGTACAGCATTTGGAATGATTCGAAAAGGGTTGCTTGATGTAACGATACTTGGTTCACTGCAAGTAAGTGAAAAAGGTGATTTAGCAAATTGGATTGTTCCAGGAAAACGCGTTCCAGGTATTGGCGGAGCGATGGATTTAGCACAAAAAGCAAAGCGGGTTGTTGTTGTGATGAATCACGTTGATAAGTATGGAAATGCAAAAGTTGTTTCAGAATGTACACTTCCATTAACGTCGAAAAGATGCGTAGATTTAATTATTACAGATATGGCTGTAATGGAAGTTACTTCTGAAGGTTTAGTACTTCAAGAGTTAATGAGTCCTTATACAGTAGAGGATGTAAAACAAAATACGGAGGCATCTTTTCATGTGAGTTCTAATTTACTTGTGATTGAATGAGAGGAGCTAACAAATTATGAAGCAATTAAAAAAACAAGTATGTGATTATATTGAAAATCATGAAGGAGAGAGTGTAAAACTCTTAAAACGATTAATTCAAGAAAAAAGTGTATCTGGAGATGAGAGCGGCGCGCAAGCAATTGTCATTGAAAAACTACGTGAATTAGGTTTAGATCTCGATATTTGGGAACCTTCTTTTACAAAAATGAAAGATCATCCTTATTTTGTATCTCCAAGAACGAATTTTTCAGATAGTCCCAATATTGTTGCGACGTTAAAAGGAAGCGGCGATGGAAAATCAATGATTTTAAACGGACACATTGATGTGGTACCAGAAGGTGACGTGAATCAGTGGGAACACCATCCATATAGTGGTGAAAAAATAGGAAATCGCATATACGGTCGTGGAACAACGGATATGAAGGGCGGAAATGTGGCTCTTATGTTAGCAATGGAAGCGATTATAGAGCTGGGTATTGAACTAAAAGGAGATATTTATTTTCAAAGTGTCATAGAAGAAGAGAGCGGTGGAGCAGGTACTTTAGCAGCAATTTTACGAGGCTATAAGGCAGATGGGGTTATTATTCCAGAACCTACAAATATGAAGTTCTTCCCAAAACAACAAGGTTCTATGTGGTTTCGCCTACATGTAAAAGGAAAGGCAGCACATGGTGGTACACGTTATGAAGGTGTAAGTGCGATTGAAAAAAGCATGTTTGTCGTTGAGCATTTGAGACAGTTAGAACAGAAAAGAAATGAGCGAATTATAGATCCATTATATCAAGAAATTCCAATCCCTGTTCCAATCAATATTGGGAAAATTGAAGGTGGTAGTTGGCCAAGCTCTGTACCAGATGCATTGATTTTAGAAGGAAGATGCGGAGTTGCACCGAATGAAACTATGGAGGCGGTAAAAGAAGAATTTGAAAGTTGGATAGGACAATTAAAAAATGTAGATCCATGGTTCGAAGAATATCCAGTAGAAGTAGAATGGTTTGGAGCAAGATGGGTCCCAGGTGAATTGGATGAGGAGCATGAACTTATTGCAACGCTTCAAGATAATTTTCTTCAAATTGAAGGAAGAAGTCCAATTATAGAAGCATCACCATGGGGAACGGATGGTGGTTTGTTTACACAAATTGCAGAAATTCCAACTATTATATTCGGACCGGGGGAGACAAAGGTAGCCCACTATCCAAATGAATACATTGAAGTGGATAAAATGATTGCCGCAGCAAAAATTATTGCATGTACATTACTAGACTGGTGTGAGGTGAAAAAATGAAATATTATGAATTATTTAAAGAACAGACGAACCACTATACTGTAGAAGGAGCGCTAGATTATTTTAATAAACGTATTCGGGTAGACCATTATACAGGAAATGTAGAAAGTCTTGTGCAAAAAATAGAAGAGTTAGCAGAGAAGCATTCTTTCACCAAATGCATTATAAAAGGAAAGGGAGAGCATGTTTCGGCGTGGCTCTCTTTTGGCTTTTTATTAGAAGCGACGATACCACATTATTTTCAAGGACATGATGCGTATTTTCTTGTGAAATACCGTGATGATGAAAGACGAAATAGTATTCAGTGGGTTGATGAGGATCGTATTATAGATGGTGTGAGGGAAAAAGAGGTAAAGGAGAAAGAAGTTCCTGAGAAATTTGTCTTGCGAAAAGCGACAGAGGAAGACGCAGAAGAATTGGCAAGTGTGTTTGGAAAAGTGTTTGAAATTTATCCAACTCCGTTAAATGAAGCAGACTATGTTGTTCAAACGATGAAAGAAGATACAATTTATTATGTGTATGAATTAGACGGGCGTATTATTAGTACTGCTTCAGCAGAAATGAATGTAAAAGAGGGTAATGCGGAATTAACGAATTGTGCAACGTTACCTGAATATCGAAAACATGGATTTATGAAAAGTTTACTTATTAAGTTAGAAGAAGAATTGCAAGAGAGAGCAATCTTTTGTTCTTACACAATTGCACGTTCGCTTTCATTTGGAATGAACGCAGCTTTTCATCAGCTAGGGTATACATATACAGGAAGGCTAGCGAATAATTGCTACATTTTTGATAAATTAGAAGATATGAATGTATGGGTGAAAGATTTATCTCGTATTAACGGGTAGTAAGAACCTCGCTTGCTAGGAGAATCATCAGTGGAGGATAGAAAAATCCTTCACTGATGTGTATTTTATTATATCACTTGTAAATGAGAAATAAATAATATGAAATAAATAAAAAGTAGAACGGAATCGTAATGCTTATAATCGCACACAGGTGTGCTGAAAATTCGGCATATAATTTGCTGGATTTTTGGCAAGAGGGGGGATGACAATGCTAGCAGTTTCGACACAAGAAGTCATTGAGGCGATTTTGGGCAGTATTGATGAAGCTATTCATGCGGTGGATGAAAATGGTATTACAATTTTTTATAATACTGTTGCTGCAAAACATGATGGTTCAAAGATTGAGAATGTATTAGGAAAGCATTTATTAGAAGCATTCCCATCCTTATCAAGGGAAACGAGTACACTTATGAAAGTTTTAGATACGAAAAAGCCGATTTTGCATCAAGTACAGCGGTATCAAAATTTAAACGGTGAAGATGTCTGTACTGTAAATACTACATTACCTATCTTTATAGAAGATAAAATTGCAGGTGCTGTTGAAATTGCAAAAGATTACTCGACAATTCAAAAGTTAACTGATACCATTGTCGATTTACAATCGAAAATGAAACGTTCTTCTAGGAAAAAGGTAACAAAAAAGCACGTTGCCTTTAATACAATTGTGACAGAAGATTCTCGCTTTAAACAAACGAAAGATTTGGCACAAAAGGTGGCCCCAACAGATGCCAATGTTTTAATCTACGGGGAGACAGGGACTGGAAAAGAATTATTCGTACAAGCGATTCATGAGGCTTCAAAACGGAAAAATAAACCGTTTATTGCTCAAAACTGTGCAGCTCTTCCAGAATCTCTTTTAGAGAGTTTATTATTTGGGACAACAAAAGGTAGTTATACAGGTGCTATTGAACGTGCGGGGTTATTTGAACTTGCAGATGGAGGGACATTATTTTTAGATGAATTAAATTCGATGCCCCTTGATCTGCAGGCAAAAATGCTTCGGGCATTAGAAGATGGAGTGATTCGTCGTATAGGGGATAGTAAGACGAGAAAAGTTGATGTTCGCGTCATTACGGCGATGAATCAGCCTCCAGAGATATGTTTACGTGAAAATAAAATTCGAACGGATTTATATTATCGCTTAAATGTATTTTCGCTATATATTCCACCGCTTCGTGAACGAAAAGAAGACGTATTATTGTTAGCGTCGTACTTTTTAAACGATTATAATAAAGAATATAAAAAAGAGGTACTTCATATTGACAATGAGACGAAAGAAAGATTACTAGCATACCATTGGCCTGGAAATGTAAGAGAGTTAAAACATACTATGGAACACGCTGTAATTATTGCTGAAGGAAGCTCCTTAACGGTTAGTTGTTTACCACGAACATTTCGAAAAGAGGTGGATTCAAAGAATAAGAAGAAAAGCATCCTCCCTTTACGTGAGGCACTTTATCAAACAGAAAAAGAATTAATTGATCAAGCACTAACAGAAACAGATGGGAATATTTTGCAAGCTGCTAAATTATTAGGTATTCCAAGGCAAACATTGCAGTATAAATTAAATAAGTATGACAAAACCGCCGAATAATCGGCGGTTTTTGTGTGTTTGCACCAATAAAAGAGCGTTTACATATACAGAAAGTAATGAATATTCTGCTTATTATAAGCGCCATTTAAAATAAGAAAAAATCTTTTTTCCTTATATAATAGGATATTTTTCACCATTTCTTATTGGGAATGTAAAGTTGGCATAATTATTGCTTATATAAATGGCGAGCGTAAAAAAAGGGGGAATAGCAATGTTACATGATGTATACAAACCAAATCGTCACTGGAAAGATATCGAATTATGGAAAGATGTTACAGAAGAGCAATGGAATGATTGGGTTTGGCAATTAACGAATACGATTAAAACGTTAGATGATTTAAAGAAAGTAATCAATTTAACACCAGAAGAAGAAGAAGGGGTTAAGATTTCAACGAAAACGATTCCGTTAAATATTACACCGTACTATGCTTCTCTTATGAATCCTGATGATCCACGCTGTCCGATTCGGATGCAATCTGTACCGATTTCGGAAGAATTATATAAAACAAAATATGATTTAGAAGATCCACTTCATGAAGATGAAGATTCACCAGTTCCAGGTTTAACACATCGCTATCCAGATCGTGTTTTATTTCTAGTAACAAATCAATGTTCTATGTATTGTCGTTATTGTACACGTCGTCGTTTTAGTGGACAAATTGGAATGGGTGTTCCGAAAAAACAACTAGACGATGCAATTGCTTACATTAGTCAAACGCCACAAGTACGTGATGTTTTAATTTCTGGCGGTGATGGTCTTCTTATTAATGATAAAATTTTAGAGTACGTATTAAAGAACTTACGAGCAATTCCGCATGTGGAAATTATTCGTATCGGAACGAGAGCACCAGTTGTATTTCCACAACGTATTACAGAAAATCTATGTAATATTATTAAAAAATATCACCCAGTATGGTTAAATACACATTTTAACACTTCAATTGAAATTACAGAAGAGTCAAAACTAGCATGTGAAATGCTTGCAAATGCAGGTGTTCCAATAGGAAACCAAGCAGTTATTTTAGCTGGAATTAACGATAGTGTACCAATCATGAAAAAGCTAATGCATGATTTAGTAAAAATTCGCGTTCGTCCGTATTATATTTATCAATGTGATTTATCAGAAGGTATCGGTCACTTCCGTGCTCCAGTTTCCAAAGGGTTAGAAATTATTGAGGGACTACGTGGACATACGTCTGGTTACGCGGTTCCAACGTTTGTTGTTGATGCGCCAGGCGGAGGCGGAAAAATTGCCCTGCAGCCAAACTATTTAATTTCACAAAGCGCGGATAAAGTTGTACTCCGTAACTTTGAAGGAGTTATTACAACATATCCAGAACCAGAAAATTATGTGCCAGGAAGAGCAGAAGGTTACTTTAAAGAAATTTATCCAACATATGAAGAGAAGCGTTCTGATATTGGAGTAGCTGGATTGATGAGTGATAAGAAATTCAATCTTGTTCCTGATGACTTGCAACGTATGAATCGCCGTAAAGATTATGAAACAAATGACGAACATGCTTCTTTAAAAGATAAACGTGATAAGCGTGACCAGTTAAAAGATAAAAAATATCAAGCACAAATGGCGAAATTAGAAGAAAATAAAAAAGCTGAGGGTGACGCAGTATGAATTGTATGTGGTGTGACAGTACAGAAGCGAAAGAAAGTCTGAATACTGTATATTGGGAATTGCCAGATGGTACAAAAGCCATTGAAATTCAAAAGACACCATGTATTTCTTGTTCATCATGTGGAATGGACTATCAGCCTGATCATGTTGTAAAAGAAATAGAAGATCAATTGTTTTTAATTTATACAAAAGATTTACCGAAACAATTAACATATGAAGAACTAATGGAACGTCCACGCTTATTAAAGAGAAATTATTTTGACTTTTAACCAGAAAACCAGCGATTATGCTGGTTTTTTTCTGTTCTCCCTTGTATAATGTATCCAAGTTAGAAAGGTAGGGAATATGTTTGAAAAAGTCATTTTATCACTATATGATGAAGCACCGTGCGTCTTTAGTTAAAAATGAAGTATCTGATTTAGCTGAAGCTATGTATGATGATTTAAGTTTTCCGAAGCAATCAGAAGATTACGATGAAATTAGCTCGTATTTAGAATTAAGTGGATTACTAGGCAGCATGACTATTTTTGATGAAGCTTGGGATTTATACATACAGGAAAGATAATAATCAAACAAAATATATCTATACTGGTACATCACTTTATAAAAAGTGATGTATTTTTTATTGAAAATTTTTTTGAATATAAGCTTATGTGGTAAGCGTTTTTTCATCGTTTGCATATACTGTTATCAAAATCACGACTTTAAAAAGGAGAGAGATAAATGGCACGAAAAAAACAACCTAAATACAATGTGGGAGACATAGTCGTGATTACGCTATATGGAACTGTTGGTAAAATTACGAATATGAAAATATTAGATGGTGTTTATGTATATGAAGTTAATAATCATGATGGATTTTATGTGGAACAAACACTTCAACATGTCACGGAACAAGAAATGAAAAAAGGTGAAACAGAATGGATTGAACTGCGTTATCATTTTACGTTCGGTGACCTAGTGCAAGTTACGGGATATGATAAAGATGTTTTTCGTATCGTTGGGTTTCGCACAGAGGTGTGGCGGTATAAAAATGACGCTTGGGAAGATACGATATATGAATTATCGAGAATTACAGATGGTGAGTGGTTAGAGGCTGATGAATCAGATTTAACCTTGCTTGCGAATGCGCAAACTGCTAATGCAATTTTGAAAAAACTAAAACAAGATAAAGCAGGGATGAATAAATTAGATTTAGGAAAATTGAAATCAATAAACAACTCCAAAAAGGTGAGTATTAAAACAAGCCGACAAGAAATTATTGATGGATTATTAGACATTTATAATGACTATCAATTATTATATGAAACATTTCAAGATGAAGAATATAAAATTGTTATGGATGTCGTCCATAATTATTTAGTTAAATTAACAGAGAAAAAATAGCTAGAAAGTAAGTAGGAACTGAACAAAAATATAAGCTGTGTAAGGTATACCTACAATTGTTAAAAAAATAATAAGCCCTTTAATGACAGAGTCTGCCCATTTATCTTCATGCATGAACTCTTCTTTTCTTTGCTCTACTTCATATTGGTATTCCATTTTTTATTTCCCCCTTTAAATAGCTTGTACTACATCGTATGCTGTGAGCTGAATTGATATGACAGACAAGTATGATATAGAAAAGAAAATCTATTTTTCTAATCTCGTATACATAATTTTGAAATTTCTTCATAAAACAGAAATAAAGGAGTGATGCTCATGAAGGAAATTGAAGTCGTAATTGATACGGAAGAAATTGCGGAGTTTTTTTATGAGCAACTAATTGAGAGAGGGTATGTGCCAAAGCGAGAAGAGATTGAGGATCTCGCTGATATTACATTTGAGTATTTACTAGAAAAATGTATGATTGATGAAGTGTTTGATGAAGATGAAGGGTGAAAGTAACGACGGGACCTACTCGTCGTTTTTTACACTTCAAAATTCTTTCTTTACAAACTTGTCACAAACATAAAGGATTATTATTGGTATAATAAAAGGAAAATTCGAAACAAGAGGTGAAGGGATGTTCAAAAAAATTATTGATTCTTTGCTAGGAAAGAAGAGTAGATATCGTTCCTACTCAAGTAGCGATTATCGTCATAGAGGTCGCTCGTATTCAAGTAGCGATTATAACAGGAGAAGAAATTCTCATGGCTATGGACATCAACACTATAAAAGAAAACGTAAAAGCCGTAGTTTCTTTTCCAGTAGTTGATGAAGTGGCGTGACATACTTGCTTGGTTTGATAGACCGCTGCGCACTGATACAATTGTTACGCAGCGCTATAAAATTGAATCAGTAATTGGAATGGGTAGCTATGGCTTTACATATATCGTTTATGATTTGGAAACGAAAGAAAAAAAGGTTTTGAAACAATTAAGACAAAGTAAGCAAAGGTATATGTCAGGTCGAAGGTCATTTGCACAGGAGCAAGCAATTTTAGAACAGTTAGATCATCCAGCAATACCAAGCTTACATGATAGTTTTATATGGAAAAAACAGCCGTTTTTTATAATGGAGTACATGCCAGGTAATAATTTTGAAGACTTCATTTTCAAAGATGGACATGTATACGAAGAGCGTGAAGTTTTTCATATTTTATATAAGGTACTTGAGCTCGTTTCTTATTTTCATAGTAAAGGTATTATTCATCGAGACTTACGAACCCCAAACATTTTAATGGAAGAGGGGCAGATTAGCATAATTGATTTTGGGTTAGCTAGATTTATAGGAGAAATCGATGAACGAGCATCGATCTATGAAGGAGAACAAGCCTATATGCGAGAGGTTCACTATCGCAGTGATTTTTATGCACTAGGTCACTTTACATTATTTTTATTATATTCTGGTTATGAGTCTACTGCAAAAGAAGAAAGACCATGGTATGAAGAGTTGCAGCTAGCGGAAGAAAACCGTGAAATTATTATGCGAATGCTACGGATGAAGACTCCATATTATGAAGATGTACAAGCGATTAGAAAAGATGTACGCCATACATTAGAAAGGATGGGGGATACATGTTTCAAAAGTTTTTAGCAAGTGTTGGAATAGGAAGCGCGAAAGTTGATACAGTTCTTGAGAAAGAAGAATATTTAGTAGGAGAAGAAATTGTAGGCGTGGTTCATATTACAGGCGGATCAGTTGATCAACAAATTGAAAGCATTTACTTAACATTAACGACGTCGTATATAAGAGAAGTAGATGATAAAAAAGTAAGCGCTACATTCGATTTAGAACGAGTACGTTTAACGGATCCTATTACGATATCTCCAAATGAAAAAGTAGAAATTCCATTTTCATTCCCCATGCCAATTGAAGCGCCGCTTACTTTTGGCATGAAAACGGTTTGGGTTCATACAGGTCTTGATATTAAGCGGAGTATTGATCCGAGTGATCGCGATTACATTCAGGTGTTGCCGAATGCATTATTAAATAGTGTTTTAGATAGTGTAAAACAATTAGGATTCAGGCTTCGTCAAGCAGAATGTGAAGAGCTGCCACGTTATTTACGTACGAATATTCCATTCGCGCAAGAATTTGAGTTTGTGCCAGTTTCAGGGCAATATTATGGAAAATTAGATGAATTGGAATTATTAATTTTACCACGTGCGCATGATCGATTGGATATTGTTATGGAAGTAGACAGAAAAGCCCGCGGATTAGCAGGGTTATTTTCAGAAGCGTTAGACTTAGATGAAAGAGTCGTTCGTTTTACCGTAACGCGTGAAGATATTCCGGCTATGCAGCAAAAAATTAATAGTTATATTTCTTGATAAATGATGCATAAAAAAAGAAATGGAGAGGGAAACTAAAACAACCGCTCCATTTTTTATTTTTGTATAGTGAGGTTATGTATGTGAAACGATATCGACATGTATACTTGTTAAGCGTATTACTTATTTGTTTTGTCGGATTATCACTTTCGTATCATACCGCTTGTGTTGAGAAATTTGATGATGTTGTTACTAACTTTATTCAAAGTTTTCGGAACGATTATTTGACGGCTTATTTCACTTGGATGTCTTATATTGGTTCAAAAAAAATATATTTCCCGTTATTAATCATAGTTGTGATGTACTTTCTCATTCGAAAAAAGTTGTTAGGTGCGTTATTTTTAATCATTAATTATTATGGATCTCGTCACCTTAACAACCTCCTAAAATTATGGTATGAACGACCAAGACCAGATGTCACGCAGCTTGTTACAGCTACAGGATATAGTTTTCCAAGCGGGCATACGATGAACGCCACAGCATTTTTAGGGTTTATCGCTTATGTAACAATCACGGAACATCGCATTACATTGCATAGAAAGTTATTGATTATTTTTATTACATGTTTCGTGATATTCTCTATTTCTGTTAGCCGTGTATATCTAGGGGTCCATTATCCATCTGATATATTAGCGGGCTGGGCAGCGGGTGGAAGTTGGCTTGTTTTATGTATCATGTTCCATCAAGCATTCATCAAAAAAGAACCTATGTCATCATAGGTTCTTTTTGCATAGGCTCAACATGAATATGAGTGTGCAAAATTCCAAACTTTTGTTCTAACATTTCCTCGATTTTATCTGTAATATGATGGCTTTTATTCACGTCCATATGAGCATCTACTTCGATTGTAATATCTACATACGTTTGGTTTCCATACATACGTGCACGAATATCAACAATATGTTCAACACCAGAAACAAGTTTGACAGCTTGTGAATACTCCTCCATTTTATCCGGATCAATGCCATCGGTTAACATATGAGAAGCCTCTATAAAGATGTCCCACGCAGTTTTGCAAATGATAAAACCAACAAGTAAGGCCGCGATTGGATCGAGAATCGGCATGTGGAACTGAGAAGCAACAATACCGACAACTGTACCTATACTAATAAGAGCATCTGATAAATTATCTTTCGCTGCGGCTTCTAATGCTTTACTTTTTGTACGCTGTGCAATTTTATTGTTATATTTGTACACGACGTACATGACGACAGCACAAAATAAGGCAACCCACGCTGCAAGCATACTTGGTGCGTTTTTTTGTGGATTAAAAAAGGATTGAATTGCACTCACAATAACTTCTAAACCAACCGTTGCCATAATAAAGGAAGCAACAAGTGAAGCGATTTGTTCTGCACGTGAATGACCATACGGATGATCCGGATCGCGAGGCTTCCGAGAAATTTTTAAACCGATTAACACAGCTAAAGAAGCACCAATATCTGTTAAATTATTTAAACCGTCTGCACGTAATGCACTGGAAAGAGCAATATAGCTAATTACGATTTTCAGTGATGACAAAAATATGTAGGCGATAATGCTGACAATAGCTCCTTTATCAGCTTCTTTATTAGAAAGTGAATTCATAACGCTCACTCACCTTTCTGTTAGGAATTTCTTTCTAGTAATAGAGTATCAAACGAAACTCGTGTGGGTCTATACAAACATTGTTGACGTTTTTTAGCTTTTTAAGTAGGGGGTAACAAAGTTTCGTGAAGGAAAAATATGTTGCGAAGTACAAAGTGAGAAAAGATTAAAATTTCATCGGATTTCCTTTGCAATATAACAAAGGGAGGGAGTAGGGTGCGAAAAATATTATCTTATTTCATGCTAGTGCTTATTACATTGATTAGCGCAGGGTGTGGGGTATTCAATGAAGAGAACGTAAAGAAACAAGATATTTCTAAGCTGTCGATATCTACTTCAAAAGGGTTTGGTGGTATAAACGAAGATTATTTTATGAATATTGAAGATAAAGAAAAATTAGAGGGAATTCGTAATCTGCTACATGACGTAAAAAAACAAAAAAGAAGTAATGAAAAGCCATAATACGATTTGTTAATTACATATCAAAATGGAGATACACATGGAATCCATTTATACCTTGGAGATGAAGAGGAAAGAAGTGTAATTATGTATATCGGTCATGAGGAAACAGCATATTACACTTCTGAAGAAATGACTAAGCAATTGCGAAAGATAATCATAAAAAAAGGCTAAAAAAATGCCTCTGAAAGAATAAAACTCAGAGGCATTTTTTCTATGTTAGTACGCTTCTAAAAACTCAGTAACTTGTTCTTCTGTTTTTGCATTTGCACTATGTAAATGACCAAGTTTTTCGCCATTTTGATACACTAATAAGCTAGGAATTCCCATTACTTGATACTCTTCTGCAATACTTGGGAATTCATCTTTATTAATAGAATACCATTCAAATTTATTGAACTCTTCCATTACATCCCCGATAAAGTTGTCCATACGTACGCAATCTGGGCACCATGTTGTGAAGAACTTAACTACTACTGGCTCCTCGCTTGCGATAATGTCCTTAAATTCCTTTTCAGACTTGATTTCTTTCATGTTTTTCGCTCCCTTTAAAATTGTTTTATTTTGTATTTTTTAGGTGGTAATTTCATTGGAAAATCGAAACTTCTAACGAATTTCTAACGAACGGTTTTATTTCCGAACAATTCGTTTGCAAATTGGTCCACCGCAGTTTCTTGAAGTCCTGGTACGACATGTGAGTAGGTGTCTAATGCCTACTCTTTTATGTCCTAGTCGTTCACTTACAATCTTCGGATGAATCCCTTGTTTCAACATTAAAGTTGCATGGGTATGCCTTAGATCATGGAACCGAATATTAGGAACCTCACTTTTCTTTATAAGCTTTTTCCAGAGCTGTGTCAAACTGCAAGGGTTTCCGTAAAAGGTAGGGTAGACTAAATCATATTCGTTATATTCACTTCCGTACAGTTTTTTTCTATATTTATTCGTTAGTAAATAAATTATCTAAAGTACTCTATAAATGGGACAAGTATAAGAAGCAAAATCTTCATTTTTACATTAAATATAATAGTATAGATAAGTGAGGTGAATTTTTTGTCTCCATTTAATAGAAAAAAATGCAGATTTCGTTCTGTTTCTTGTCCTACTCCTTGCATCGTTTCCACAGCGACATTTAGTAATTTGTCTCCAATTGTTATACCATCCGAAGGTCTAGCAACACCATATCCGTCTAGCATTAATGTTACAGGTTTATCTGGTGGGGTTACTCAAGTTACAGTGACATTAATCGGTTTGACTCATGCATTTCCTGATGATGTTGATATTTTACTTGTAGGACCACAAGGGCAAAACGTTATTCTTATGGCAGATGCGGGAGATGGGTTTGATGTTAATAACGTTAAATTAACTTTTAACGATTTTGCGCAATCTTTACTTCCTGACAATAGTCAAATCGTTTCTGGTACATTTAAACCAACTAATTATCTTGGTATTGATCCTATAATTTTAGATACTTTTCCCTCGCCAGCACCGTCACGACCATATGGATCGACTTTAAGTGTTTTCAATGGAATAGATCCAAATGGTGTATGGAACCTTTTTGTATTTGATGATTTTGTTGTATTTGATGGTTCTATCATGGGAGGCTGGACACTAAATATTACTACTGTTTTTTGTTCTTAAAAAATCGTTATTTTTAGATTATTCTAATAAACCAGTTCATTACAATGAAGAGGGATATGGAATAATTCTATTTGGTTGTGACATTTTTAATGTAAGACATGCATTCTTCTTATATGTGTGTCTTATTTATTTTTTTATTATATATAATTCGTTTTACAAAGTAAGAAAAAGAAACCGGATCTTATCTTTACAGTTTCAAAATATAGGGAAAAGAAATTGGAACAGTTAGCAGCAAAATATGATATATATGTGAAGGTCTATGTGATTCAAAGTATATAAGAGTGTAACAAAAATAACAGCCCCTCTACTTATAAGTAGAAGGGCGGGGGTTACGAGGGATAAACATCTTCAAATTTAATCCCAACAAGCATATGTTTCATCATTATAAGGCATTGTGCACTATCATTAACTGTGAAAGAACAAACTTCCTGTTTGGTTTTTTTTACAACCAAAATATCAAAACTAATTGCTAAAACGTCTATAAGATAGTCTTTTTCCTGAGTATCTATAGCGATTAAAATATTATAAGTATATCTTGGAAAACTATTCTCAGTGTTATACCAGGAAATCCATGGTTCAGCATCTTGCTTATTTAAATTAATAAACATGTTAGTAATAGCATCGGTCACCTGCCTCACAATATCTTGATTTATACTTTCTCCCCAACGATAAGTAGGAAGTGCTAATATATCTTTAATAATTAGATTACTAATTTTCTCAATCAATTCTGAAATTTGAAGTGCTTCTCCTCCGATGATTGCTTCCTGTGACGACTTCAAAAAGTTTATATCACGATTTGATTCTAGCACGTTGACTAGAGTGCGAGGATCAGCGAAATCATTAAAATCCATATCCAATTCTTCAAAGAATTTCTTTAATTTAAGAACTTGTCCTAAATGTTCTTGTTTCACAGCAAACACATTATGAAAGTGATTATTCCCCACTTTTCAACATTCCCTTCTATATAGAACATAAGACAAATATATGATGGGAATTCCAATATATAACTATTTTTCGTTTTAAAATGTGGTACTGTACCTTTTCGAAAATAAGTTGTCCTAAAGTCTTGAAGAATAAGGTTGTTTAGGTTCATTTTTTTGTTCACTGTAATTTGAATAAACAATGAACAATTTTTTAGCGTACGAAATTTGCGACATGTTGGTGCTACTCCATCCACATCAACTTAAGGGATCAATTGTCCCCAAAAACGAAGAAAATGAGCCGAATTCTCATTAAAAATTGAAAAAATGAACATTAGCCATGTGGAGAGTAAGTTTCCTAATATTTTAAGAAATGTGCTCGAATTTGTAGGAGTGAAGAGCAAAAAGACAAGCCTTGAATATGATAATAATAAAGGAGATGTTCAATAGTGGGATACATCGTAGATATTTCAAAATGGAACGGTAATATTGATTGGTCAGTCGCGGCTCCTCAGCTTGATTGGGTTATCGCCCGTGTACAAGATGGTTCAACCTATGTAGATCCAATGTACAAGTCTTACGTAACGTCTATGAAGAATTATGGTGTACCATTTGGAAACTACGCATTTTGTCGTTTTGTATCTATTACTGATGCAAAGAAAGAAGCACAAGACTTTTGGAACCGCGGTGACAAGAGCGCTACGGTTTGGGTAGCGGACGTTGAAGTCAAGACAATGGATGACATGAGAGCTGGTACACAAGCATTTATCGATGAATTGCGGCGCTTAGGTGCTGGAAAGGTAGGGTTATACGTAGCTCATCAAATGTACGAGCCTTTTGGAATGGATAAAGTAAATACAGATTTTGTATGGATACCTCGTTATGGCGGAAATAAACCAGCATTTCCATGTGACATTTGGCAGTATACTGATAAAGGGAATGTATCTGGTATTGGCACTTGTGATTTAAATCAATTGGTTGGAGGTAAACCACTTTCTTGGTTTACAGGAGAGGATGCAAGTAATAATCAACCAAAAGGTATTGGTATTGCTATTTCAAAATACCGTGAAGGATATGGAATTAATTTATATACAGCACCTAAAGACGGCTATTATAATGGTCGTATCACTGATAAAACACCATATCTAATTCTTGCTGGCGCTTGGTACGGTGGTGACCAAAATATGATTTGCCTTGGTGGACAACAATGGGCTGAACAGAAGCATTTTGACGTACAATGGTTCCGTGCTTATTCAAAATATCCTGTTGGGTATGGCATCAACACTTATACAGCACCGGGTGCTCCGGATGGAAGTTTCAAGGGACGAGTTGATGGTACAACTGCATATGATATTTATTCTCGTGAAGATGGCTGGATTGATATTGGACAACAAACATTTGTAGAAGAAAAGCATTTTGATATTAGGTAGTGGGAAGAGTGGGCTATAATTGGAATGTAGTTTTTATAGCTAAATTTTCTTCAAAAGAAAAAATACGAGCAGTGAGACGGTATTTAAATAGTAATGAAGGTGGAAAAGCAATATTCGCAAAGTATATAGAATACTATAATCATAAAAGAATTAAGACAAAACTAAAAGACATGAGCTCGGTATAATACCAGGCTCATGTCCAAAAAGTTGCTTAATGAAATAAAACGAAGGGTAAAAAGTATTTATGAGAAATCCCAATGCAGACACCACAATTCCTATTAGAAAGGCTAAAAATTAGCGACTTCTATGAACATGAAGTGCATATATATATATTCATAATGGATTTCGAAAATCCATCTTATAAGATTAGTTACCGCCAAAAGTATAACAGCAGATGGAACAAGAGTAACAAATACAAGAAGAGAAAAGACAAAAGCAGGAACAAGGCTTAGAGTTACAACATCATAAGTTAGACATCGAAGAGAAGAAGGGTGAAAAACAAAGGCAGAAGGGTGAGAAGTAAATGAAGAATACTGTGACACAAGAAGATATTAATGGTATTTTAGAAAAAACTCGATGGACAGTTGAGGAGTTTCATGGCAAATGTACAGTAGTGGTTGCTAAGTTGCCGAATGGATTCATTTTAACCCAATCTAGCGCGTGTGTAGCCCCTGCTAATTATGATGTGAATATTGGAATTCAATGTTGCAAAGACCGCATTATTGATAAAATTTGGGAGTTAGAAGAATATAGATTGCAATGTGAATTAGCTAAGCAAGTCGCTATAGAATAGCGGCTTTTTTTATATAGGCTCTCTATAGCAAAACTAGAAAATAGTGCAAATAATGAAATGATAGCTAAAAATTTTTTTGTGATTTTTTCTCCTTTTATGTGTTTCTGTAGAGAGTATACTGCTTTTTTGATAATAAAAAAATCATGTTAGATTACACTATCCTTACAATCTTGTAAGGGAAATTAGATTATTTAGAAGGGCAAGGTTTCAAAGATTATATGAATGATATGAAGATTACTCAACATTATGCTGAATTATATAGGTGATCAAACATTTGTATTTGAAAAGTATTTTGATGTGAAATAATAAAAATTTTAATTTCTTTATGGATCAGCATTTTTATTTTATAAACCGTACACCTTTTGAACAGAACGAGCATATATTAAAGTATGGGACAAGCGTAAATCGCTTTTTTCATACTCATTGAAAACTCCTTATCACGAAAAGAGCACTTTTAAGTGCTCTTTTTAATTTGGATTCAAGCAATTCGTACAGCGATTTTGGCAAATGGGAATCACGCTAGAGGTGTGAAACTGAAACTGTAATTATTAGGAAATTTAGTATGAATGAAAGGGCTTTTTTATTTTTTAAGATAAGATAAGTTAAGAACTCTAAGGAATAATTATTTTTTCTAGTTTTGATTTTTAGTAATTTAAAATAAAGAGAGAGGTGTTATGGT
>NZ_JAJJBY010000034.1:0-49116 GCF_022625245.1 Bacillus sp. TL12 | reverse complement strand
TCCGCCTAAGCGACTTTATTAATATAACATTTCGTTATATTTTCGTCAACAACTTTTTTATTTAAAAGTTGTTTTCGTTTGTTTTCTTTGTTGTCTTTCGTGACAACGAATATAAATATACCAGTTCGTTTATTAAAATGCAATAGTTTTTCCAATAAAATTTTTAACATAGTAAAAAAATATAAAAACAGTACTATCTCCCTATGTAAAGTACCTTTCTTCTATATCGGAAATAAATCGCCAAGGTTTTACTTCTCTATACAAAACAACAAAAAGAAAAGCTTTGGAGAAATCTCCAAAGCTTAGTTTAGTCTTGTTTATGACGCATCGCTGGGAATAACAGCACATCACGAATAGATGGTGCATTTGTTAATAGCATAACAAGACGATCGATACCAATTCCAAGTCCACCTGTAGGAGGCATACCATACTCAAGTGCTTCGATATAATCATCGTCCATCATATGTGCTTCATCATTACCTTGCTCACGTTCTTTTAATTGTGCTTCAAAACGCTCTTTTTGATCGATCGGATCATTTAATTCTGTAAATGCATTTGCATGCTCACGAGCAACAATGAATAATTCGAAACGATCTGTAAAGCGTGGATCTTCATCATTCTTTTTCGCAAGAGGAGAAATTTCTACTGGATGACCATAGATAAATGTAGGTTGGATTAACTTTTCTTCTACCTTCTGTTCGAAGAATTCATTAATAATATGTCCAACTTCCATTGTATCTTTAATTTCTACACCATGCTCTTTCGCTAGTGTACGCGCTTCTTCAACGCTCATTGGATTCCAGAAATCCGCTCCAGAGTATTGTTTAATCGCATCTACCATATGAAGACGTGTCCATTCTGGCTCTAAATTAATTTCTTGCTCACCGTATTGGATTGTTGTTGTACCTAGCACTTGTTTCGCAATATGAGCGATCATATTTTCTGTTAGTTTCATAATATCTTTATAATCTGCATACGCTTCATATAATTCAATCATTGTAAATTCAGGATTATGACGCGTTGATACACCTTCATTACGGAATACACGACCGATTTCATATACTTTCTCTAAACCACCTACAATAAGGCGCTTTAAGTGTAACTCGATTGCAATACGCATATATAGTTCCATATCTAACGCATTGTGATGTGTAATGAATGGACGAGCAGATGCCCCACCCGCAATTGCATGCATCATCGGTGTTTCCACTTCAAGATAACCATTGTCATCTAAGTATCTTCTCATTTCACGAATGATTTTACTACGAGTAACAAATGTTTCACGACTTTCCATACTTGTAATTAAATCTAAGTAACGTTGACGGTAGCGTTGTTCAACATCTTTCAATCCATGATATTTATCCGGCAGCGGGCGAAGAGCTTTTGTTAATAATGTGAAGTCTGTCGCTTTTACTGAAAGCTCTCCTACATTTGTTTTGAAAACTTTCCCTTCAATCCCTACTAAATCACCTAAGTCAGCTGTCTTAAATAATTCATACTGCTCATCTCCAACAGCATCCTTACGAACATAGATTTGAACTTGTCCGTGTAAATCTTGAATATGTGCAAAACCTGCTTTCCCTTTACCTCGCTTTGTCATAATACGACCAGCAATAGAAACAGAGATTTCCTTCTCTTCTAATTCTTCTTTAGAGAACTCTCCATACAAGTTGAATAATTCTTTCGTTGAATGTGTACGCTCAAAACGTTTACCAAACGGATCGATTCCTTGTTCACGTAAATTATGTAACTTCTCGCGACGCACAAGCAATTGGTCGTTTAATTCTTCGTGGTTCATGTTATCCATGGTATTGATATCACTCCAGCTCTATTAAAATTTACAATATATACAGTATATCATTTTCTACCCAACTAGAAAAACTGCCAGTAGTATACTGGCAGTCTTCTTTCTTTCACGTAATTATAGGAAGTGAACGAGAGAATGTCAATCGTCTCCTCTTACTTCTACTTAACCAACATGAATTGTTTGTTGTTTCGCTTCTACTTCCTCTACAAACGCCCCTAATAAAGAAGCAAAGTCTCGACGCGTATTACAAGCATTAATCGCATTACGCACTCTCGCATTACCACTGACACCTTTTAGATACCAAGCTGCATGCTTTCTCATTTCCCTTACCGCAATATCTTCATTCTTTAAATCAATAAGGCGATCTAAGTGCAGCATACATACATCTATTTTCTCACGCACCATTGGTTCAGGCATTAATTCCCCTGTTTCTAAATATTTTACCGTACGATAAATCATCCATGGGTTACCAAGAGCTGCTCGACCTATCATAACACCATCAACACCAACTTCATCAAGCATACGTTTCGCATCTTGAGGTGTTTCTACATCACCATTTCCGATAACCGGAATATTTACAGATTGCTTTACTTGTTTAATAATATCCCAATCCGCTTTTCCTTCATACATTTGAACACGTGTACGACCATGAACCGCTACCGCTTGACCGCCTGCACGTTCAACCGCTCTAGCATTTTCAATTGCGAAAATGTGTTCCTCATCCCAACCAATACGCATTTTCACTGTAACTGGCTTTTCAACAGCATCTACAACCGCTGCTACCATTTCATATATTTTATTCGGGTCTAAAAGCCACTTTGCACCAGCATCACACTTTGTAATTTTTGGAACAGGGCAACCCATATTGATATCGATAATATCCGCTGTTGTGTTTTTATCTACATATCTCGCAGCGTCAACAAGCGTTTCTTTCTCACCACCAAAAATTTGCAAACTTAGCGGCTTTTCTCTCTCATCGATATATAGCATATCTAATGTTTTTTTGTTATTAAATAAAATCGCCTTATCACTTACCATTTCAGCACATACTAGACCTGCACCAAATTCCTTTACTGTTAAACGGAATGCAGAGTTACACACTCCCGCCATCGGTGCTAGCACAACCGGATTCTTCATCTCAATGTTTGCAATCTTTAACAATCAACTGCCTCCTTTCTTTATCCTCACTTTGGCATTAATTCATCTATTGAAATCTTTAATGTCTTCGCAACTTCTACTACAAAATCTTGAGTTGGAGTTCTATTCCCTCTCTCAACTTCTCCTAAAACAGATACAGATACCCCTAATTCCTTCGCAAAACCTTCTTGCGTATAACCTTTTAACTTCCGAAAAGCACGAATGCGTCTTCCCCATTTTTCTGCTTCCATACCGTTACTCCCTCTCGCCTTTTCATTTCATCTATTTGCGAACGTGAAATGTTTTGTTTTATATCTTGATTAATTTCTAACAACGGAACGATAACAAAAGCTCTTTCGAACATCCGCGGATGCGGAACAATAAGATTCTCTGCTTCAATATTTTCTTGATTATAAAGCAAAATGTCAAGGTCAACGGTTCGTGGTCCCCATCTAATTTCCCTTTTTCTTCCTAAACCATTCTCGACCTTTTGCGTTACTTTCAACAATTCTTGCGGCAATAAATTGGTAGAAATTTTTATAACTAAATTTAAAAAACGATTTTGTTCTGTATATCCAACTGGATCTGTTTCATATACAGAAGAAACATCTTCTACTCGAATATGGGGATTTTTATTTAACATTTCAATCGCTTGTGATAAATAAGCATAACGATCACCAATATTTGACCCTAAAGCAACATACGCTATATTTTTCATGGTCGTTCTCTCGTAATCTCTACCGCCACAGAACGATAATGCCCTGGTATTGGTGGATCTGGTTTAATAACTTTTACTGTGCACCGCGAAATACTTATATACTGCTTTAATATATTTGCCGCTATATTTTCTGCAATACTTTCTACAAGCTTGTATGTTCGGTCCTCAACCACTTGTCTACAAAATTCAAAGAGCTCTCCATAGTTTACCGAATGCTCTAAGTTATCACTTTCGCCCGCTTGTTTTAAATCCAATTCTACCGTTAAATCCACTCTAAATCTTTGGCCCAATTTATTCTCTTCTGGAAATACACCATGATAGCCATAAAACTCCATATCATGAATATAAATTTTATCCAATCATTTTACCCCCTTACCAATCATCGCATCCATCATCTTTGCCATACGTGCCATTTCCTTCACATCATGAACACGAATCATTTCACAACCTTTTTCAATTCCAAGACAAATCGATGCCCCTGTCCCTTCTACACGTTCCTCTACCGGTAAATCTAAAACATGCCCGATAAATGACTTTCTCGAAGTCGCAAGAAGAACTGGATATCCTAATACATGCAACTGTTCTAAATTACGCATTACTTCTAAGTTTTGTTCTGGCGTCTTCGCAAAACCGATACCTGGATCTAAAATAATATTTTCATCCGGTACACCTGCATCTTTTGCAATTTTAACACTCTCATATAAATCCGCAATCATATCAGCTATAAGATTGCGGTAATTTGTATTCTCACGATTATGCATCAAAATAATCGGCACATTATAACGAGCTGCAACTTCTGCAATTTTCGGTTCCGCCTTTGCTCCCCACACATCATTAATAACATGGGCACCCGCTTCAATCGCTTGCTTAGCTACTTCAGCTTTATACGTATCGATCGAAATAGGTACTTTCACTTCTTTTGATACCGCTTGAATCATCGGAATTACACGCCCCAGCTCTTCTTCCACCGAAACTTTTGCGAAACCAGGACGAGTTGATTCTCCACCTATATCAATAATATCTGCACCGTTTTCTACCATTTCTTTTGCATGACTTACAGCTGCGTTCACCTCATCGAAGTTCCCACCATCTGAGAATGAGTCCGGTGTAACATTTAAAATCCCCATGATTAATGTCTTTTTATTTAAATCTAATGTATATTCGCCGCAGCGCAAATCATAATTCCACTTCACACTACACATCTCCTCTTCGCAGTTCATTCCGGCTCCAAAGATTTTCTCTATGCATTTCATATACACGTATTAGAGACTTTGTAACCTTTCCTTCTTTACCAGGGAAATCACTTTCGCCAATCTGATTAAGCGGAACAATTTCTTGAATAGAATTTGTTACAAACACCTCATCAGCAGAAAGCAGTTCCTTTTGTGTAAAGAAACCTTCTTCCACATGTACATCTAATACTTCAGCAATTCTTATAATAAAAGCACGAGTGATTCCATTTAAAATCCCCGTTTCAAGTGATGGCGTATATAAAACACCTTCCTTTACAAAAAAGAGATTCGAAACAATCCCCTCCGCAACGTGACCTGCTTCAGTAAAGAAAATCCCTTCTTTATCCGGTGCATCTCCAATTTCACGTTTCCCTAAAATGTTATTTAAATAGTGATGAGACTTTAAACGAAATGCTCCTTCTGGCGTATTTCGTGTTTGTTTCAAAACAACGCCTTCCTTTTCCACTACACTCGGAACTGCCAAAGGCTTTATAAATACGATAACAGAGGGCCCTTCATAAGCCCCTGTTTGTAAACCTATTTCATCTATACCAGCTGAAACATTAAAACGAATATATGCATGTTCTAACCCATTTCTTACGAGTAATTCCTGTAAAATACGCAGCACATCATCTTTCGTCATCGTCCATTCAATTTGCAAAGTAGAAAGAGCACCCATTAAGCGTTCATAGTGATCATCTAATAAAAATGGATGCCCGTTATAAATACGAAATGTCTCAAAAACCCCTAGGCCATATAAATATCCATGGTCATAAGGAGAGATTTTTGCTTCATCCGCTTCTACATATGTGCCATTTACATAAATTAGCATGACGATACACTCGGACTATAACTACGAATAAAGTTCTGCAGTAACTCTTTCCCATGTGAAGTCATAATAGACTCTGGATGAAATTGCACCCCTTCAATTGGCAATGTTTTATGACGAAGCGCCATAATTTCTCCCTCTTCTGTCCAAGATGTCACCTCTAAACATTCTGGCAATGTTTCTTTTTTGACAATAAGAGAATGGTACCGCGTTGCTGTAAATGGATTCGGAATATCTACAAAAATCGTTTTTCCATCATGATACATCGGAGAAGTTTTCCCGTGCATTAAACGATCTGCACGAACAACATCTCCTCCAAATACTTGCGCAATCGATTGATGACCTAAGCACACACCAAAAATAGGAATCTTTCCTGCGAAATATTTAATGACATCCATACTTATACCAGCTTCATTAGGACTACAAGGTCCTGGTGAAATCATTAAAAAGTCTGGTTTCATTTGTTCAATGTCCGAAACCGTAACTTCATCATTACGTTTAACAACGAGCTCTTGTCCAAGTTCTCCAAGAAATTGTACTAAATTAAATGTAAAAGAATCATAATTATCAATCATCAATATCATTTCTCTCACCTAACCGTTTCTTCGCTGCTTTCTTTCGCATGCCATAGGGCGATTGCTTTTTTCAACGATTCTTTATACTCATTTTTTGGATTTGAATCAATTACAATTCCTGCCCCGGCCTGCACATACGCTTGACCATCCTTTGCAAGAAGCGTACGAATCACAATATTTAATTCCATATCTCCTGAGTAACCAATCCATCCAATTGAACCTGTATAAATCCCGCGGCGAACAGGCTCTAATTCTTCGATAATTTCCATCGTACGGATTTTCGGTGCACCCGTAATCGTTCCACCTGGAAACACAGCTCTTACTAAATCGAAAGCATCCTTATCCGGTTCAACCTCACCCCGAACATTTGAAACGATATGCATAACATGTGAGTATTTTTCGATTACCATAAATTCATCTACTTCTACAGTTCCATACTTACAAACTCGCCCTAAGTCATTACGCTCTAAATCTACAAGCATGACATGTTCTGCACGTTCTTTTTCATTTTCAATTAACTCTTTTGCCAAGATTTCATCTTCTTGTTCATTTTTCCCGCGAGAACGTGTACCGGCAATCGGACGAGTGCTCACTTCATTCTCTTGTTTTTTAATTAACAATTCCGGTGAACCGCTAACAATTTGAAAATCCCCAAGCTCTAAGTATCCCATATATGGTGATGGGTTAATTTCACGAAGGCTCGTATAAATTTCTAGTGGATGTGTTTGTAATGTTTTCTCTTGTCTTGTAGACAGATTTACTTGAAACACATCTCCAGCTCCAATGTATTCTTGAATACGCTGAACAGCTTTCATAAATCCTTCTTCTGTAAAAGCTACTGCTTCATTTCTATTTTCAGGACATTCAAATGGCACTTTAACTTCAGGAGCTTCCTTCACCCAAACGCTCTTCCATTCATTCAAACGCCCTTCTGCTTCTTCACGCTCATCTATATAATGTGTAATAATCCACAACACTTTCTCTTGTTGATCATACACAAACACGTCATCAAATAACAAAAAGAATATGTCAGGTATATCCACGTCATCCACTGCAAAGGAAGGAAGTTTCTCAATATAACGGATACAGTCGTAACTAAAATATCCGATTGCGCCTCCTTGAAACGGCGGGTAGTCTGGATTATGATCCGTTTTCCATCGTTCCATATACTTTTTCATTAAATCTAAAGGATTACCTTGTTCTATTGTTTCCTTACCACTTTCACTTATATGTAACGTTTCATTCTTCCCCTGAATCACCGCTACAGGATCAAGCCCCGCGATACTATAGCGACCCCCTCGTCCACTTTCTAACAAAATATGTTGATTCTTATTCTGAGAAAGAAACTTATACTGCTTAAAAAAATCTAACTGATATGGAATAGAAAGCGCTAAAGATTTTCTTTGCTGCATACCAACACCCCGTCTTCTTTTATCCCACTCCCTTAGAACTATCATCTCAAATTATAGATGTTTAGTGTGAAATAATTGTCCTTGGGAGCTAGTGAAAATAATTTAACTTTACTACTACTTATTTTACATGAAGTTTTCTAGTCATTCACTCTTTTCCTATTTTCAAACAAAAAAAGAGAAAGCATTCCTGAGAAGGAATGCTTTCTCTTAACCGTACTAATTATGATTCAAATTGATAAAGCGGTGTACTTAAATAACGCTCACCATTACTTGGAATAACAACAAGTACCTTTTTCCCTTTACCAAGTTTTTTCGCTACTTCTGTCGCAGCATAAATGACAGCACCTGAAGAAATACCAACTAAAATCCCTTCTTCACGAGCTACTCTTCTCGCATACTCGAATGCTTGCTCTGTTTTAACTTGGATCACTTCATCATATACTTCTACATCCAATGTTTCTGGAACAAATCCCGCTCCGATACCTTGAATCTTATGTGGACCTGGTTTCCCGCCCGATAACACCGGGGAATCTGCAGGTTCTACCGCATAAATTTTAATACCTTCATATTTTTCTTTTAAAACCTCACCAGCACCTGTGATTGTTCCACCAGTACCAATACCTGCGATAAACGCATCTAATTGATCGCCCATTTGTTCAACGATTTCTGGTCCTGTTGTCAGACGATGAATTTCTGGATTAGCTGGGTTTTGGAATTGTTGTGGTATAAAGTAACCATTCTCTTTTGCTAATTCAGTCGCTTTTCGAATTGCGCCGCCCATTCCTTCTGGCCCTGGAGTCAATACTAATTCAGCTCCATAAGCACGTAGTAAATTACGACGTTCAACGCTCATTGTTTCCGGCATTACTAAAATAGCCTTATATCCTTTTGCAGCAGCTACCATTGCTAAACCAATACCCGTGTTACCACTCGTTGGTTCAATAATTGTATCGCCCTCTTTTAATAATCCTTTTTGTTCAGCAGCTTCGATCATAGATAGTGCAATACGATCTTTCACACTACTTCCAGGATTCATAAATTCTAATTTTAAGTATATGTCTGCGCTGTCTTGCTCTACGATGCGGTTCAACTTAACGATCGGCGTTTTCCCGATTAATTCTGAAACTGATTGTGCCACTCGCATTCCTGTCACTCCTAACACCGAGTATTTTTATTGGTTTTGTCTATATTATAATTTTGACAGAATTTTTCTTAGTTGTCAATTTATTTAGATGATTGAAAATTAATAGAAATTACCCTTATAGACCATTAATTACATTTGTAATATCTTCTTTAGAGAACTTATATCTTTCATTACAGAAATGACAATGCACTTCTGTTTCATCTTCTTCCTCACGAACTTGCTTTAGTTCTTCCTTACCTAAACTAATCAATACTGCTTCAATGCGCTCACGAGAGCATGTACAGTTAAATTGAACATCCATTGTTTCTAGTACTTTTACTTTGTCTTTCCCTAATACTTCATATAGCAATTCTTCTGGCGAAAGACCTTGTTCAATTAATGTTGAAACAGGCGGGATTTTTTGTAAACGTTCTTCAATAAATGAGATCGTTTCTTCCTGTGCCCCCGGCATAATTTGTAGAATGAATCCACCAGCAGCCAATATACTATCATCTCCGTTTACAAGAACACCAACACCAACAGAAGAAGGCGTTTGTTCAGAGACAGCAAAATAGTATGTGAAATCTTCTCCTAATTCACCCGAAACAATTGGAGATTGTCCGATAAACGGTTCCCTCATACCGATATCTTTAATTACCGTTACGAAACCTTCTGTACCTACCGCTTGATATACACGTAATTTCCCTTGCTCCGTTGCTTCAAAATCAACATGCGGATTCGTTACATATCCACGCACATCACCATTTGCATGAGCATCTACTAGAATCGGGCCAAGTGGACCATTTCCTTCCACCTTAATCGTCAGCTTTTGGTCACCCTTTAACATAGCCCCCATCATTGTACCAGCTGTTAACGAACGCCCAAGTGCCGCTGAAGCAGTTCTCCACGTATCATGACGTCTTTGCGCCTCACTTACCGTATTTGTTGTACGTACACTATACGCACGAACTTCTCCATCAAACGCCAATGCTTTTACTAAATAATCTTTCATACTTATTTATTCACCCTTCTCATGTTGTAAATTTGCATTACGCTCATATAACATATGCAAGCCTTTTAATGTTAAAAACGGATCTACAATATCAATTACATTAGATTCTTCTGCAATTAACTTCGCTAATCCCCCAGTTGCAATAACTTTCGGTTCTTGTTTAGCTTCCTCTTTCATACGCTTCACAATACCTTCTACTTGTCCAACATATCCGTAAAGAATTCCAGATTGCATTGCACTTATCGTATTTTTTCCAACAACACTACTTGGTTTTGTAATTTCAATACGAGGAAGTTTAGCCGCTCTACTGTATAAAGCCTCTGCCGAAATCATAATCCCCGGTGTAATTACCCCACCCATATAATGCTTATTCTCGTTAATATAACAATATGTAGTCGCTGTACCAAAATCGACAATAATAAGCGGGCTTCCATATAATTGGATACCAGCTACAGCATTTACAATACGATCCGCTCCAACCTCACGTGGATTTTCATATTTAATATTTAAACCTGTCTTTATTCCCGGTCCCACTACAAGTGGTTTAATTTTGAAATACTTCTCACACATACGCTCTAAGGCAAACATAATTGGTGGTACAACCGAAGAAACAATAATCCCTTTCACATCTTGAAAAGAAAGGCCCTCATGTTCAAGTAACTGTTTCACTAACATACCGTATTCATCTTCTGTTTTATGACGATCTGTCTCCATGCGCCAATGCTGACGAAGTTTTCCACCTTCAAATACACCAAGCACCGCATTTGTATTCCCTACATCCAATACAAAAATCATATTCTCACCACTTATCTTATTTAATCTTATATTTGTGCAGTATGTACAAAACTGATACTGCCATCATATCATACATACCTATATAATCAGTTTTTCCATCTTCATCATTTTACAAAAAGATTGTTCACTATTTCAATTTTTAATGCAAAGAAGATTCAAATTTATATGTAAATCCGATTTGATTTTCTAACATATAAATTGTGGCTATGAAGAACAGAAAGAGACTTTCACTCATTTTCTCCTTCTGTTTTTACCTGGCATGTGGCTAAAAAAGGCACCGACCACTTCTATGCATGGGCGGATCCTCTTTCCCACCTAAAAGGAAGGGGTTCATGTTGGTTTTCAATCTGTATTTATATATACAAGCACACAATTTCCTCAACATAAAAAAGGAGTGACGATTGTCACTCCTTCATTTCTTATTTATCTTCTGTGTTTTCGTCATCTTTTTTCATAGTAATATTTACTTTCACATCTTCAGACGACTTCGTACGTTCAGGTAAAACCCCATAATCATATAAATGATTGATTTGCTCTGCATCTAATGTTTCTACTTCAAGTAACGTTTTTGCAATAATATCAAGCTTATCACGTTTTTCAGTAAGAATTTGTTTTGCACGAGCATAACATTCTTTCATAATTGTTTGCATTTCCACATCAATTTCATGTGCAATTGCATCACTGTAGTTTTGTTCTGAATGGAAGTCTCTTCCTAAGAACACTTGACCACCTTGTGAGCTACCAAACTGCATTGGTCCAAGCTTGTCACTCATACCAAATTCCGTTACCATGCGTCTTGCAATGCCAGTCGCACGTTGGAAGTCGTTATGAGCTCCTGTACTTACTTCACCAAATACAATTTCCTCAGCCACTCGACCACCAAGTAAACCAGTGATTTTATCAAGTAATTCTGGTTTTGTCATGAAGTAACGATCTTCTTTTGGAAGCATTACCGCATAACCACCAGCTTGACCACGAGGGACAATTGTTACTTTATGAACGATATCAGCTTCATCAAGCACGACACCGATTACAGTATGACCCGCTTCATGGAATGCCACGATGTTACGTTCTTTTTCAGAAATAACACGACTTTTCTTCGCAGGACCTGCAATAACGCGGTCTGTCGCTTCATCGATATCAGACATATCAATTTTCTTCTTATCTTGACGCGCAGCTACTAATGCTGCTTCGTTTAATAAGTTTTCAAGATCCGCACCAGAGAATCCTGGTGTACGGGTTGCAATGGCTCTTAAGTTAATATTCTCATCAAGCGGTTTATTACGAGCGTGTACTTTCAGTACTGCTTCACGCCCATTTACATCTGGACGATCCACTGTAATTTGACGGTCAAAACGTCCTGGACGTAATAATGCCGGATCAAGAATATCAGGACGGTTTGTTGCAGCGATGATAATAATACCTTCATTTGCACCGAATCCATCCATCTCAACAAGAAGTTGGTTTAACGTTTGCTCACGCTCATCGTGGCCACCGCCAAGACCAGCTCCACGCTGACGACCCACTGCATCAATTTCATCGATGAAAATGATACAAGGAGCATTTTTCTTTGCATTTTCAAATAAATCACGTACACGGGAAGCACCGACACCGACGAACATCTCTACGAAATCAGAACCACTAATAGAGAAGAAAGGAACACCAGCCTCACCTGCAACAGCACGTGCAAGTAATGTTTTACCTGTACCTGGAGGTCCAACTAATAGGACACCCTTCGGAATACGGGCACCAACTTCAGCAAACTTACGAGGATCTTTTAAGAATTCTACCACCTCAACAAGTTCTTGTTTCTCTTCGTCCGCTCCAGCTACATCTCTGAAACGTACTTTTTTCTTTTCATCATTGTATAACTTCGCCTTACTTTTTCCGAAGTTCATAACACGGCTACCACCGCCCTGAGCTTGGTTTAGTAAGAAGAAGAATAAAATGAAGATAATCACAAACGGAATGATAGAAGTAAAGAATGTCACCCAAGCACTTGTTTCCTCTGCTGGTTGGTACTTCACTTCAGCACCTTGCGCTTTGTCATTAATTTTCTTTTGTAATTCTTCAGTATTTGGTGCATAAGTAACAAATTGTTCTTCTTGACTAGCATTGCTAAATTGTCCTTTTACCTCAAATACACCATTTTTCGGTTGAAGCTGCACATTACGCACTTCACCTTTTTCAAGTTTAGTAATGAATTTATCGTAGCTAATTGATGTGGTTTTTTGTGTTGAACCATTAAAATAGCTCACGATTCCAATTACTACTAAGAATATCAGTAAATAAAAGATGGTATTACGGAAGATACGATTCATTCCTAACCTCCTCTCACGGCATAAACACTATAGTAAATCGTAACATAGAAAAACTTTCCTATCCAATTATAACGCCTGTATTTAATTAATTTGAGTAAACACTTGGTTTTAATACTCCAACATAAGGAAGATTACGATATTGCTCTTTATAATCTAAGCCATATCCTACAACAAATTCATGAGGAACAGTAAACCCAACGTAATCTGCTTTTAGATCGACTTTGCGGCCAGTTGGTTTATCTAGTAGCGTAACAATCTTTACAGATTTCGCCTTACGATATTTGAATAGGTCCACTAAATAGCTTAATGTAAGACCGCTATCAATAATATCTTCGACGATTAAAATATCGCGACCTTCTACAGAAGTATCAAGGTCTTTTAAAATTTTCACTTCACCTGTTGAAACTGTAGAATGACCGTAGCTAGAAACAGCCATAAAATCCATTTCAAGATATGTATCTGTTCTTTTTAATAAGTCTGCCATAAATGGCATTGCACCCTTTAATACACCAATTGCAAGAGGTACTGTATTTTTGTAGTCCTTTGCAATAATTTCACCTAGCTCATGCACCTTTTCTTGTATTTGTTCTTCGGAAATTAATACTTTTTCGATATCTTGATTCATCATTTCATTATCCTCCTGGAAGACTCCTTGCTTTTGTAGTGAATAGTAATATACTTATCCTTATCTGCTACTTCATTTGAAATAGCAAATGAAGATTGTTTCAACAATGGAACCCAAATAATATTCCCGCTTGCATCACAAACAATTGGCCACTCTTCTCTTTTTTCTTTCGGTACTTTCGCCTCAATAAAAATAGCTTTTATCTTTTTAGTACCACTCATACCTTTTATCGACATGCGATCTCCATTTTCTCTAGAGCGAATAAGAAGAGGATATGATATATCATTATACTTAGCAACAAATACCGTTTCATTCATGTTGCTTGGTAATTCCTCATTTACTTCTGCTACAAGTTCATCCCCATTTGCTAATGTAATGGCACCTGGTACTGATAAAACTTGTGAAAAAGGAAAAACAATTTCTTGCTCAAATCGGAAACTACATTCTTCATATGTACGAACAATTTTTAGACCAAAAGGAAAATCAAGTGATCCTGAAGGGTGTGCCCGTTTAAAAAATGCAATAACTTTGTCAATATGTATAGAAGAAAGCGAAGAAGGAATCTTGTATTCATAAAGATAGTTTAATATTAGTTGAATCCCTCGCCTTTGTAAAGGCATAGAAATGGATTCAAAAGCAGGAATTGATAAGACGATGTGTTTATCACTTTTTTTTGTAATTACTTTATTCATCTTTTCAAAAGCTAATTCCTGCAAATACGCCTCATCCTCTTGCATAAGCACACTAAATTTTTGAAATTGCTCATGCACATGAGGGTTTTCCTTCTTTAAATAAGGCAGGACATGCTTACGTAATCGATTCCTCGTATATATTTCCTTTTCATTACTCGGGTCCATACGTGGCGTAATCCCTATCCTATTACAATAAGCATTGATTTCTTTCTTTGTTACCGCTAATAAAGGTCTAATTAAATATCCACCATGGAAAGGGCGTTTCACAGCAATTCCAGCATAACCCTTCGGAGTACTCCCGCGGACGAGACGCATTAAAATCGTCTCCACTTGATCATCTCCATGATGTCCAAGAGCTACATATAGTGCATCATATTTCCTCATTATTCTTTCCAAAAATGCATATCGGCATTCCCTAGCAGCTACCTGTGCATTCATGCCATATTGCTGTTGATATTGCGATACATTAATTCTTATCGTTTCGCAAATAACCCCAATCTTTCGGCAAAGTTTTTCTACAAATTGCAAGTCTCCATAGGATTCATTTCCTCTAAACATGTGATCCACATGTGCGACTACAATCTTCAATTTCCTCTCTTCTCTTTTCTCTAATAAATAATATAAAAGGGCTAAAGAATCAGGGCCTCCAGAAACTCCTACAACAATTGTCGAATATTCCTCTAATACATCATGCCGCTTTGCAAACTCATCTACTTTTTCAACAAATGTATCTTTCAACTTCGCAATCACCTTTCGTTAAAACCAAACAATAACATACTTTACCTTGCTTATAATGGTACAACTTTTACAAACTTTGTGCAAAAAAAAGATGTACAAAATTCACATTTTTATCTTACATCCCTCCTCTATCTTCATAGGAAGAATGAAACTACTTTTTTCTATAAGAAAAAGGCCTAGGTATCACCCTAGACCTCATAATCAAACCGAGAAACCTGCCGCTCCTCTACTGTGCTTGTTTACCCATGATTGGAATCGTAGCCCATTTTGGCATATTCTTCTTTACCTTAGCAACGACAATCGTCATATCGTCATTAATATATCCATCACTAGAACGAATAACCTCTTCCATAATGATATCAGCAATTTCTTGTGGATCATCTGTTTGTAGTTCTTTAATTTTACGCTTCATCCACAATTCATGGTTTTCCACATGCTGTGCTCCCTCAAAAATCCCATCGCTCATCATAATCAAAATATCTTCTGTTTTTAATTGTTCACCAACAACATCTACCTCAACATCCTCAATGATTCCCATCGGCAAATTGCTTGCCTCTATTTTAATAACGTCATTTCCACGTTTTACAAAACTTGGGGTTGAACCAATTTTTAAAAATTTTGCACTTGCATCACGTAAATCCACCATAGCTAAATCAAGCGTCGTAAACATTTCTTCTGTCGTTCTCAATGAAAGAATTGAATTAATAGACTTAATAGCAATTTCTTCATCGATACCGGATTGCAATATTTTTTGTAACAATTTTACCGTTTCCTTACTTTCCATATGTGCCCTTTGTCCGTTACCCATTCCGTCACTAATGGCAAGAGCATATTTCCCAACACTTAAATCCATCATTGCATACGAATCTCCCGATACAAATCCGCCTCCTTTTGCCGCTGTAGCAAGTCCTGTATCAAGAAAAAATGTTTTCGCTGACCCAAAAGATATCATGCTATGACCATTCGGATAAGCAGAAGGTTCTTCATGTTTAACAATAATATTTTCTTTTACAATATCCGAAAGCATTGGTGCAACTAATTTTTCACATTCACCATGTTGATTAGATGCCGCTGGAATCATCATTTCAATATCAATATTCCCTCTATCTAAGCAATAGATATCAACATGTTCCACCTCAACACCAAAGTCACGAAACGCTTGTAGAATTTGTTCTTCCTGCACTTGATGATTTTCTCGTTCACGCTGAATTTCTTTCGCAAAATCTTCCATTACTTTTGAAACACCTAATAATTGTTCCGCAACAATTCTACGATTATCTTTCATTTGTTTTCGTAACTTTTGCCCCTCATAGAAATGTCCTAATTCTCCTTCCATTAAATCTGTTACCTTTTTTCCTCTTACACAGTGCTTTTCCCATTCACGAACTAGTTTACGGTTATGCTGAAGGGTTCCTTCTTCTGTTTCATTCATAATTTGTTTCATATAATCATATGTTTTATCAAAATTCACTACCCAACATTGATCCTTTTTAAAACATGATTGACACGTCTTGGCTGTAATTGTACTTAAGAATAAATCAGCTTCTGTTTCCTCATCTTCTTCCTCCACATATCCATATACCGAAAAACTATTAGATAATGCAGAAAATACATTTGCAAATTGATTAATTTTATTCGCTGTCACATCACGCATTCTACGTAAATATTGTTGTTGATCCTGAGAATGCTCTTGTGTTCCTGGCATAAATTTAGCAAGCCGATCAATAATTGCCTTCGGTGTTAATAGAAAGAATCCTATCGCCACTCCAGATTCTATTAAAGTTGTTATAATATTTACTTGCTTATCGACGTATAATGTAATTAAACTTGTACCAATTAACAACCCTAAACTTACACCAAGACGCTTCCCTTCTTTTAATAATCCACCAAGTAACCCGGAAAAAGCTAGCAGGCTAAGTTGAGATAAACTACCTACGTTCGCTAAACTCAATATCAATCCTGTAACAACTCCTACCGTTGAACCAGTAGCCGCCCCTGCAACAAAAGCAAATAATAATACTAAATATCTCGTGAAAATATGTTGAACTGAAGCATCGTAAATAAACCAATCTGTTGTACCCGTTAATACAGATGCGAGTAATATAATTAAACAAACAATTTCTTCCGTTTCTAATGCTTGTTGTTTTCCCTTTCTCTCCGTTAATAATGGTACACTCTGTAAGAAAATCATCGTTAAAACAAAACTAAGTCCTGCTTCAATGGTACTTACGAGTAAGTCATACATAGTGACGGTTTGCTGCGCGAAGTAAACAACAACGAGATGTGCGGTTAATGCGGAGATAAATACTTGAAATGGTACAAGTCCAACAATTTTACGTGTAAAACGACTAAAGAAGATATTATAAATAAAGAAAGTAAAAATAGATGCAAAGGCAAAAAGTAAATTGTCTAGCGAAACGGAAAGCGCACCACCCATAAGAGCCAGAAATGCAAGTGCCATCTTATCACGTTTCATTACATAAACAGCAGCAAAAAACGGTAGTGCAAACGGTAAAATGTTCGTTAATATATATGCTCGTCCTAAAAGAAAACCGATTACAGCAATAACAAATCCCCATCTAAAGAAAACTTGCTCTAACTTCACTTTCAACTTGCTTGTCCACGTTATTGACCTGAGTTGTCCATCATTCATAGCCAGTGTACTTGTGTTCACAGTATTCCTTCCTGCTTTTGGCATATTTTTAACACCACCTGCATAGTTTAATTACTGTCATTATAAAAGATGATTATTGGGATTTTTGTCAAAACAACAGTTCACACCTACATAATCGTTCGACTTTTTATTCAAAATAAACCTATATATATACAAGTTGTTAAACATAAGCACTTTAAAATAATAGAAAATTCTAAAAATATAGGGTATTTTTGTAGAAGCATTGTATTCATTTACAATTTCTTAACAAAAAAAGATCATGCGCTATGCATGATCTTTTTAGATGACCCGTACGGGATTCGAACCCGTGTTACCGCCGTGAAAGGGCGGTGTCTTAACCACTTGACCAACGGGCCGTTAAAATAAATATAGCGGCGGAGGGGATCGAACCCCCGACCTCACGGGTATGAACCGTACGCTCTAGCCAGCTGAGCTACACCGCCATGTCGTCTTATTTAACGGACAATTAGTATCTTATATCAAATACACTTTAAAGTCAACACGTTTTAAAAAGTTTTTTTATTCTTTTTTAAATATGCTTATTTACATAAAAAAGCACCCCGAGCAAATTACTCCGGGCACCTCTCTATATGTTAAGAATAAAACGTTCTTATCCGCGACGAGCGCCACGGCCACCACGTTTAGATTCTGTATTACGCTTTAAAGAAGTTAAACGATCTTCACTGTCTTTTAAAAAGCGTGCCATTTTTTGCTCAAACGTTTCTTTTTGATTGCCACCATTATCACGGCCACCACGGTTATCTCTGTTAAAAGAACGATTGCGTTGTGGACGTCCAGAACGTTGTTGATCCCCACCGCGTTGATATTCACCACGTGGACGATCTCCTTCTGTTCTTACACGTTCTTTCGCTTTTTTAATAGATAGACCAATTTTCCCGTCTTTTTCAACATTAATAACTTTTACTTCTACTTGATCGCCTACTTTTAAGTGATCATTAATATCCTTCACATAATTATCAGCAACTTCACTAATATGAACAAGACCCGTTAAGCCTTCTGGCAGCTCCACAAAAGCCCCAAAATTTGTAATACCTGTTACTTTACCTTGTAACTTGCTGCCTACCTCGATTGACATAAAAAAAATGCTCCTCCTTAGTGATTAAAAAGTCAAATTTTACTTTATTATATATAATCCTAAAATATAGTGTCAATAAGACACGACCTACTTAGAAACAGGAAAAATTATCTCCCCTTTTCCAGAGAAGAAATAATCTCTCCTAGCAATCTTTAAAACATACTCTTCGTCATTCAACTTTTGAACATCATCTTTTAGTTTTTTTTCTTCCTTTGTTAATGAATTCAATTCTTTTTGCATCTCTTCAACCTTTGCTGCTTTTGCTTTAATGGAACTATTTTGCTGATAAAACGTTACACTAATGCTCGCAATAATTGTAAAAGCAAAAACAAAAAAAACGGCCAAACGGCGATATAATCGCCTTCTGTTTTCATTCTTTTGTATTATATGTTCTTTGGCAGAATTTGGACTCTGTTCTTCAATCAATCTTTGCCTCAGTTCCCTCATTTCCGAGGTCCCCCTAACTTCTTTTTTATACGCTCCCAGATGTGAAAGATATAATTCTTCAATTTCTTTGTATGTTGCATTAACTCCGCATATCTCTTTATAAAAAGTTTAACACGGTTAGGGAGAAGTTTCCATATGAGCAAAGTAAGAAATCGAACAGGCCAGAAAAAAACTTTCCATACAAAAAGTAATATCCATCTGGAACACTTCCACAACACGTTCCCAATTGAAGATAGTATACGAAATAAAAATAATATAAAAGTAATAATAAGCTGCGCTATAATAATAACAGGTTTTATCATAAGTAGCTGTACAATTTTAATAAAAAATTGTACCGTTTGCACAAAAATATAAATGAGAAAATTCAATACTCGCATGTACACTGCTTTCAATAGGCTTTGATATGCAGCAAAACCACAAAGCAAAGCTGCAAAAACATATATACGTAATTCAGCTTCATTTACAATTAGCAATACGTAAAAGACAAACAGTGCTTGGACAATCCAAAACAGTATATCATATATAAATACTATCCAACGATTGCGCTGCGATCGCTGCAAGAAGCGTTGGTATGTATCTAATGCCGCTCCAACCCAAGCACCCATTCCGATCATGGAAAGCATTGTATACAATTGAATTGTTAAACTCATTTAAATAACTTACTAAAGAACCCTTTAGCTTTCTCCCCTTGATTCTCATCAATGTACAACATCTCATTAATTTTCCCTTTAATGGATACAATACCTTTTTCTACATCTAAATTTTTCATCTGTAAATTTTGACCGCGAATTGTTAAAAAACCCATTACAGTTTCTAACAAAAACTCTTCACTATCAAAACTCTCTACTTGTTTTACACCAGTAATATCTATTACACGTCTACCACGCATAACAATATCATGTTCTACAGAAACATTCTGTTGGTTAGAAGACATAGTTGAATAACTCTTATTCACGTCAATCCCCCCATAGATTTATACGATCTAGTAAATAATGTATGAGGGAAGGAAATAATTTAGAACAAGCCTTCTTCTGCTTTCACTTTCTCTTCACGTACTACTGTATACATGTTAGCTGCATCTTCTTTTTTTGTTGTTTCTTTTAATTCGTTCACTTTTACAGTTACTACTTTTTGTCCAAAACGAATTGTTAGTTCGTCATCTACCTTTACGTCGGAACTTGCCTTTGCAGCTTGTCCATTAATCGTAATTCTTCCTTGATCGGCTACTTCTTTTGCCAGCGTTCTTCTTTTAATTAAACGTGATACTTTCAGAAACTTATCTAAGCGCATCTCATTTCCCCCTTATTGATTTTCTATCCGTTTTGCTTCTTCCCATAAAGCGTCCATTTGCTCTAATGTTAACTCCTGCATTTCCTTATTCATTTCAGCTACTTTCGCTTCCATGAATATAAAACGGCTCATAAATTTTTCATTTGTTTTATGAAGTGCCTCTTCTGGGTTCAATTTGTGATAGCGAGCAACATTAACGAAGGCGAATAGTAAATCTCCAAGCTCACCTAACATTTTTTCCTTATCCATTTTTGCAACTTCTTGCTCAAACTCTTTCAATTCTTCAAAAACTTTTTCCATCATTGGCTGTATATCATCCCAATCAAAACCAACTGTTCCTGCTTTTTTCTGAATTTCACACGCGCGCAATAATTGTGGTAAACTTTTTGGAATTCCTGTTAAAACAGATTCCTCTACATGTCCTTTTTCTTGTTTTTTAATTTCTTCCCAGTTTGAAACAACTTCTTCTGCATTCTCCACATCTATATCTCCAAATACATGTGGATGACGACGTACCATTTTTTCAGCTAGCGTTCGGATAATGTCATCAATGGAGAACCAACCCTCATCTTCTCCAATTTGAGCGTGAAGCATAACTTGCAAGAGCACATCACCAAGCTCTTCAATCAGGTGATCATCATCTTCTTCATCAATTGCTTCTAACACTTCATATGCTTCTTCGATTAAATATTTCTTTAAAGACTGATGCGTTTGTTTTTTATCCCACGGACAACCATTTGGTCCACGAAGCTCAGCAATGATTTCCCTTAGCACATCAAATTGTTGATATAAAGAAGCACGCTCAGCAACAGGCGGTATGTACACGCTCGTTAAGTTATTCAACTCTGTTTCATGATCTAACAAATAGAGCGGTACTTTCTTCACCTGCTCAAACGATGTTCCTGCAGCTGTTACAATGTATACTTCATACTCATCAGGTAACATCTCCATTAATGTCAGCTTAACCTCAGATGCAACAAACGCATCATATACTTGGCAAAAAATTAAGTGTTGGCGTAATTCTAATTGTCCACGTTCAAATGAAGTCGCATCAATAAGCTGAAACCCTTCAATTGGATCTATTTTCAAACTAGCAAACATCGGATCCAAAAAGCTTTGTCCGCCTTCAATTTGCACCTCAACTTGCTTTTCTTTTCCTTTTTGCAAGAGTAGTTGAACAGTTCGTTCTGCAACAAGCGGATGTCCTGGTACAGCATATATAATATCCGTACCTTGTGCTTGTTCTATTAACGTATTTGCAATTGTTTCGTATACAATTTCAAATGTGTCATGCGCCTCATATACATCATCAAAAGCTGTATACTTTACTCCTTCTTTTTCTAACTCTTCAATAACAGGGTGTTCTTTCGTACGCACATACATATGATCTGCTTCTTTTATCTTTCGGTACACACCCATTGTCAGCTGATCTAATTCACCAGCACCTAATCCTAAAATCGTAATTACTCCACTCACAACCAGTCACCTCTATCCGCTCTTCTTCAATGAAGCTTGTACCTTTTCTTGCTTCATAACAGTTCCTAATTCTTTTTTTGTAAAAACACTTAATTTCATAATTAAAAATAGATATACCAACCCGCCAATTGCTACGCCTAATAGCGCTTCAATTGCAGCTAATCCTCTATAACCTTCATCACTCGCTAGTCCAAACCCTTCATAAATACGCATAAATAACATTAACATAACGACCATTCCTAATCCGCTTATCGTTACACCAAATATACCTTGTTTATGAATGAGTGGTTCTTCTACAATTCGAATAAGTAAAGCACTATTTAACAAAGCAATAACCATGAGCGAAATTACCGTCGCAATTGCCGCCCCAGTTACACCAAATTTCGGCATTAACATATAATTGAGCAATAATTTCAGACATCCTCCAAATACAACAAACAATGCTGGCTTTACAGTTTGACCAAGCCCTTGCAAAATGGAAGCTGTTGTAATGGATAAGGAACTAAATAAAATAGAAACAGCTAAAATAGCTAATACAGCTGACCCCTCACTATTTTCAAACAACATAATATTTGCCGGCTTAATAATACACGCTAACCCTAAGGCAGCCGCAACTCCAATCACAAAAGTGATCTTCATCGCTAACTGCACCTTTTGTTGAATAAACAGACGGTCTCCTCTTTCTTTTGCTGCCGTAATAATCGGAATAAGCGAAAGTGAAAATGAAGTCGTCACAACTGTACCAAGCTGCATAAGCGGGATACTTCTGTCATAAACACCTTTTAATACTTTTGCAACTTCTGCCGGTTCTCCCGCCTGAATAAGCAATGTATAAAACGAAACTGAATCTGCCATTTGCATAAAAATTAAAACTAAATTACTAACACAAATAGCTAGTCCTTGCCAAAAAAGGATTCGAATTATTTCTTTCTTATCGTGTATCCTCTTCCATCCTTGCAAGAAAATAGAACGAAAATTATGTCGCATATAAAAGAAAAGTACGAATGTACCGATAATCCCGCCTACAATCGATCCCAACATCGCTCCTGCTCCAACTGTATATAAATCAAATTCATGTGCGATGAGGAACAACGATAAAAACACAATAATAGATACACGAATCGTTTGTTCAATAACTTGTGATACAGCTGTCGGCATCATATTATTAAACCCTTGAAAATACCCTCGTGCAACAGATAAAAATGGCATTAACAAGAATGAAAATGAAATAATTCTTAGCAGTTTATCTAAATTTGCATCACCCATGGCTGATGCAATCGTGTGAGCACCAAAAAACAGTGTAAAGAAACCTATACAACCGATTCCTAATAAAAACCAAAAAGAAACACAAATAATCTCCTCTGCTTCTTCCTGCTTTCCTTGTTCCAAACGCTCTGCTACCATCTTAGAAATAATGATGGGGAAACCATAAGTAGCTAAAACTAAACAAAATCCATAAAACGGGTAAATTTGTTGATAAATATAAAAACCAATATCTCCCGCTATATTTTGATATGGAATACGGTAAAAAGCGCTTAATACTTTCGTAACAAAACTTGCAACAGTTAATATAATAGCTCCGCGCCAAAAAGCTTGATACTTCTTCGCTTCCATACGAGAAAACTCCTTTTCCTATTCTCATCCCTCGTATTATATCACAAAGAAAAAAACAGGCTTCTTTTTAGATTTATACAATTAAAAAAGGTAGCAAGATGCTACCTTTTAATGAAATACAATCCTACTTTCTGAAAAAAATTCTTTTTCATAAAAAATATTATAATTAAGAAAAATTACTGTTCCATTTGTTTTGCTAAAAAACTTGCAGCAGTATTTACTGCCTTATGCTCTACTTCACTTATAATTTCTTCTTTTGAAAAGATGATAACAGCTCCAATTGGATCTCCATTTGCAACGATTGGGCCAACTGTATAAGAACTAACCTTTTCAGTTACACCATCTATAATCGATATTTCACTTTCGTCTGTCATAACAACAGATTTTCGATCTTCCATTGTTTTTTCCACTAAATCGCCAACACTTTTATTTAAGTATTCTTTTTTAGATACCCCTGATACAGCGATAATAGAATCGCGATCACATACGAGTACGTTATGTCCTAAACTATCGTATAAAGCATCTGCATATTCTTTTGCAAAATCACCTAATTCACTAATCGGAGAATATTTTTTCAAAATAACTTCTCCATCGCGATCAACAAAAATTTCTAGCGGATCCCCTTCTCGAATACGAAGAGTCCTACGAATTTCTTTCGGAATTACTACCCTACCTAAATCATCAATTCGACGTACGATTCCAGTTGCTTTCATTATAATGCTGCCTCACTTTCTACTGATGATGAAAGTGGTGAATTTACCTGTTCATGTAAAAATCACCAACTGTTAGACATAGTATTTTACACATTAGTTCTTCTATGCACGTCGAATTGCATTTTTTATTTTGTTTTAGGCATTTATTACTTCTTTTTTCACGTCAGACAAACCTTTTAATAAATTTTCAGCGATTGTTAACCATTTTGATGTCTCTAATCCATTCGTTTTCATAACAACTTTCAAACGAGAACCTTCCATACCAAGACCAATCATACGGCCAAAACTATTACCAAGCATAAATAATTTTCCACCATCAATATTTTGGCTTGCTTGTTCTGAGAATAAAAACGTTACTTCAAATTTTGTTTGTTTAATTAGTTCAATCTGTTCTTTCGTTGCTAATACTTTAATATTTGCAATTTGTAATAAATATCCAACTTCTTGCGGATAGTCTCCGAAACGATCAATCATTTCTTCTTGTAATTCTTCAATATCTTCAATCGTAGAGACACCTCTAAATTGTTTGTACATCATAATTTTTTGTTTACTATCTGAAATATAAGCGTCTGGCAAGTATGCATCGACTTCTAAATCAATTTCAACATCGATCGTATTTTCAATTCCTTGTGTTCCTTTACGCTGTTCAATCGCATCTTTTAACATTTGAGAGTATAGATCGAATCCGACGGAATCAATAAATCCATGTTGCTCAGCTCCCAACAAATTACCAGCACCACGAATGGATAAATCTCGCATTGCAATTTTAAATCCTGACCCAAGTTCTGTGAATTCTTTAATTGCTTGTAAACGCTTCTCAGCAACCTCTGATAACACTTTATCACGCTTATATGCAAAGTATGCATAAGCAACACGGTTTGAACGACCAACGCGCCCACGAAGCTGATAAAGCTGTGATAATCCCATACGATCAGCATCAAATACAATTAATGTATTTACATTAGGGATATCAACACCTGTTTCAATAATCGTTGTACTTACAAGAACATCATGCTGTCCATCTAAAAATGATATCATGACAGACTCTAGTTCACTCTCGTTCATTTTCCCATGTGCATACGTCACACGTGCCTCTGGAACTAACATAGAGATTTCGTCTGCTTTTCTTTCAATATCTTCAACACGATTATATAAGAAATAAATTTGGCCGCCCCTTGCCAGTTCCCGTTCTATTGCCTCTCGAATTAACCCTGGATTATACTCAACCACATATGTTTGTACCGGGAAACGATTTTCTGGCGGCGTCTCAATAACAGATAAATCTCGTACACCGAGCATAGACATATGGAGCGTACGCGGAATTGGCGTTGCCGTTAATGTTAATACATCAACATTCGCTTTCAATTGTTTAATCTTTTCTTTATGCGTAACACCAAATCGTTGTTCTTCGTCAATAATTAGTAAACCTAAATCTTTATAAGTTACATCTTTAGATAAAATACGATGTGTTCCAATAACAATATCAACTGTCCCATCTTTTAAACCTTTAATGGTTTCATTTTGTTGTTTTCTAGTACGGAATCTACTTAACAATCCAATATTAATTGGGTAGTCTTGAAAACGCTCTCGAATCGTTTCATAGTGTTGTTGTGCAAGTATCGTTGTCGGTACTAAAATTGCAACTTGCTTTTCATCCATAATTGCTTTAAACGCTGCACGAATTGCAACTTCCGTTTTTCCATATCCAACATCACCACATAGAAGTCGATCCATCGGACGACCACGTTCCATATCTTTCTTAATTTCTTCAATAGAACGCAACTGATCTTCTGTCTCCTGATATGGGAAAGATGATTCAAATTCCTGTTGCTCCGCAGTATCCGGCGTGTATGCATATCCTTTGGAAGCCTCACGCTCTGCATACAATTTAATTAAGTCATCTGCAATATCTTGTACAGATTTTTCTACCTTTGTTTTGACTTTTTTCCAATCATTTCCGCCTAGTTTGTAAACTTTCGGGTCCTTACCTTCTGATCCTACATATTTTTGTACTTGATCAATTTGTTCGATTGGCACATATAACTTATCATTACCTTGATATTTAATATTCAAATAATCTTTATGGACACCATTAATTTCTAGTGTTTCAATTCCTAAAAATTTACCGATACCATGATTTACGTGAACAACGTAGTCTCCAACTTTTAACTCCGAATAACTTTTAATACGCTCTGCATTTGATAGTTTTTGCTTGCGTTGTGATTTTTTTATTTTCTTATGGAACAGCTCTTTTTCTGTAATTACAACAAGCTTTTGCATTGGCATTTCAAATCCTGCATGCAAATCACCTACAGCAACTTGAAGGCGACCAGGAAGCAATATATCCGTAGACTCTATAATGTCTGCTTCAATATCATAATCACTTAAAATATATTGTAATTTTTTTGCGCGCTCTTCGTCAGTTCCTAATACAACTGTCGTGAAATTCCCTTCAGTCCATCTATCAATTTCTGTTTTTAATAACTGCATTTGCCCATGAAAGTCCTGCATTGTTTTACACGTTACATTAACAATATTTTGTGGGTGCGTATGTGCAATATGGCGTAAAAATAATGTTAAATATACAAAGCTTCTTTTTTTATGATGTAGAAACTCTTCAAATTGGTGTGAGAACGTCAAATCTTGAATAATTGCTCCTTCACTTAGAAGCGATGTATACCATTCTGCTTCTTCTGTCTCAAGATGTGATGCTGTTTCTTGGATACGCGAAATTTCATCTAAAATAACAACACCATTCTCAGGTAAATAGTCTATTAGACTAGCATGTTCTTTGTAAAAAATAGATAAATATTTAAACATTTGCTCTATGGTCTGTCCGTTTTTCAATATTTCTATCTCATGACTAACCGTTTCAAGCACCGCTGTCTTGATTTTATCATCAGAGAGCTTCTGCATCGTCTTCATTAAACCTTCTTCAAGACGCTCCACTCCTAATTTTAGTTCATCTTTTGAAAATAAAAATTCCGTTGCAGGACCAAATTTCACGCTTTCCCTTTTATCTTGGGAGCGTTGTTCTTCTACATCGAATGAGCGGATAGAATCTACTTCTGTATCAAAGAACTCTATACGAAACGGTAATTCTTCAGTTAACGGGTAAATATCTAATATTCCCCCACGTAAACTGAATTCTCCAGGTGCTTCTACCATTGATTTACGTTCATATCCAATGTGATGCAACGTATGAAGCAATGCATCTAAATCAATCTCTTGCCCTAGATTAATTTCGATCTGCTTTTGCTTCCATAGTTCTTTTATTGGTAAAAATCTACGTAAACCAGCGACTGGAACAACAATAATGCCTTGCTCGCCCATTGCTAAACGATTTAAAACCTCAATACGCTGTGCTTTTAGTTCTGGACTTGCAACCCCTATTTCCGACGCAATTAATTCATTAACTGGATATAACCATACATCCTGTTCACCAAGTAATGAAACTAAATCCTCATATACTTTTTGCGCTTGAAATAAGTTGTGTGTAACAACAAGCTGTGACTGCTTTGTTTTTTTATATAAAGCAGCCATTAATAAAGAACGAGAAGAAGTTGCCATACCTGATACAAGCTGTTCCTTCAATCCTTCTTCTAACCCATTAATAATGGATTGTATTTCTTTATTTTTATAAAATTGCTCTAATAACCCTATCATTTTCAAAACTCCTCTCAACATAAAAGAGCAAGTTAATATATTTTTATGCAAATATTTTGGAAAAAGAAAACAGAAAAATGCTTTGGACATGCCAAAGCGACAACATTTTATTGCAGAAATTTTTCATACTCATAATACTCTGGATAAGATGAGAGCGTTTCTTGGCACGACTCACAGATTGTTTTTATATATATATTTCCATTTTCATGAAAATGAATCATATCCAATCGTTCTTGCTCTGTTAGTTGAAATAAAACTTTGCTGTATACCTTTTCTGCGGTAATGGAACCCACATTACCTCCACAATGTCTACAGTAATAATGCCCTTCCATACTATCCTCCTAAGTGTACAATTACTACTAGTATGGATAAAAACATCGTAAAATATTCCAAATTAGAACATTAACCATTAAAAGTATTCATAATTTGAAGAAATGGTTTCTTTAACCACTCTTCACATGCATCCGCAGCTTTTTCAATGGATTGATTTACCTCTGGCAACTCTTCTGCTGTGAAACGCCCTAATACATAATCCACTACTTTCATACCATTTTTCGGACGATCAATCCCCATACGAATACGTTGGAATTCTTGCGTACCTAAATGAGAAATTGTCGATTTCACACCATTATGACCACCTGCACTACCTTTCATACGAAGGCGCAATTTACCTACTGGAATATCTAAATCGTCATACATGACAACAAAATCTTCCACATCAATTTTATAGTAATCCATAAGTGGACGGATGCTTTCTCCAGATAAATTCATATACGTAAGTGGCTTTAATAAAATTACCTTCTCACCATTAACAAAACCTGAACCATACATCCCTTTAAACTTTTGTTCATTTAAAGAAATGCCCCATCGTCTTGCAAGCTCATCAATTCCCATAAATCCAATATTATGCCTTGTTAATTCATATTCTCTACCTGGGTTCCCAAGTCCTACTATTAATTTCATTCTTGTACCACTACTTTCTTTTTACGATACGAAAAGACGTAACCAAATTTGGTTACGTCTCATTCTATCCAATTAATTGAATAATACACTCACAGATTCTTCTTCATAAACACGGATGATTGCTTCTCCGATTAATGGAGCAACAGAAAGCTCGTGTACTTTATCAATTTTCTTCTCTTCTGGTAATACGATAGAGTTTGTTACAACTAACTCTTTAATATTTGAGTTTTGGATACGCTCAATTGCTGGTCCAGATAAAACTGGGTGTGTACAGCAAGCATATACTTCAGAAGCACCGTTCTCAACAAGAGCGTTTGCTGCTAATGTAATTGTACCAGCTGTATCAATGATGTCATCAATTAAAATTGCTGTCTTACCTTCAATGTTACCAATGATATTCATTACTTCCGATACGTTCGGACGTGGGCGACGTTTATCAATAATAGCGATTGGCGCTTTTAAGCGATCCGCCATTTTTCTTGCACGTGTTACGCCACCATGGTCAGGAGATACGATTACGATATCTTTAAGACCTTTTGTCTCGAAGTAATCTGAAAGGATCGGTACACCCATTAGATGATCGATTGGGATATCAAAGAACCCTTGAATTTGTGGAGCGTGTAAATCTAGAGTGATTACACGAGTTGCACCTGCTGTTTCAAGCAAGTTTGCTACAAGTTTCGATGTAATTGGTTCACGAGAACGCGCTTTACGGTCTTGACGCGCATAACCATAGTAAGGAATAACGATATTAATTGTTTTTGCAGATGCACGTTTTAATGCATCGATCATAATAAGTAATTCCATGATATGTTCGTTTACTGGGAAGCTTGTAGATTGAATAATGAATACATCGCAACCACGAATACTTTCTTCAATGTTAATTTGAACTTCTCCATCACTAAAACGGTCAACAGAACACTTTCCTAGCCCTACTCCAATATGCTTTGCAATTTGCTCAGCAAGTTCCTTATTAGAGTTTAAAGAGAATACTTTCAAATTAGAATTTAGATATTGAGTCGACATCTAGATTAACCCTCCACATTATGATTTTTTCTTATTCAGCAATTGATCAACATAGTCTTCTTTATTAACTTGACGTGCACGTGCAATCGATAATGCTTTTGATGGAACAGTCTCAGTAATTGTAGACCCTGCCGCAACATAAGCACCATCTTCAACTGTTACAGGAGCAACAAGGTTTGAATTACAACCAATAAATACGCCATCTCCAATAACTGTTTTGAATTTATTCTTGCCATCGTAATTCACTGTAATTGAACCACAACCAAGATTCACGTCTTCTCCAACTTGTGCATCCCCGATATAACTTAAGTGTGAAGCTTTACTTCTATTACCAAAAACAGTCTTTTTAATTTCCACGAAGTTTCCAACGCGTACTTCGTTACCAATAACTGAATCCGGGCGAATATGTGCAAATGGTCCGACTGAAACTCCCGTACCAATCTTACTGTCATGTACAGTAGATTGACGAATTGTTGTCTGGTCTCCAATTTCACTATCACGTATTACTGTATGTGGACCAATTTCACAATCAGAACCAATTACAGTTTTACCCTCAATAATCGTCCCTGGATGAAGAACTGTATCACTACCAATAATTGCATCCGCAGAAATATATGTGTTACTTGGATCAATAATTGTAACACCATTCACCATGTTCTTATGGTTGATACGCTTCTTCATAATAATTTCCGCTTGCGATAGAGCGACTCTGTCGTTAACACCTAACGTTTCATCAAAATGCTCCGTTTGATAAGCTGATACAATATGACCTTCATTTTTCAAAATTTCAATAACATCCGGAAGGTAGTATTCACCTTGTACGTTATCATTTGAAACTTTAGAAAGTGAAGCAAATAGTGCTTTATTATCAAAACAATACGTACCTGTATTAATTTCTTTAATAGATAGCTCTACTTCATTTGCATCTTTATGCTCAACGATCTTTTCAACATGACCGTGTTCATTACGAACAATACGTCCATATCCAGCAGGTTCTTCTATGTATGCCGTTAGCACTGTCGCCTTCGCCCCTGCTTCTTCATGATGTTTTAACAATGCTTCCATTGTTTCAGCTGTTATAAGTGGTGTATCACCACAAATAACTAAAGTTGTTCCTTCTTCATTTGCAAGTACATCAGCAGCTTGATCAACAGCATGTGCTGTACCAAGTTGTTCTGCTTGTAATGCAAATTCACTTACGTCCCCTAGTTGTTCTTGTACTTTTTCAGCACCATGTCCAACTACCGTTACAAGTTTCTGCAATCCTAATTGAGATACTTGATCGACTACATGCTGTACCATTGGTTTTCCACATACAGGATGAAGCACTTTGTATAGCTTGGACTTCATACGTGTGCCTTTACCTGCAGCTAGAATCACTGCAAATCTGTTTGACATATAGACCCTCCATCGCAACCTATTTATCCATTAAAGATATTATCCTAAATCACTATATATTTCAAGAAACAGAGCATAACTATTAAATTTTACCATACTTCTTATAAGATGTTTTACTCTTTAGTATCTTTTTTTAGGAAATAAGATATACTATTTCGAATGATTTTTAATAAATTAGGATTTTACATATAACATGGGGAATAAAGTGAAGTTTTATTTAGGGGAAAGTTTTATTTAAAATAAATATAAAACCTTTCTTTTTGGTTGGGAGAGAGCATTCGCCCTTGCATAGTAACGGTCAGGGCCTTTTGGGATCCCATGTCGTATGAAAACAAACGGAGTAAGCGAGTGGAGGGCTTCTTTTATTTCCATAACCGGAACTTATGTGCTAGTAAATCGAAATAGATTTATCAATTGAACGGACAATATAAGGTTTTCCTTTTAGATGGGAGAGCATCCGCCCTTGCATAGTAGTGGTCAGGGCCCTTTTGGATCCCATGTCGTATGAAAACAAACGGAGTAAGCGAGTGGAGGGCTTCTTTTATTTCCATAACCGGAACTTATGTGCCCGTAAATCAAAATAGATTTACAACTAAAAAACAAACTCCTGTAAGTGTTTACAGGAGTTTGTTACAAAATTATAGAGCTCTTTTTATTCGAGCTCTTTTTATTCGAATTTTACGAAGCTCCAGCTTCTTCAAACTCAACTTCTTCTAACTCGCCTAAACGGTGATACTCAGTTAAAACCGCATCTTGAATTTTAGAGCGTGTATTAGAATTAATCGGATGTGCAATATCACGGAACTCTCCATCTGGAGTACGTTTACTTGGCATTGCTACAAATAATCCATTATTGCCATCAATTACACGAATATCATGAACAACAAATTCATGGTCTAGAGTAATAGAGGCAATCGCTCTCATACGGCCTTCTGTGTTTACGCGGCGTAATCTTACGTCAGTCACTTCCATCTTGTGTTCACCACCCTTTTCTAAATAAGCGATATGTTTGTATAAATTCCACAAATTTTCTATTTTCCCTCTAATTTTTTAAAAATTTTTAAGATAAAAATTTTTATTTTAATGGAATATAAGAATTAATGGACGTTATCGCTTACAAATATTTATTTTATAAGGGCGATTACTTCAATTTCGACGGAAACATCCTTCGGTAATTTTGCAACTTGTACACAAGAGCGAGCTGGTTTATGTGTGGAAAAATATGTTCCATACACTTCGTTTACATCGTTAAAATCATCCATATCTTTTAAAAATACAGTTGTTTTTACAACTGTATCAAATGCCGCTCCTGCTTCTTCTAATACAGCCTGTAAATTTTGAAATACTTGTTCTGTTTGTACTTTTACATCACCGGTTACAAGTTCTCCACCTGCTGTTAATGGAATTTGTCCTGAGCTATAAAACATATTATTTACGATAATTCCTTGTGAATATGGACCAATTGCTTGCGGTGCTTGATTTGTTTGAACTACTTTCATATTTTCTCACCCTTTTATTGTTAGTTTCAAAAATAATTGACTCCTACAAACTGAGTTCACCTATTCTCAAACAAATAGAATGTACCTTGCTAGTAGGCGGTAAAACTTTAGCTATATAAATCTCTTTTTGCTTTTCAACATATAAGTTGCTGCTACTAAGAACAAAAAACCACCTAAATTTGTTCTCTCTCTTTATTTTCACTTGGCATGGGATAGAAAAATAGGCTGACCGCTTCCGCCCATAATTGGATCCTCTCCCACCTCAAAAAGAAAGGATTTATATAAGAAAAGGCTTACCGCCTACTAGCACTTTCATTTACAAAAAAAGATAAAGCGGATGCTTTACCTTTTTATTCAGCTTCTACAAGCCCTTCGTCAAATGGTACAAGTGAATAATTCCCTTTTTCCACTTGAATTGTTTTCTCTTTAATATCTACTTCTGCTAAACGGATTAGAGAAACAAATTTATTAATAAGTCTTTCTTCAATATCTGTTGATTCTACTAATACACCGATTCCAACAACGTTGGCATTAAACTCTTCTAGCATACTAATCATACCTTGAATTGTTCCACCGGCCTTCATGAAGTCATCAATAATTAAAACATTAGCACCTTCCGGAAGACTACGTTTTGCTAAAGTCATTGTTTGAATGCGCTTAGATGAACCTGATACATAGTTAATACTAACTGTAGGCCCTTCTGTTACCTTATTATCTTTTCTTGCAATTACCACAGGTACATCTAAATAATTTGCTACCGCATATGCAAGCGGAATCCCTTTTGTCGCTACCGTCATAACCGCATCAATTGGTTGTTTTGCAAATACAGAGGCAAATAGGCGACCCGCTCCATTGATATAACGCGGATTACTTAAAAGATCCGTCATATATAAGTATCCACCCGGAAGAATACGATCTGGATTCTCAAATAAACTACATAGCTCATTAATAATCAGATTTGCTTCTTCTTCACTTATATATGGTATATATTTCACTCCTCCTGCTGCCCCTGGTATCGTTTGCAATGTGCCGACTCCTTGTTGTTCAAACGTTTGCTTAATAATAACTAAATCTTCACTAATAGAGGACTTAGCTGATTGATACCGTTCAGCAAAAAAAGTGAGAGAAACTAACTGACGAGGATTTTGCAATAAATAGTAAGTCATATCGACTAGTCTTGTACTCCGTCTAATTTTCACACTCTCACCCCAAATCACGAATATTCTAACCAAATCATAACTTATTATACGTCTTTATTCAAGCGTTTCTCTCTCTCCTAATAAACGTACTGCATATACTTGTTCACAAAATCCTTTTAAACCATTATAAATACGATGCATTCTTGAATCATGATGTACTAATCCAAATACAGTTGGTCCACTACCACTCATTAAAACTGCATCTGCACCAAAGCGCTTCATCTGTGCCTTAATACGTGCAACTTCAGGGTGCATCTTAAACGTTACATCCTCTAGCACATTCCCTACAGCATCACAAATACCTTTATAATTACCGCTATTAATGGATTCAACCATCTGCTCTACATCTGGATGCGTAACACGATTTAATTGTAAATTTCCATATACGTCAGCAGTAGATACACCGATATGAGGCTTAGCTAAAATAACCCAACAAGAAGGAGGTGTCTTAATGTGCTCTATTTTTTCTCCTCTTCCTGTAGCAATAGCTGTCCCGCCATATACACAAAAAGATACATCTGATCCAATTTCTGCACCAAACTCTGCTAGCTCGTCTATTGTAAGACCCAAATTCCATAACTTATTAAGTCCTCTTAATGCAGCAGCTGCATCACTACTACCGCCAGCTAATCCTGCTGCCACCGGAATTGTTTTTTCAATAGAAATAGATACGCCTTTCTTTACATTGAATCTCTGTTTTAATAATTTCGCTGCTTGATAAGCTAAATTACGCTGGTCGTCTGGGACATACCGATTATGGGATACAATTTCAATGCGGTCTTCTGATAACTCCGTTAGCTCTAAACGATCTGCTAAATCAATTGTTGTCATAATCATTTTCACTTCATGATAGCCGTCTTGTCTTTTCCCTAGTACATCTAACGACAGATTAATCTTTGCTGGTGCTTTCACTAGTAGCTTCAATCTATTCACCCACTCTATGTACTCAATCTTTTATCGTTTATTTTACCATAAATTTATAGTAAGACGATGACACTTCCCTAATTATAACGAAAAGCATTCAGAATGAAACTACTTATGCAAAATGATGGTAACTTTTAGCGTGCAAAAAGCCGAGGAATTTCTCCTCGGCTACCGTAGCATAGAAGTTATCTTACAACTACTGGTTTTGTTTCATTAATTGCTGCTCTGCAATCTCAATGGCCCGTTTCACCATATTACCAGCATCTTTCGCACGAATTCCGCCCCATCCTTCTTTCTGAACAACATCATAGAATCCAAGCTCTTTTGCGAGTTCTTCTTTAAACTGATTTGACATGACTCCTCTTCGTCTACTCAATGCAGGGTCCCTCCTTATTTTGCTACGGTATAATTAGTTTACAAAAAAATGGCCTTCTTTATTTATGGGAATATATGTAACATACTAGGTCGTTATCCTAAAATAACCTCGTTCTGAGGGTCATCATAAAATGTTAATTCCACGGTTTCTGTCAAAACATCTGCATAGCTATAGGAAACGCGCTGCAGCGTATCCTCTTGTTGATCTAACTGCACAACAAAAACAGAGCGATATGTTTCTGCTAGTACCCCTGATTGTTCCACTGTTTTTCTTCTTCCACTATTCGCCTTTAACATAAGGCGCTTCCCAAGATGATGGTCTAATTCACTTTTTATTTCATCTAAACGTTTTGACATATACTTTGCTACACCTCGCTGTAATTTAGAGTGAATACATAAATACATGATATATCTATCCCAATCATTGCCCATACGTAATGGACAATATCTTCGCAAGAACCTAATGCGTTCGAATAGATAGAAGAATTACTATATTGTAAAAGTATCATTGTATAGTCTGTACGTTCTTATCTTTTTTTATCCAAACACTTACAAATCCTTGTTTAAGGTACAGCTTTTACCAAGAAAATTAATACTTTCCCATAAAAAAAGCAAGGTACATATATACCTTGCTTACTCTTCATAATATTGAAAAGGTAACCCTGTTCGTAAAAGCCCTCGGGTCTCAATACCACCAAGACCTTTTTCCCCAGTAATGGTATTTCGAACAACATCCCATACATTTACGCGTTCCATAAATGAAGTAAAACTAATCTTTCCCACTACATATACTGGATCCAATGCATGAATATTAATACGCGATGGTGAACTAGCAAAATTAGCACCAGCTCGAATTAAAGCTTCAAAATGAGACTGACATGCTCCAGCAAAAATAACAAGTTGATCTAAAGAAGGATATTTTTTACGTACTTCCCGAACGGCCTGTACAAAATGCCGAGAATGACGGTAAGCTGCTAAATCTCCCATAACTCCCTTTGATTTTGTATATGCATCATGTCCTGTAATTACTAAAATATCTGGACGAAAATGATCGATTAAATCGACTACCTTTTCATGCATTTCTGTTTCTTTGCAATGTATCCCTTGAACTGGAACACCTATCTTTGTATATAAATCTAAACATTTCCGTAAATATAATGGGTCCCCATCTATATGCAAAACCCTACCTGGCATTTGAAAATAATTAACTTCACTCGTATATCCACCTGTAGAATTATGTTCGTGACGTTGCTTCATCAAAACATAGTCCTGATGAAACAGACGATATGTTTGCTCCATCGTTTCCTTTTCACGCTTTGCTCTTTTTTTATACTCACGCTGATCAATGATAATTAAATCTTCAAGTGGTGCATCTGCTATCAGCCTAACTTCTTCTCCAAACAATATTGCAATTTCACCTTTTATTTCTGTAATACGAAAAAGAATATCTCGATTATATGAATGTCGTTCTACTAAATCTCCCACATGTACAGCCATTATCTTACCTCCAAACTCATTAGGCCATCTCACTAACCATCTTCTGTTTTTAACGTATGAATCCAGAGTAGAAAAGGTGACAAAAAGGACAGCTCCAATGGAGCTGTCCTTTTATTGTTTATCACGCTATTGTGTGCAGTAAGCCACACACACCAAAATTCAGTAAAAGCAAAGAATTTAGGTGGAAAGCAACTGACCGTAAAAGCCCGATTGGTAAGGACTGATAATCAATGGAAGATGAAACCTCCCACTAATTAAAGTTTTACTTTATGAGAGACTAACGCATTACTCAGTGCTGCGAATTCTTCAATTGATAATGTTTCGCCTCGTCGTTTTGGGTCAATGCCTACTTCTGTTAAAATACGCTCTAATAACTCTTTATTTTTCGGGAAACCGTTTAGATTATTTGATAAGTTATTCATCAACGTTTTACGACGTTGTGCAAAACTTGCTCGTACTACCTCAAAGAAAAACTTCTCATCTTTCACTTCTACAATTGGTTTTGGACGTTTTAAAAGACGAATAACTGCAGAATCTACATTTGGTTGTGGTACAAATACAGTACGAGGAACAGTCATCACTGTTTCCACTTCCGTATAATATTGGATTGCAATAGATAAAGAACCATAATCTTTCGTACCTGGTTTCGCTGCTAAACGATCGCCTACTTCCTTCTGCATCATAACAACAAATCCGCGCACTGGTAGCTTTTCTTCGAGCAACTTAAATAAAATTGGTGTTGTAACATAGTAAGGTAAATTCGCTACCACCATTACGTCTTGCCCTTCGTCAAATTGTTCTCCAAATACTTCATGCACATCTGCCTTTAAAACATCCTTATTAATAACAGTTACATTACCATACGGAGCTAACGTTTCATCTAATATTGGTAATAATCGTTGATCAATTTCAAATGCTACTACCTTTTTAGCACGCTTTGCTAATTGTTCTGTTAAAGCTCCAATACCGGGACCAATTTCAATCGCTCCGCTCTCTGATCCAATCTCTGCATAATCTACAATACGATTTAATACGTTTGTATCAATTAAAAAATTTTGTCCTAAACTTTTTTTGAATGAAAATCCGTATTTTTCAACAATGTCTTTCGTACGATTCGGTGTTGCAATATCCTTCATTTCTTTTCCTCCTGTAATACTTGTTTATATGCTTCCGCAAATGCTTCTTTTGAAACTTGAAACATTTGTAAACGTTTATGTAACTGCTTCGCATTTGTATAACCGATCTTTAATAGTTTACCCATTTTTTCTCTACGACTTTTTGCCTGTTCTCCGCCCACTAGACCAGCATCTACTAAGTCACTCCAACTAATTTCACTCGTATAAGCTTCCATTTCTTCATGAACATTTTCTAAAGCACGGCGAATGGATTCATTGGAAGCATGTTCAATTCCGACTCCTTTTTTTCTTTTTGCAAGTGCCTCTTCTTTCGGTAAGAAAGCATGCTTACAACCCGGAACCTTTTCAGAAATAATTTTCCTAATACGTTCTCCTGGATAATCAGGATCCGTCAAAATAATAACACCTCGTTTTTGCTGTGCCAATTTTACTTGCTCAATGACATGATCACCGATTGCTGAACCGTTCGTCTCAATTGTATCTGCATCAACAGCGCGCTTAATTGCAACTGTATCATCTTTACCTTCTACAACGATAATCTCTTTAATTTTCATGACTGCCTCCACACTCATTTCGTCTCTACTTAGTAAAACAAAAAAACGAATACTTTTCCATTATTATTTTCCCATTGATACAATTTAAAAAGCAGAGGAGAAAAAATCCTCTGCCTACTCTTCTTATTGTAACACTTTAACTTTTACTTGTTTTCCTCGCCATACATGTATCCGCTAGTTAACTAAATTACATTTTCTTTCTAAGATAACAACACAAAAAAGAATGAACCCCCATTCTTTCTTATTCAACACCAAATAACGCTTTTGCATTTTCTGTAGTTATCTTTGCGACCTCTTCATATGAAATCCCTTTTAAGTTTGCAATTTCTTCTGCTACAAGTTTCACATAGCTTGGTTCATTTCGTTTACCACGAAATGGATGTGGTGTTAAGTATGGACAATCCGTTTCTATTAATAACTTTTCCATTGGAATTTCCATTGCAACTTCCTTCGGTTTTTTTGCATTTTTGAAAGTTACTGGCCCACCCAATGAAATTAAGAAATTCATGCCAATACATTGCTGCGCCACTTCTACACTGCCGCTAAAGCAATGCATAATGCCTCCTACTTCAGCTGCATTTTCTTCTTCTAGAATATCCACGATATCTTGCGTTGCATCACGATTGTGTATAATAATAGGTAACTTTACTTTCTTTGCTAACTGAATTTGTTTACGAAATACTTCTTTCTGTACTTCTTTCGGAGATTTGTCCCAATGATAATCTAATCCCATTTCACCAAGAGCAACCACTTTTGGGTGCGCTGCTAATTCTTCTAGCCAAACTAAATGCTCTTCTGTCATATCAATTGCATCAACCGGATGCCAACCAACTGCCGCATAAATAAAATCATACGTTTCTGCAAGTTCCATTGCCTTTTTTATCGTTACTTCATCAAAACCAACTACAACTGTATATGAAACCCCAGCTTCTTTCATTCTTACAATGACTTCCTGCAAATCTTCTTTAAATTGCTCTGCATTTAAATGTGAATGTGTATCAAACAACATAGCAAATAACTCCTTTTATATGAAATAAACTCTATCATGTTTCAAAATCTCTATCCTAACAACGTAATAAAAACGATAGTACAATCTTAATACAAAAAAGAAATTTTTAAAAAGATTCCTAACAAGAAAAAAGATGCTTCACGAATGTTACACGTGAAACATCTCTTATTTTGTCAGGATTACTTGATTTTTGTACCATTTGGTAAACTTTGATCAATTGTCGCTAACGATAATACTCCGTTTTCTTCGCCTGCTAAAATCATACCTTGTGATAATTCACCACGTAATTTCACTGGCTTTAAATTCGTTACACAAATAACTTTTTTCCCCTTTAATTCTTCCGGTGTGTAAAATTTAGCAATGCCAGAAACAACTTGTCGCTTTTCTGTGCCTAAATCAAGTTGAATTTTTAAAAGCTTATCTGCTTTTTTCACAGGTTCTGCTTCTATTACTTCCGCCACACGCAATTCAACTTTAAAGAAATCATCAATTGTAATTTCTTCTGCTTTCGGTTCTTCTTCCTTTTTCTCTTCCACTTTAGGGGCAGAACCTTTCATTTGTTCTTTAATATATTCAACCTCTACTTCCACCTCTAAGCGTGGGAATATTGGCTGTCCTTTCACTACTTTTGTACCAGCAGGAATACAACCAATCGTAGAAAGGCTATTCCAAGATTGATGTGCTTCATCAGTAAGGCCAAGTTGCGTAAAGATTTTACTTGGTGTTGCTGTCAAGAATGGCATAAGCATAATACCTGTTTGACGAAGCATTTCTGCAAGATGTGCCATTACAGAAGCAAGTTTATCACGGTCATTCTCATCTTTTGCTAATACCCAAGGTTGTGTTTCATCAATGTATTTATTCGTACGGCTAACCAATTGCCAAATAGAGCTTAATGCCACTGAGAACTCCATGTTCTCCATTGCTTCTTCTACTTTTTTCAATATATCTTGTGCGAATGCTACTAACGTTTGATCAAACTCTGTTACATTTTCTTTAAAAGCAGGAATTTCTCCATCAAAGTACTTATCAATCATCGCTACTGTACGATTTAATAAGTTTCCTAAGTCGTTCGCAAGATCAAAGTTAATGCGCTCTACAAATCCTTCTGGTGTGAATACACCGTCTGATCCAAATGGCACTTCACGAAGTAAATAATAACGTAGTGCATCTAATCCGTAACGATCAATTAACGTAACAGGATCAACTACATTTCCTTTTGATTTACTCATTTTTCCGTCTTTCATTAAGATCCATCCATGAGCAAATACTTTTTTCGGCAGTGGTAAATCTAGTGCCATTAAAATAATTGGCCAATAAATCGTATGGAAACGAACAATTTCTTTTCCTACTAAATGAACATCTGCTGGCCAATACTTTTTATACTTCTCTTCATTATCTGTTCCATATCCTAGTGCTGTAATGTAGTTAGACAATGCATCTACCCATACGTAAATAACGTGTTTTGGGTTACCTGGTACACGAACTCCCCAATCAAAAGAAGTACGTGAAACTGCTAAATCTTCTAAACCTGGTTTAATGAAGTTATTAATCATTTCATTTTTACGAGATTCAGGTTGGATGAAGTGTGGATTTTCTTCGTAAAACTGTAATAGTCGATCTACATATTTACCCATTCTAAAGAAATAAGATTCTTCACGAACAAGCTCTACAGCATGACCGCTATCTGGGCTTTTTCCACCAACTACTTTGTCACCTTCCATAATTGGATCAACAAGCTGGTGTTCTGTGTAGAATGTTTCATCTTGTACAGAGTACCACCCTTCATACTCATCAAGATAAATATCACCTTGATCGACAAGTTGTTTAAAAATCTTTTCGACAACTTCTTTATGACGGTCTTCTGTTGTACGAATAAAGTCATCGTAAGAAATGTCCATTTTCCCCCACAGTTCTTTAATTCCTTCTACAATGTTATCAACATATGCTTGTGGTGTAACTTGCAATTCTTCTGCTTTCTTTTGAATCTTTTGTCCATGCTCATCAGTACCTGTTAAATAATGAACATCGTATCCCTGCATGCGCTTGTAGCGTGCCATTGCATCTCCCGCTACCGTCGTATAAGCATGTCCAATATGAAGCTTTCCGCTCGGATAATAAATTGGAGTAGTAATATAAAAGGTTTTCTTTTCCTCTGTCATTGTTTTAAGCCTCCCAAATGACCTCATATGTATTTATAAACAGTATATCAAAAACTGACGCATAAAAACGAATTAATGCTCGATTATCTTTATCATCTATTACTCATTTTCCAAAAAATATACAGTGTTTTTTCTGAAAAAATTGATAAAATTAAAAAATGCAGTAAAAATACTTGTGCAATTCTTTCATTTTCTATTATATATAAGGAGTAAAAAAATCTATAATTCTTTCATAAAATCTATAATTTATGAATTGACGGAAATGTAAATGATTGGTATCATATGTTCATAGGGTATTTTGTCGAAAAATGACGAATTAAAATATAGACTCACAAACTTACAGAATATGAGGAGGATAAAGAATATGAAATCTACTGGTATCGTTCGTAAAGTTGATGAATTAGGCCGTGTTGTAATTCCGATTGAATTACGTCGTACATTAGGTATTGCAGAGAAGGATGCTCTTGAAATTTACGTTGATGACGAAAAAATCATCCTAAAAAAATATAAGCCAAACATGACTTGCCAAGTAACTGGTGAAGTATCTGATGGCAACCTTGCTTTAGCTGAAGGTAAAATTATTTTAAGCAAAGAAGGCGCTGAACAAATCTTAAACGAACTTCAACAATATATTCAAGCTGCAAAATAAGCTTCTCAATTATGAGAAGCTTATTTTTTATCGACATGATAGATTTGATACACGTCCCGTTTCGACAAATCTCGATCTTTTGCAACTTTTTTAATTGCATCCTTTGAAGACATTCCTTGCTCATTTATATAATGTTCGATATGATCGTATACTGATATAGCTTCCCACCATTGTTCCTCTGATGCAGCTTCCTCTTTTGATCCAGATACCAATATACAAAATTCACCACGAACTTCATTTTGTTTTGTCCATTCAATCGCTTCTTCTATCGATCCACGAATAAATTCTTCAAATTTTTTCGTTAGCTCTCGGCACAATACAATCTCTCTATTTCCAAGTACTTCTTTCATAGAAATTAACGTATCATCTAATCGATGTGGTGCTTCGTAAAACATCATCGTAGTTGGAACATAACGAAGCTTTTCCAATTCCGCTTTACGTTCTTTTTTATTTCTTTGTAAAAATCCATAAAAATAGAAATGTCTTGTCTCTAATCCTGACGCAATTAACGCTGTAAGAGCAGCGTTTGCCCCTGGAAGCGGAATAACATGATATCGCTCCTCTACAGCTGCTACCACAATGTCGTAGCCGGGATCAGAAATACAAGGCATACCCGCATCACTTACAAGAGCTACTGTTTTTCCATCTTCTAGCTTATCTAAAATTTTCTGTCCACTTATTTCCTTATTGTGCTCATGATAACTCATGACTGGTGTGTCAATTTCAAAATAGTTACAAAGCTTTTTCGTCTGCCGTGTATCTTCAGCAGCAATGATATCAGCCTCTTTCAATATCCGAATCGAACGAAACGTCATATCTTCTAAATTACCAATCGGTGTCGGAACTAAATATAAGACACCCTTTTCATTTACTTGAAAGCTTTTTTGCTGCCACATAGCGCTCTCCTTTTTGCATATATTCTTCTTTGTCTTTTCGCTTTAACTGTTTAAAATGATATTCGGCTTGCATAGCTGTCGTTTTCTCTTCATGAACCTCTACATATTTTAAAACAACAGGAAGCCTAGCACGAGTATAACGTGCTCCCTTACCGCTATTATGGGTTTGAATTCGTTTCTCTAAATTATTTGTATATCCTGCATAATAACTTTTATCTGAACATTCCACTACATAAAAATAATGTTTATTTTTCTCCATATAAGATTGAACGAAGCTCCTTTGTATATTCATTATTTTCCTCATATACGAAAAGGGGCGGTAAAATTTTCAAATCTGCATTTCCATCTTTAATTCCTTCTATTAGTAGCGTATTTGCTTCTTTACCCGCCTTTGGATATACAAACTGTACACGTTTTGGTTCAATCTTATACTTTCTCATTAATGTTACAATATCAAGTAATCGACCTGGACGATGAACAAATGCTACCTTACCACCCTGCTTTACAAGCTGACTACTAGCATATACGACATCTTCTAATGTACACATAATTTCATGACGAGCTATAGCTAAATGCTCGTTAATGTTTTTCTCAGATGCCTTTGGCGTTTGAAAATATGGTGGATTACATGTTACAACATCATATTGATGGCGCCCCAGCTGCTCCGGCATATCTTTTAAATCCCCATGTATTAAATGAATTCGCTCTTCCAGATTGTTATACTGAACACTTCTGATTCCCATATCATATAAACGCTCTTGAATTTCTACACCTGTAATCTTACCTTTTGTTCTTGTACTTAATAAAAGTGGAATAACAGCATTTCCTGTACATAAATCAAGTAAATTCCCTTTTTGAATCGGAACCCACGCAAAATTTGCAAGTAATACTGCGTCTAAAGAAAAATTAAACACAGATGGGCTTTGAATGATTTTCATTTCTTCTGCTAGTAAATAATCTAAACGTTCATCTTCATATAAGTGCATATACAATTCCCTTTCTTATACTTAACCTACCCTATTTACGTAAAAGCAAAAACGATTCCATCTTAACTTTACTCACATGTATAAAAAATTACCTTTCCAATATATTGGAAAGGTAATTTCATTTTTTATTTAAAAATGACAGACAGAATAAACAATCCCCTTCTTTACGTACACTTCCATAATGTAAATTACAGATATGGAAACCTTCTTGATATAGACGAGCTAAGTTATCATATCCTTCACCAATATCTGTTTTAGGTTTCATTTCTTTTCGCTTTTGCGTTTTTTGTTTTTCCTTATTCTGTACTTCTTCAAAACGGCGTCGCAAATTTTCATTTTCCATTTTAATATGTTGGTTTTCTTCAAGTAACTCTGCAAGATGTTGCTTTAATTCTCCCAACTGCTTATATAAATGTCCAATTTGCTCTTCCATACTGGAAACAGCTGCAAAAATATCCTTTTTCTCCACAAGCACCCACCTCATTAATCTGTGGTTTGACTCGAAACGACCCCTTCATTAATCAATTCATCTAACGTATATTCCACTATCCGTTCCTTGTCTACTAGTTCCACTTGAATTAATCTTTCTAAAATATTTAATCCGATGACGCGCCCAAGCCCATGCGGCGTTTGTATACGTTGATCTAAATCAGGAAGTTGCTCTTTTGCCGCTTCATACTCGTCATTCTCATATTTTAAGCAACACATTAATCGGCCACATAAACCAGAAATTTTCGCAGGATTTAATGATAAATTTTGATCTTTCGCCATTTTAATGGATACGGGTTCAAAATCACCTAAAAATGTAGAACAACAAAGCATACGACCACATGGACCAATACCACCAAGCATTTTCGCTTCATCACGAACACCAATTTGTCTTAACTCAATTCTTGTCCGGAAAATTGCAGCTAAGTCTTTTACAAGCTCACGGAAGTCAATACGACCATCGGCTGTAAAATAGAAAATGATCTTATTACGATCAAAAGTATATTCTACGTCTACAAGTTTCATATCAAGCTTGTGTTCCCCTACCTTTTGTTGACAAACTTGATATGCTTCTTTTGCAGCATGTTTGTTCTCTTCAACAACTGTCCGATCATTTTCATTCGCAATGCGAATAACTTTCTTTAACGGTAGTACCACATCGTTTTCATCAACCTGCTTTTTTGTAATAACTACTTTCCCATATTCAATACCTCTTACAGTTTCCACGATCACGAATTCATTTTCTGAGATATCAAATTGATTCGGGTCAAAGTAATACACTTTTCCGGCCTTCTTAAAGCGAACACCTACTACATCATACAAAACGGTCATCCCTCCTGCAACCGCAACACTAACTGTTCGAACACAAGCTGCGCATTTACATTAGCGTTGATTCTATTTTTTGCTTCTAATATATTAAAAAGAGCTGATACAATGCGCTTCTGAGCGTAGGAGAAAGAATGAAACATCTCCTTTTGCTCTTGAAAGACGAGACGATCTTCTTCTCCTAGTTGAACATATAATAAATCCTTATAAATAAGGAGTAACATATCTAAACCTTGTTGTAATTGTTCCTTCTCTCCAAAGTGTTTCCCCCACTTTTCTTGTACAAAAAAAAGAGAGGCTGTATCTTTTTCGAGCGCTTCACATAATTTTATCACTAAAGTTCGTGCTTGTGCAAACCATTCATCATTGCACAGTAATAATGCTTCCTCAAAACTATTCGTAAGCTGTGCAGCAAGAGTAGATAAAGAAACCGGAACGCCATCCGCCTGTAATCTCTCAATTAAAGCTTCTGCAGCGAGGGGTCTAAATGTTACAACTTGGCAACGGGATAAGATTGTATTTAAAATTTGATGACTTTGTTCAGTAAGTAAAATAGCCGTTGTATCGCTACTTGGTTCTTCTAAAAATTTCAATAAGGTATTAGCAGCATTTGCCGTCATTCGATCTGCATGCTCAATAATATATACCTTTTTATTTGCCTCTAAACCTGTTTTTGAAAACTCTTCCTGTAAGTCATGAATTTGTTGTTTTTTAATAGATAATCCATCTGGTTTTACAACGTGTAAATTGGGATGATTACCTGAATCAATCCGTCGACAATTCGTACATGTATGACACGGTTCTACACCTTTTCTTTGTAAACAAAGAAAACTTTTTGCCATTTGAATTGCCGTTTCGTATTTTCCAGTTCCTTTCGCACCTTCTAACAAATAAGCGTGGGATATACGCCCTTTTGCAATACTATTCATCAACATCTTTACACCAATGGGTTGTATAGCAGAAAGCTGCTCCCACGTCCTCGTCATAATGCATACCTCACTTGTTTTATACTTTCCTTCTATTATAACAATTTATCTTCTATAAGCTGAATAACTTCTTCCATAATTTTTTCCATTGATTGATTTGCATTCACAACAACTATGCGATCTGAAAAACGATCTACAAGCTGTAAGTACCCTTCACGAACGCGCTTATGAAATTTCATACTTTCCATATCTAAACGATTCACTTCACGATTAGCATCCTTTTCAATGCGTGCTAAGCCTACTTCAGGTTCTATATCTAGATAGATTGTCAAACCAGGCATACAGTCTTCTGTTGCAAATCGATTAATTTCAAATACTTTATCAATTCCTAGCCCTCTTGCATAACCTTGATAGGCAAGAGAACTATCAATAAAACGATCACATAATACAAGATAGTTTCTTTCCAAAGCTGGCATAACTTTTTCTACTAAATGCTGTCTACGTGCTGCAGCATATAGCAATGCTTCCGTACGTGCTTCCATCATTGTATACTCTTTTTTATGTAAGATTTCTCGAATCTCTTCTGAAATTACGATACCCCCCGGTTCTCTTGTTGCTATTACTTTTTGTTCTTTCTTTTCAAAGTGCGGTAACAACTTTGTAATTAATGTTGATTTACCTGAGCCCTCTGGTCCTTCAATTGTTACAAATAATCCCTTCATCCTAAAACCTACTTTCTTTCTATATCATACACATTCATATATTTTATATTTCCTTGAAAACGGGCACCTATTTCTTCTAAATAAGAAATTTGTTCAATATGTTCTGTCGTAATTTCTTCTCCATACATAAGTAAGGGAATACCCGGTGGATACGGAATAATCATATCCGCTGCAATCATTCCGGTAGCTTCTTGTAAAGATACAACTTTTTTTTTATACTTTTCTAATTGCTTATAAGTAAATGGTAAAGAAGAAAAGCCTTCTTTGTAAGTATACCGAATTGATGGTCTCTTGTCTGTTACCGTATAATTACGTAATGCCAGTCGTACAACTTCTATCGCTTTTATATACTGTTCATTCACCTGCAACGGTAAAATCAATAGAACATTATATGGATCTGCCATTTCTGCGTATATACCTATCTTTTCAAATATAGATTGTAATTCGTATCCAGAAAGCTCACAGCGCGTTTGTACTGTAACTTTGAGCTCGTCCTGCAAAGGATACTGTAAGACAGAAATTTGTGGAATACTATGTAATTCCTCTCTAAATCTCCTCACAAACCCCACAATTTCATGACAGCCCTTCTCCTTCATATTTGCTAATGCAAAACGAGCTACATCTAGTGAAGCCATAATCGGATAAGATGGACTGCTAGATTGTAACATATTTAAATAAGAAGAAATTTTTTCTTCATTCACTAAATTACTATTTATATGTAGATAAGAACCCATAGTCATAGCAGGTAATGTCTTATGTGCTGAATGTACAACTATATCAGCACCGTATTCTAATGCTGATTTGGGAAATGGCTCTCCTATACAAAAATGCGCTCCATGTGCCTCATCTACTAAAACAGGAATGTTATGTGCGTGTGCATATAAAATATTTTCTTTTAAATCAAGCCCCATACCATAATAATTAGGATGTGTTAAAATCAATGCCTTTGCTTCTGGATATCGTTCAATAGCTCTCTTAATAACCTCATGCTGAACTCCGACTGGCACGCCATACAATTCATCAATCCACGGCTCTAAAAATACTGGATTCACTCCAGCTAACTTCAAGCCATTGATAATAGACTTATGGCAATTTCTTTGTACAAGAACAATGTCATGCTCTCCGCAACATGATAAAATCATTGCCAAATTTCCAACTGTAGAACCATTAATTAAAAAATAACTCTTTTTTACACGATATACATCAGCCAGCAATTGCTGTGCTTCATCTATACATTCAAACGGACTATGCAAATCATCTAATCCTGTTAGTTCTGTTACATCGATAGAAAGTACATCACCAAAACCAACTTGTGCTCGCTCTGGAAAATTCGAACCATTTTTATGTCCTGGAACATGTAAAGATAAAGGATTTTTATCTTTAAACTGAATTAACGTCTCATATAACGGTATTTGATTTTGATTCATGTTTATCTCTTCCTTATTTTTCATTCTTTACTTATTATACAGAGATATTGAGACAAAAAAAATAATAGGCGTGTATGCCTATTTATGAATATGATATTTGAATTTTTCGTAGTTGTTGTAAATAATATATATATTTAGGATCATTCGTTTCAGTTTCTACCATGTCTCGCTCACAAGTGTCACATATAAAACTTGTTTGTACACGTATACCATCATCTTTCTTATTTTCACATACAATACAAACCTCGTGTTTTGTTTCCATATCTTTATCCTAATCATTCTCACCTAACCGAGAACAATATAAGATATTTCCTCCCCTCTATTTTAAATCAAAATATACCTACTCCTATTCCTTAACACTTTTCTGAAAAATATACATCGCTTTGTTATATATATAATATGAAGCACAATTGGGTATTGTGTTTGTCACCTATACAATGAAATAAAACTTTCATTTATACT
>NZ_JAJJBY010000033.1:0-50161 GCF_022625245.1 Bacillus sp. TL12 | reverse complement strand
AATAGTATCAGTATGTCCAAGATTTAGAGATTATTTGCAATTTCCCTGAAGTTTTTGCACCAAAACCCAGAAAAGGTCGATACAGAATATCATTCGATTCATGCATTTTGAGTAATCGAACATCATTTTACCCTCCAGGAACAGAATGTTTGTTCTTATTATAAACCTTGTTTTTCGGTTTATACAATCTTTTTATAAATAATTTTTAATATCAATAAGGTACGTGAAATTATATATAGTTCTTCAAAATTCGACCACTGAACAATTTAGTATCTCTTAACTTATTAAACTCATTTTCATTTCTTCATAAATTAAGAAAAGCTCAAGCCCTTGTGTACCAATGGGTTTGAGCTTTTTATTTTACAGGAATACTCGTTGCAACAAGTTGCCATTAGGCTAGTGTATCAGCAACTTGTAGCTATTACTATGAATGCTAGATTCCTCAAAATTATTACATGTTTTTTCATTTTTACTTCTTAATTTATTTTATGATGAACACTACTCCAAAATTACAATTTGTTGAAGGTTTTAAAAATTATAGATTTGGACAAGCTAGATTTATAAATAATGATTTCCTGAGGTGAGAATATGAGTTGGTTTGGTATAGGAAAACCTAGGAGTAAATTCGGTAAATTTATAGATAAGCATAATTTAACTCAACAGGAAGTAGCAGAAAGGAGCGGTGTAAGTCAAGGTACAATTAGTCGCTTATGCAAAGGAAATGCATTTCTTCCATCCTTAAAAACGGGTTCCAAAATTATTGTTGCTTTAAAAAAGCTAACAAATAAAAATGTAGATTACAATGATTTTTGGCTTTAATTAAAAAATATCATTCATCACAAATGTTCTCATAAACACATTTTGTTTTATAGCATATTGTTCTAATTTAGATTGCCGATAGTCCGATAAGGTAAAAAAGATAACTACTGGAACAATAGCATTCTGTCTTTTATAGATATCTGTTATATGGCCATATAACTGTACTTTGTGTTCGTTTGCTTTCATATGTTGCATGCGATCTATTTCAACAAAGTGAGGGACTTTATCTTCAAAATAGGTTGCATCAGGAATAATTTGATATTGCTGACCACCAGTTGAAAATTCTATTGTTTGTTCTGTTTTCCACTCCGGAAATCCTAACCACATCCAAGCTTCATTTCTCATTAATATGTGCTGTAATAGATTATTTTTCTTTACTATCCTTGTGATTCCTAATAAATCACGCCCTTTTTTATTTAAATAATATACATGCTCACGAGCTATTTTTGTGATGTGACAATATGAAGTCAGATCCTTTAATACACGATTTGCATTCCGAATACTTCCTAAACAGTGAATGGCTTGCAATTGTCTCCTCGTTGCAAAATCTAACTTACTCAAAGTGGATAAAATCTCGATTTGTCTCGCTTTCTGTTTGAGTGTTTGATGCCGCATTTTGTTTCACCACCTTGTATTGCTTCAGTAATTCCCACATGTCCATATCCTTTAAATAAGGTACCTGAACTTCCTCTGTGCGATCAGTCTTAAATAATGCTCTTCCTGGAAGAGAAGGCAGATCTTCAAGACCTGGTTCATCCAAAGCAACTTGTGAAGCAACCGCTGTTGGTAATCGAAAACCTAGTTTTGCATCAGCATTTTGTTTAATCTGTCTCGGCAAAGTATCAGAAGTAGGATACTGAGTACAAAAGATAAGCCGGAATCCTAAACCACCTCCAATTCTTGCGATTTCAGATAACATCTCCTGACACATAAATAATAAATCCCGTTGTTTTTTAGGTAAACCTTGTGTCGGACAAAGATTCGCTCCTTCATCTACTATGATGAAACAACGCTCTCTAATTGATGTATCTATAACATTGGTAAAATAGGACTTTTTCATCATCTCAATCTGTTTTACCATCTTTTCACGTACTCTCACCAACATCTCTAACGCCTGTTCCGGGTTTTCAGCTACTTCTACTACTTGAGACAGATCCTTGTAAGGACTAAATTCTAATCCTTCCTTCAGATCAATAATAAAAAACTTCACATGTCGAGGTTGTTGTAAAATTAAACTCGTCATCACATTTTTTAGAAATACTGTCTTTCCAAAACGTGTCATACCCGCTACGCACATGTGCGGTGTTTTCTCGAAATCATGATATACGTGTTTATCTAACGATTTCCCCATCATAACTCTCCATGTGTGCTTCTTTAGTAGATCCTTAGACCAATTCCACACTTCAGGTATTTGTTGCTTAAATACTCGAATATGAAGTTCCCTTTGATGAAACGATATTTTAACAGGTTTATTTAGTCCTTCTTCTAATACTTCAGCTAACTTTTTGATGAGCTGACTTGGAACGCCGAGTGGTAACTTGTAAACATAATTCATGCTTATGTCATCTTCCATTTCTTTTATAAAAACGGGATATTGTAATTCACCTTTATGCTGAACACATATCTTTGTAATTTCAAAAAACGTGGCGATTTTTTTCTTATCACTCATTTCTTTTCCCTTATAAAAATAAGCAACAGTTACAAAGGTTGCTGGAATTAATAAAAGTGACATCATATCCTCCATACCTCCTTTAGGTAGTTGAGCCTGTATGGAAGGTTAGAAAAAACAGATTAAGGCGCACTATTACAATTATTTTCAACTACCAGATGTAATACTAACGTAGAAACACATCTAGTATATCCATTAGCACATACCAAACGCTCCCAATCAATAAGCATTTGAGCCCCGCACGTAGCAACCAATCTGGAAGGTAAAGACCTTTCTTTTTTAACACCTTTATTCCTAAAACAGAAACTCCTGTGACACCATACACAACCCCTAATTCTCCAATGATTGTCATGTTAATCCCACCCTTTTGGTTTAATAGACAAATTTCCCTTACGATCCTTATAAAGTTGATACTCATCCAACAATTCATTCCATGAGATCGGATACTCATCACCGTACAAATTCTCTTCGATTTTTTGACTCAAATAATAATAACCTTTGTATTGTCGGTCTAAATACACTTCATGACGTACCATGTGCTCTCGTATTGCTGAAATATCTTCTTCTCTTTTAGTATCCCGGTACATCTGACGTAATGATTTTGAAGAATACAGATAAGGGGTACTATATAACATCTGATAATAACTCATGTTGTCTCACCATCCATATAGATTTCTAGATACACTAAATACATATGATGAGGGTTCATTTTTTCGAATTTGTACCTCAAAAAAATACGCCATTCCCATTTTAGAATGACGTTCGATAATAAATTACCCTTTTTTAATCATATTTTTATTAATTTATAAAATCTTATATAAATATATATCTTATATATATTTAAAATATGAAGATAAAACTTAAATAGGTCTGGTAAATGTGTTCTTATCCTTACTGTAACAAGGGATTTGAGCATGCTATAGCATAAAAAATCATAAATAGTAAAATGTAACAACAGAAAATTAGCCATTAGTAAGGCATAAAACCTACAAATAATCGCAAACAAGATCACATATTTCTACATAAAAAATGAAACAAATTGATGCATTGTTACATATATTTATTCAAGTGCTAAATTTTCAATTCATCCACTGTATGTCCACAATTTTATAATATTTACTCACAGAACATTCACAATCTAGGCTAACTAATTAACAAAATTAGAATTTGCCACATGACTCACATAAATATTGATGATTTTTGATAGATGAAGTACCAAAATCCCTTTATTTCAATAATAATTACATAAAACTATTCACATTAGGCTCTAATTATCTACTTATCCATGAAATTTATTATTTTTCTTATGATTTTTTGTAGGTATTTGCATGGATTTTAGATAAAAATAACGTGTTTATTTAAATATAGGTGTGGAAAATTAGTTAATTGCAGTACAGTTTTGTATAGGAATGTATAAAAAAAGACTCTATTAATGAATAGAATCGAGTGAATGTGTATATAAGGAGAAGTCAGTGAAGGACGTTTAAACAACGGGACCAACACGAATAGCCCTCTATTTATACTTTTTTCAAAAATAGAGAGCGGAGTATCGTTAATTTGTTTCTATTACCTCAAGTACCTGTTCGGCTGTTGTTACATGAATACCAGCACGTACTAATTGCTCAAATGCACGCATAAACGTAATCAAATTGAACTCATCAGGTACTTCAATAACGCGAAGTTTTTCTTTAGGTAATCTATCTATCTTTTCAATGAACAATTCGCGAACATCACTCGGAATAAAGCGCTCTTTATGTCCTCTTGCTTTTAAAAGTTCACGTATTTCTATTTCTAAAGCCATATAGGCATTTAGATTTGCACCTTGTTCATAGGCGTATTTTCTAAACAATGTTTCTTCTTGATACTTTAAATAGTTACGGTGATACGATTCCTCTGTAACCGGTACAGCGAATTTGGACTTTAGTAACTCATTTGTTTTACGGAACAATTTTTTGATGTTTCGTAGAGAGTACATAGAGAAGTGCAATCCAAAATCAAATACAGCTTGCTCCTTTTGCTCTTTTGGAACATGTTGTGTAATAAGAGGGTAAATACCTTCTTTTGCTGCTGTATCAAGAATTTGATATTGTGATGTTTGATTTAATAGTTTTTTCAGTGTATACACTAATTTACTTGGATATTCTTCATTACGATCTATCATGTCACGTAAGCTACGAATGACACTTCGAATTTGTCGATGACAAGTATACTTAAGTACATGAATAAATTTATTCATGTCTTGTGCAAATTCACCTATATTCAGTTCTTGTAGCACAGATTCAATAAAACGAGCTTTTCGTGCATATGTAACCTTTGGGGTGAATGGATCGCGATACTGTACTTCTCCAGCTTCTTTTGTACATAAGAAATCTGTATGTAAGGATAGATATAACGTTGTATATCTTTTTGTATTTTTAACCCCTTTTTGTAACTTGCAAATTTTGAATAGCGGAGTCCCTGTACATGGTAATGCAGTTGTTAATTCTGTCATAACCGCACGGATTTGATGTGGGTATTTCTTATGTAAAAAGCGGTACATTCCGCCAAAATGAGTTTTATTTCCTCTTTCGTCCTGCTTGTCTAAGGAACGTTTAAGAGTCGTTTCGCTGTGCTGTTGCATAGCAATGTCCAAGAATAGTTTCTTAGCCGCAACTGAAAGCTCAAAGAAAGCTTTGGTAAATACGACTGGGCTAATATATACATAGGAATTTGCCTTTTCAGTTTCTTCGTTCATAAAATGAGTTAGTTTAATGGTATAACGGCCATCTAATTCATTTTCAATTGTAATAATGTTATGTAAACTTAATTTCTTTAATGCAATATAGAATTGAGAATGCTGTATATAAGCAAATTCCTCTTTATATTGCTTGTAATCTTCCCACATCATATGCACTGTTACATTTGGAATAACCCCATTCGTGTAACATTTCTTGTGTAGATATAAGAAGACTTCTAAATCTGCATTTGTAATGCCATATAATTTATGTTTTCTTCCCATTGTTTCTGAAATAGCAGATAGTGTACGACGTGAAAAAGATGGTTTCGCTTGAGCCACAAAGCCGTCTACATCAGCAATACGTTCTTCATATGTCATATGATCCAGAATATCCTCAAGGTATGTATCTTTATAGCTGTAGTATTTTTCTTCAAAAGCTTCAACAAGTTTTTGCCAAGATTTTAATGTTACTAAAACTGCATTTGTATCTTGTCCATTTAGACTACGTTGATTACGAATAATAAATGATTGTCCCATCTTTTTCACCTCCTACACAGAAATCAAGAAATATATGCCAAAACACTATAAAATATACCAATTTTGATTATAGCAAATCGAAATTTGATGAAATATGCCCCTTTAAGAGAAAAAACAAAAATATGAAACGTGCCTGAATCCCTTGGCGCACAAGGGATTTGACGTTTCATAAAAAAAAGTTTTTGACCACCATACCGCTATAAGAGATTTCAAACATGAAACGCATATTGATTTTGTAAAAAAGCCTATAAACCTTGATTCTATAAGCTTTTTCATGTTCTTAATATAAGAGTTGTTGCCATCATATAGCTATAACGTTTCATGTTTTAATATGTTTGTTAAACGTGTGAAATACACATATAAATGTTGTTATATAGAGGGTTTTGGGCTTCTTTTTAACAAGAAAGTGTTGCCATCATATAGCTATACTCGTTTCATATTTTCTAAAATTAGTTGCCACCATACCGCTAAAGCGTTTCATGTTTGAAATAAAACTTTTATTTATCGTAAAATGCACTTAAATCCTTGGTAGATGTAGATTTAGGGAGTATCTTTTATTAAAAGATGTTGCCACCATATAGCTATAACATTTCAAGTTTTATATATAACTATAGCCACCATGTAACTATAAGGTTGTTATAATAACAAAGGTTTTGAAATGGTTGAGAATAAAGAATTTCATGCTTTTTAGATGAAACTTAATATTTTTGTCCTGTAGTTGTTGATTTAAAATAAAGATTGATCATTTGTAAAAAAGTTTGATATAAAGATCTATTTTGCAGAGTATCTCTTTCTTCCACAATTGGGCCATATTGTGGAATACCATATTTAATTGATCGTGAAGAATATGAAAAAATGTATTAAGCTAACGTGGCAAAAGAACAGGAAGGAGTTTTTGGTAGTCATAGGGAATTTAGACTATTAAGTAGATAAGTTATATAGGGGCGCTGTCGACAAAACGCGATTATACACTAAGACGTTTTTTGGAATAAGAATCACAGAAATGATGAAACATTTTTATAAAAGAATGATTCAATTGAATATGTTAAAAGCGTGTTTTGATCAATATTTTTTTAAAACACGCTTTTTCTATTTGCTCTTTTATCAAGGTTTATACAGTTAATTTAATCAAACTTTATTTCAAGGCTACATGTCGGAGAATCGCCCTGTGAAACTATTTTACAACAAACAAAATAAGCCTATGTACTTGTGCGAGTACATAAGCTTTCAAAGGTGGTGATTCGATGAATCACCAAACAGTAATAGTCTTTCAACAGCTCAAACAGCTAGGAAAAAAAGTATAATACTTTATTACTCTGCTCTATTGCACCCATAGACCTCGCAAACGTAAGCGTGGGCTGTCGGCTCACGCCGTTTGCAGTTGGGGCAAATAGCTTCTTGGTGTGGATTAACGCGCATGACATATGTATCCTTCAGATTGAAGACCGATTCCACGGCCTCTCGTCCATGTTCATTGATTCCCTGCTGCATGAACTCAAATGCGCCATACACATGCCCACACTGGCATTTTATACGGTTGGAATAGAAAATATTGGCTTGCTCAATTCCCAATTCGGACTGGATTCGAGTCTTTTCTGCATCAGATACCGGCTCAAGTCCCCAATCCTTGATCCTCTTGGGGGTCCAGTACAACGAGTCGACTGCTTTGAACTGATCACGGGTGAGATAGAAGGTGGCGGTCCTGCCTTCCCTCACAGCGTCTCGCACTGCGGCTATGATAATACCATCCTCCGCCGCCATCACGGCCTTGCCACCTCTAACGACTGACTCGAGGTCATCCAGCGAAAATCTATTCATATCACATCGCTCCAATTTTTCTTTTTTTGGCTCGGTTACACTAGAAGGTACGTGTTACCCTAAGTCCCATTATCGCAATAAAATGTTCCCTCTACTCTACTCTAGCGCACCCGTATCTCCTCATATCGTAGTAGTGGGATTCCCGCAAAAAATTTTTGCAGTTGGGGCAAATAGCTTCTTGGTGTGAATTAACGCGCATGACATATGTATCCTTCAGATTGAAGACCGATTCCACAGCCTCCCGTCCATGTTCATTGATTCCCTGCTGCATGAACTCAAATGCGCCATACACATGCCCGCACTGGCACTTGATACGGTTGGAATAGAAAATATCATCTTCCTTAATCCCCAATTCGGACTGGATTCGAGCCTTTTCTTCATCAGACACCGGCTCAAGTCCATATTCTCTGAACCTCTTGGGGGTCCAGTACCACTGTCTGACTGCTGTGAACTGATCACGGGTGAGGTAGAAGGTGGCGGTCCTGCCTTTCCTCACGGCGTCCTGCACTGCAGCAATGACAATGCTATCCGCCGCCGCTATCACGGCCTTGCCGCCTCTAACGACTGACTCGAGGTCATCTAGCGAAAACCTATTCATATCTCATCACTCCAAAGAAAAAATTGATGGGAGATTTACCTTAAATAGTCGTGTCCCGAATCTGGTTGAACAAATTCCAAGTAATTCCCCTCAACCTCATTATTAACGTGTATCTCCAAGATAAACATATTTTGGATTTTTTCAATATTTCTGTGAAATGAATTATTGGTTTAAACACTATGCTTTTTTATTAAGCTATAGGCAATTGAATTTTGGCAATAGGAAAGCTGAGCTAGCGTAATTTGCTGTTTCTCGTCTTTAGGTGAATAGAGGTAAACAGTGGACTTTATTATCAATTGAATTTAAAAAAAGCCTTGAAGGCTATTAGCGCAGGCTTAGGCCTGCGCTTTTTATTTAATAAAGAAGGGTATATCCCAATCAGGACCAAGTGATAGAACTCCTATCTTTATACAGGATTTTATGCAAGAGAAGCCGTCAGGTTCTATTCAAAAAGATGACTTAAATCCTTGTAATAACTAGGATGTATAAAATCCTGCATAAACGATAAAAAACGGCCAATAGCCAAAACTTTGATAATACTGGGTTTGGCTTGATTTTTTCCTATCCATTGTCAACTTTCATCGGCCCCTTAAAAGATGTAATTTTCAGAGCGGTTAATATATTGCGCTTTGTTTCTGTAAGCGATTATCTATGATAATTATATCATGAACCTCTCGTTATATAACTGTTCCTTATTCAGCTAAACCAGCTAATAGAAACTGATGTGTTATTCAATTATAGGGCGCTTTAATTGAGTAAGGTTCACAAAAATTATCAAACTTTTTTATAAAAGGATGATTCAATTGAATATAGAAAAGGCGTGTTTTGATCAAACTTTTTTTCAAAACACGCTTTTTCTATTCGCTCTTTTATCAAGGTTTATTAAGTTAATTTAATCAAACTTTATTCAAAAGCTACAGTAGTTGCCACCATATAGCTATAACGTTTCAAGTTTTATATAGATATGGCCACCATGTAACTATAATGTTGTTATAATAACAAAGGCCTTAAAATGGTTATGTATAAAGAATGTAATGCTTTTTAGATGAAACCTAATATTTTTGACCTGTAGTTGCCATCATATAGCTGTATGATGGCAATTAATTTGTGACATAAGAGACAAGTAGAACTAACCTAAAAAGTATAGTCTTCATCTTTGATTGCCTAATAACTTTCTCGAATAAAGGGTATGGTGTAAAGTAGTAATTTTACAAATAGACATAGTCTTATATAATTAAAGACAAGAACATGACTGGTTAAGTAGTATTCCATGTACCGTACGTTGAATTTTTATTATACGCAGAAGATTCTGGTAACATTTTAGGTTTTGAGCTGTGTTGCCACTATATAGCTAGGATATTTCAAGTTTTATAGTATATATATCCAGTGGTTATTTTGTTAGGAGGTTTTTTATTTGGAGAAAGTATTAGTGTTGTTTAGTGATGCCCTTTTTCTTGCTGCTCCAATATATGAAGAGAACAAGCAGCTATGGACAAAGTGGAATAAATATTATGATGAAGTACAAGAAAATCATGACAGATTAGTAACTTCAGCTAATATTTCTCCTTCATTTTCAGCACTTGTTTCTTGGTTAGGTCAGAAACAAGAACAAGGAATTTCGTTATTGCACATATATGCAAATTTAGATAAATATAAAAATGAGCTTCGAAGTGTACTTGATAAGATAATAGAGCAAGAGTTTGAAGGAATGTCAGAAACCGTTGAAACGACTATCTTATCTAATACAAAAGATAAGAAGGTAAAAGAACAAGAAACGGACATTACTGATGATTACTATCCTGTTAGTAATGACGCGGTATATTATCAACTACGTGATGGTATAGCAAAAAATCAATTTGAAGAAGACGAATTAGGAGCAGTACCTGTATTACCACTAGAAACTAAAAACACGAGTGGAGTTGCTCAACTGTCATCACATAAAGATGAAGATCTAAGATTAGTAAACACTAATGAAGCAGAAAGATGGTCAATACTAGTAGATGGTGTTATCAGTAATATGGATGATCTTACAGCTGATTGTCTAGATACAATTACGATACAGTGGCTTAATCAAGCGAAGTCTCCAGATGAGTTTATTGATTTCAGCTACGAGAATGTGCTGGATATGTGTAATATGCCAAAAGCAAGAGCAAACGGTATAGAGTATTATCGTGCAGAAGATAAAATCAAAGTTGCTCAACGAATTGCTGCTTTAGCGAGTATCTTTATTTATTTAAATGATGATAACGAAGTAGTGGTTTTAAATGATCGTGCAGAAACTGGGAAGCAATTTGAAATGAAACGTGAAGTAATTAAAAGACTCTTCGTTTTAGATTCTGTAGTTCTTTGGAGAGATAAAAATACTAATGATTACGTAGGTATTGAATCTTGTAGAATAAAACCAGGTAGCTTTTTATCGATGTACTTATACGGCTCTAATAGTACAACAGCTTTATTATCTAAAAAAGCATTGGAGTACAATAGTTATCGACACAAATTCCATAAGCGATTAATTCGGTACTTATCCTGGCAGTGGAGAATTCGCCAACAGTACAGCAATTTAAAAAGACCCTATTCAATTGATGGAGAAAAAGGATTACTGTCTGTAATGGGGATTAATATTGCGAAGGGACGTCCACATCGTATTCGTGAGCAACTAGAAAATGTGTTGATAGATTTAGAAAAAGAAAAAGTTATTTCACATTGGGCATACAGTGAGGAACTTGATGAATCCAGGATTGGAGAACGGAATTGGTTTAAAAATTACTACTCTAAATTAGGAATCACCATCTTGCCTCCTAAAGAGTTAATGGATAATATCGGTAGTTTGGTAAAGAAAAAGGTGATTGAAGCTCCGGATAAGCAAGAAAATAATGTAACCATCGATATGGTAAAGTATAGTATTGATGGTTCAGAGGATATGATCAGAGAGAAAATTATGCACCAACATATGCAAAAAAATAGAACAATGCGCGAAATTGCAGATGAGATAGGATTATCTCCCGCTACGCTATCAAGATTTTGTAACAAGAAAATGAAACGTATCTCGAATAGCGTCAATAATAAATTAACCAAATGGTATGAAAGGCAAATCATAATTGAGTCTATGTAGGAAAAGGAGCGGGAACACTTTTAAACGGGTTCCTGATTCTTGTTTTCTTTTATATTGCTTGCACATAGATATTTTAACGAATTATCCGAAAGAATTCTCCTTCCTCAAGCGTGTGCAGGGCAATAGCCCAACGATAGGTGGGAGATGAATTTCGGTTTGGCGTAGCTAAAAAGCACTTAACTTTGCTTTTTATTTTTTTGTTCTGATATAATCAGTATTATAAATAATAAAGGTTGGTATAACAGTGAAATTAGATAGTAATAATCATTCAGTGTTCCTATTGTATTATCACCTTGTATTAGTCGTGAAATACAGAAGAAATGTATTTGATGATGATATGTCAGACTATGCAAAAGACATGTTTGTACGGTTATCTGAGAAATACAATATAACATTGGTAGAATGGAATCATGATGTTGACCATGTACATATCTTGTTCAAGGCGCATCCTAATACCGAAATGACAAAGTTTATCAATGCATATAAGAGTGCAAGTTCTCGATTAATAAAGAGAGACTTTCCTCAAGTGAAAAAGAAGCTTTGGAAAGAGATGTTTTGGTCAAGAAGTTTTTGTTTGATGACTACAGGTGGATCACCACTAGACGTAGTTAAGAAATATATTGAAAATCAAGGCAAAAAGTGAGGTGTAGAAAATGTTGAAAGCATACAAATATCGTATCTATCCAAATAAAGAACAACGAATGTTTTTTGCAAAAACTTTCGGATGTGTTCGGTTTGTATACAACAAGATGCTTGCTGATAGAATCGAATCTTATCAAGAATCACAAGATAAACCTGATAAATCTATCAAGTATCCTACTCCTGCACAGTATAAGGCTGCATTTCCGTTTCTAAAAGAAGTTGATAGCCTTGCGTTAGCGAATGCCCAAATGAATTTGAACAAAGCATATGCTAACTTTTTTCGTGATAAATCCGTTGGATTTCCAAAATTCAAAAGTAAGAAAGATAACCACCGTAGTTATACAACAAATAACCAAAAAGGAACAGTTTGCATTGAGAACGGTTATATCAAGCTACCAAAATTAAAGACATTGGTAAAGATTAAGCAACATAGACAATCCTTTGGATTGATTAAGTCGGTTACAGTTTCACAAACGTCTACTGGTAAGTACTTTGTATCGGTTTTGATAGAAGAAAATGAACAACTACTCCCAAAAATCGACACAAAAGTTGGTGTTGACGTAGGATTGAAAGACTTCGCGATACTGTCTAATGGTATAAAATATGCAAACACTAAATGGTTGAGAAAGCTTGAAAAAAGATTAGCCTTTCTGCAACGTTCTTTGTCACGCAAAAAGAAGGGTTCAAACAATCGAAACAAGACTTCATGAAAAGATTGCTAATCAACGTAATGACTTTCTTCACAAGATAAGTAATGAAATCACAAACGAAAACCAAGTAATTGTGATTGAGGACTTGAAAGTGAAGAATATGCAAAGGAATCACAAGTTAGCCAAAGCAATCAGCGAAGTATCTTGGTCTAAATTCAGAGAATACCTTGCCTATAAAGCAATATGGAAAGGGCGTGATTTGATAATCGCACCTAAGAATTATGCAAGTAGTCAACTATGTTCTTGCTGTGGCTATAAAAACAAGGATGTCAAGAATCTGAACCTTAGAGAATGGACTTGTCCTGAATGTAATAGGCATCATGATAGAGATGTAAACGCAAGTATCAACTTGCTAAAACTAACCATGTAATTGGTATTTTCTTTAGGGGCAGGGACTGCCCTTATAGCTTGGTAAATATAGATAGCTAATAAAAGTATCTACTTCCCGAGAAGCCCCCACTTCAAACAGTCCGTAAGGACGTTAAGTGGCGGGTAGTTCACAAGCGAAAACTTATGGGAGTATGTACAAGAATATTGTGAATTATTAGCCGTTAAATTTCATGCTGAAAAGAAATTCGAAAAAGCAAGTAAGTATTTTTATTTAAGTTATGAGGCAAAAGAACAGATTTTTGAAAAGGAGGCATTGAAATAACATGAAAAAAATGAAAATTATCTTAATGAGTATTATGGTAGTAGGGATTCTTACACTTGGACTAAACTCTCAAAGTACTGAAAATTTAGCTTTAGAGAAATACTCAGTATATCTTATGGCTGATGGAAATACCGGCTGAAAATTGATTATATAAAAGGGGTGATAATTATTGACTTTCAGTGGTTATCACCTCTTTTTATACTAACCAAAGATAAATGCTATAAATCCAATAGCAGCTATAACACTTCCAATAATAAAAAGTAAACTAATAATCCCAAATAATAAGTAAGCTAGATAATAAAAGCCTATTGCCAAAAATACTACGATCACTAAGATTCCTAATACTTGTAAAAAAAATGTTTTTAGTAAATATAATATACTTAAAATTAATCCCAATACTATTGTAAAATATCCAAGTAATTTTAAAGTCTTCAACCATCGTCTTCCATTAGCCACTGAAATGCTCATCAATAATCACCTCTTTTTGTTCTTTTTATAAAAAATATCAAAAAGAGTGCCTTCTCTAAAAAGTAAGCACTCCGTGTTGTATTTATGCATATTTTGTCTTTAGCTTCTTCTCATACAGATACTAATTGTAAGTTATCTTAGAGCCATTTATTTATATCCATATTTCTTTTTATAGGTTTATTTACTGTCTCTTCTTCAATCTTTTCTTCAGATTTTTCAATATTATCATTCGTCCTATTTTCTTCTTTAGCGACTTTATTTGATATTTCGTTTTCTTTAATTGAACTACCTTCTTCTTGTTTTCTGTATGTTAAAGGCGCTAGGGAAGATACACCTCTTGGTATATCTCCTTGTAGCATCCCTTTTGCACTAAGAAGATCTTTTGCCATTCCCAGCTTCACTTCATCACTATCAACGCTTTGTGTTCCATACAATGAGATAAAATGTTCTAAAACCTTTCTTGTTGCTTCGTTTGGGTTTTCCTGAGCATCTATCCAAACGAATAATTCCGGGCATCTTTGACGCATCTTTTCTGATAATGGAATTTGAATCGCTTTTGGTTTTGCCATCATAATCACCTAGTTTACTTGTTCTGTTTGAAGTGCAATTGAGCTGAATACTGTCATGCCTTGTACATTCATTTCTGTTGCATACTTGGATTTAATCCATAGTATTTTAATTTTTTTAGAATCACAAATTTCTTTTAAGTCCTCAAAAAGATTTTCTTTTAATTGAATACTTCCACCACCATAGACAACAACCACGTCTACATCATATTTTAAATCTTGTAACTTAGTTTCCGCAGTATCTAACACTTCATCAGCTAAATTAAACTTTGCTCTTGCTAGAAATTTCTTAGCATCTTCATAATATTTAGGATGCTCTTCTTTTAGATACCCAGCAAACTCTTGTCTTTCTACAGAGAATCCCCATTCATCTTCAAAGTCTTTTTTAGCACGTTCAATCGCATGACCTATACCATGTCTTTCTCCAGAAGAGTGGTCATTATCATAGTCATACCCTTTAGTAACTACATATTCGGTAGTTCCGTCGCCTATATCTATATGAAGAAGACGCTTTTCACTGAAATATTCACCTGTTATATCCTTCATATCATACATTTCTTTAAATTCATCAAATAAGTCGTCATTTCTATAGTTACCTTTTCCATCTTCAATCAGTGCAAATAGTGCAACCGTTCCTTCTTGTACAACAATAACCTTTTCAAATTTTAAAGTTACGTAAATTCTTACATCACCAACATTAACTGTCACATGGTGACTACTATTTGTAAATCTTTCAGATAGTTCTTTTGCTTTTTCTTTATTCCATTCTGATGCAGGTAGAGCTGTGACCATTGAAATATTAGTTTCAATATTTGCTCCCTCTTCCAAAGAACCCTCATTTTTAAACATATCTTGAACTGCACGACAAGCAATTGCACTAACTGTGGTCATAATTGTAGTATCTTGTTTATGCTTTCCACGATTTGATCTAATGTTAAGGTTTTGAAGATCTGCACCTGATCGAATCGCACGTTCACCGACGAAGATTCTTTGAGCTACTTGGCCTTTTAATGCTGAAGAATTTACAGTTACATCCATATTGTGAAATAAACCATATACTAATTCCTCAATTTTTTTTTCCATTGGAACTGGTTCTTTGTAAACGTAACTATATGTATTTGGGAATTTCAACATTTCTCCGTTAATCGTAATCTTTTTCTCTGAATTTCCGTTATCATCTTCCACAAAGTAATTTATTTTCATTTATATTACCCCTTTCTAATTGAAAAGAATTCATTTTAATTAATTTTAAATTATATTAATTGTATTTTATCGTAAATCATTATTGAACGCAACAAAATAAATAAAGGTAAATTATTTTAAATTAAAATAATTTACCTTTATTTAAAAATGATTTGTTATTTAGAATTAAAGGACGGTGTTATGGTTAATTATAATTTTAAATAAATTATAACTATTTATATTAAATTATTTTAAGTTATAATGAATCTCATTATTTCCAGAATTCCCACCATTTTTTTTCTTCTTTATTTTGTGATGCTGCAATAAGCCTTTTTGTTTCTTGAATTTCTCTAACATGCGTTAATAGTAACGAATCACGTTCATCATATCTGTTCTCCATGCGTTCTAAGCGTTCGGCATTCATTATTTCTATACGTTCGAGTTGTTGGATTTTTTCTTTCAGTAATATTTGCTCTTGTAGTAATTTTTCTATAAACTCTTGATTAATAATTATTGTGTTCTCAGGAAGAACGCTAGGCGTTCTACTATTTTTTTCAGAAATTTTGTCTTCTTCATTCTCAACAAATGGAACAGATAAAACAACCTTCACAGCACTTTCAATGCTCATTCCAGCTTCTTGGATCAGCTTTTTCATCTGTTCTAGTACTTGAATATCCTTTTGAACAAAAGCACGACTATTTTTTGCACCTTTAACAAAAGAGTAGTTTTCTTGCTCCAAGGCAATACACCACTTTCTAAGTGTGCTGGTTCCTATTTCTAAGCGTTCGGCAACTTCCTTCGTCCAAAACGAGCGTTCTTGCAACTGTTCTACCTCCTTAGTTTTTATATGGAACGCTTCCACATTATTTGTTAAAACTCCTACATTTTATCTTTATTTTTTAATGAAAAGATTCCCTATGCCTCGTTATATATTTCCATATAAAATATCAAACTACTTAACTTCTACAAATATTGATAAGGATAAAACATTCAATTTACAATATAGCCATTAATAGTGTAGTTGTTTAGGGAATCCTTGTTCCTATTTCAAGTACTTATATAAGCATTAGACAAGGTATGTAGATTCTCCCTAAAAAGAGACAGAATGCCTTTTTAAAATTAAATCCTGATTTAAGATCATCTTATTTATTAATTCTTGTTTTTTAAAATTAAAATCAATAAAAACATTAGGATTCATTTTTGAACTGTGAGTCTTACTCTAACAAGCTTTCTAAGATTTTATCTTAGTAAATTTCAAAGTTAATTTATCAGTAAATGGTAGAATTTTCAGAGTTATAAAGTTGGAAGTTTCATAGATTAAATGTCTGGAAAGTGGATGAAAATAATAGAAGATGAAGTTTGTTTTTGAAGGTTCTCATATAAAAAAGGGATAAATTAATCGAGAATTATAGAAATACATGACAAATAGCCTTGCTGTATATAATTTTTTTGAGCAAGGCTGGAATATATATGTTTTTTATTTGAAAATTAGTGTTGATTTGTATTCAATTTTCGTAGTATAGGATCAAATTTTGGGTCATCAACCCAATTATGAAAAATAAGTTTACTTTCATATTTTTCTACATATTCAACGTTTGTGTTATGTTCGTTTCTTTGTTTAGTTTTTTCAGTATACATCTTCATAAAATGAGCAGGATTACTTATTTCAGCTTGATTATATTCAAACCATTCTACGCATTTTTCAAAATCCCATCGCTGATAGGTATTGATGTTTCTTGGCAATCTTAAAGCGATTGTATAAGCATCTTTTTCTGTTAAGTATGTGATAGGCTGACTCATAATATATTGATATGCTTTTTTCTGATCTTCACTTAAATACTCATCTAAATCGTGAAATCTGTCATTGGTATTTCGAGTAGGAGTAGCTGTGTTATTCGACTCCTCAAAACTAAAAATATTTACTCCATTAGGTGAAACAGTCTGTTTCTTATGATTAGATACAACAGCTTTCTTAAAGAATTTTTCCTTTAAAAATTTAGTGAAAGTAGAGCATACATCAATTACTACAGCCCATTTCATCTTGAAGTATTCAATAATTTTTAAGTAATTGTTGTGTAGAGTTAAAATGTAAATTGATGGGGCAATTTTACCATGTCTTCGTACTTTGATTTGTTGACACACTCCCAAGTCTTGTAACCAATTAAACACGTAGTTAATAATTGGTTTTGAAATACCTGTTTTTTTGCTGATATGATCTTGTTTTACTTGAGAGTATCCTTCTTGTACCAAGTATGATAAAACTATTTCTAAAGCTTCATATTTTCGTGGTGTAAGATAATCTTTTGTAGTCGCACCTTCACATTCTAGGACAATATTATCAATATAAGTAGTAACTTTCTTGATTGCTTGATTAATAGCCCCAGGTGTTTTGGATAAGTGTTTGATTCGGGGACTTAATTCGGCCTTTGCTCGACTGAGCAAAAAGTTTTGAAGTAACACAAAAAAAACCTCCTATTTTTCCCACCACAAATAAACAAGAAAACAGAGGTTTTATATTCACATAGTATGTACCTTATGATATAATTCTAATATCGAGCATGATACTAAAGAAAAACACATACATTTGTAGTGTGAATTAAAACCCTATCTTTTGGAGTTTTTAATTGGATCCGGTCGCCAAACTAGAAACCAATTAAAAACTGGACGGTGGGGTTTTTTATTTTGGTTTATAACACCTACGTACATAGATAAGTTATTTATATTCTACAATTCCGTTTGGAGAATATCAACACTTAAAGTTCATATTTAATGTTAAAGAGAAAAATATAGATGAAATTAGTATTCATCCGCCTTTAATATACTGAATATTCCGTTAATTAATGAGAAAATAGGGAGTTTTTTGTTATGGTATAATCGCCTTAAATATATGTTTCTGAATATTTTATAAACTCAACTGAATATTGCTGAGAAAGAGGTGAATATATATGAAGAATCTAGCAAAAGAAATTGATGATTACATATCATTTAAAAATATGACATACACAGACCTTGCAAAAGAGGTTGGTGTTGCTAAATCAACCATTTCAAATTACTTTAACAAGAATAATGCATTATCAGTATATACTTTTTCTAAAATTGTATATATTGTTTTTGAAAATGATAAAGATAAGCAAGAACAAATGATTATTAATTATTTAAGTACTTTAAAAGATAGAATGAATATAAATATAAAAGTCGCATTTGCAATTGCCCATTTAAACGATTACTTGAAATTAATGAAGTTTATTTCGCAACTATGCAAGAAAAGTGACGACATTGAAATGAGGCGATTGGAAAAAATTTTTAGTTTATATATTGCTCGTTTGGATGGAGAAAATGTCAAAGATATATATTTAGATATTGAAAAAGCGAGAACCATAACCAATAAAAAAAATTACGATATAGAAATCTATTGTGACATACTTAGTATGCTAATTTTATGTGATTTAGGTGATTTTGGATTGATGGAAGGATATAAGATTAGGATTGAAAATAATATGAAATTAGTGACTAATAGTTATTTAAAGAATTTATATTATTTTTGGGTAAAAGAACTATGGAGTTATTCGCTTTTAAGAAAAGATTTGTGTCAAGATTTTGAAGAAAATAATACATATTTAAGGACATATAGAGATCTGAAATTTTTCCCGGTCATGGAAGCATTTTTGAATATTAGGCGTGGAGAAAGTTACATGTTCTCTGATTACAATAAGTCTTTAAAATTCTTTTTGGAAGCTTTAAATATATTGAGTGGGGCGAAAGAGAGTTTAAAATTTATGATAGCGTTAAACGATATCAATTTTATAAGAATTGTCTGGTGGAAAGATATAGATAAAATAGAATTTAATAAACTTCATCCCGCTGAGTTTGCGCTTTTTTTAATTAAGGAAGGGGAAAAAAATGAAGCAATAAGTATATTAGAGAAAATTGAAATGCAGAAAGGGTACTTATCACCATTGCAGACATGCTATATGGGGATGGCTAAGGATGATTTAGCATTAATAAAGAAATCTATTAATATGTTTAAGTCAAATAATGATTTCTTGTACGGGAAATTTGCAGAAAGAGTATATGAAGAATATGTAGAAATTGTAATGTAAGTTTTACAGGAAGGAGAGAATAGAGTGAAAAAGTTATTTGAATCCATAGTAGTTACCTTACTTTTGATAACAATAGTAAATGGTTTATCAAATAAATTGGTATCGCATCAATGGCATTTTAAATTTAAACATGTTGATAATCAATTTGTTTCTTATATGAATGTAGATCCTGGTGGAGGCTCTCCGAGTTTATTCGAATCACATGAATCTAATTTGAAATATAAAGTTAATAAATCCATAATGACTAGAATGGTTGATCCCGGTGGTGGCGGCTGATTCTTAATCTTGTTTATTAAAAAAGACATCGTTTAAACGGTGTCTTTTGTGCTTTTATAAAATGTTTTATAAATTTCTAAATAAGGAATTGTGAAATTTATGTTTCTAAATTCACAATCTTAAAATGGAGGGGGATAGACATGAAATTAAGTATATATGAGCTTGCAGAGATTATAAAAGAGATGGATTTACAAACATTTGGTGAAATTATTGAATTATGTTCAGAATATAGCTGCAAAGAAGAATAAGAGAGTCTCAATCGTAGGGACCCTCTATTCTTCTTTATCAATTTGCATCTTTAATTTGTTTGCATATTTGAGTAATTCTTCTTCAATTCTAGGTTTATGTTTATCTGGAACGCTCATGTACTTTTCATAAAGCAGTCGGGCTAGACGTTCAACAGGATCCTCTCCCTTTATAGTATTCAATAATTCTTTATCAGGGATTTCACTCTTTAATAAAGAAGCTGTATTAACGTCAAAATAATTTGCGATTTCTTCTAATTTGTTTAGGCGAGGTTTTTTTTCTCCTGTTTCCCAACTAGAAACAGTCCTATACGTAGTTTTAAGATCTTCTGCCATTTCTTTGCGATTTACTCCTTTTAAAGCCCTTAACTTTTTTATGTTTTTTCCTAGTACGTTTTCTTCAATCTTCATATAAGTTATCACTCCAATTTTAAACAAGTAGGTTTTAAGAAGAGCCCCCATATTTTTACACTTATAGTGTTAAAAATATGAACTTTAAGTGTTGACTTTAGGCTTAAAGACGAATAAACTGTAAATAAGGGGGTGAGATATTTGACAGTTCTAAGAGAAATTCGTGAATCAAAGGGCTATACAATTAATGAGGTTTCAAATGGTTCCAAACTTCCAGTTAGTACTTTGTATGATGTAGAATCAGGAAGGAAAGGTCTGATTTCTAGTCGGGCAAAAAGTATATCGGATTTTTTGGGAGTACCTATCGAGAGCCTCTTTTTCGCAACGTATTATCGAGCAAGGTTGGAATGAAACATTCTTAGTAATATACAATTATACATTTATATTGTAAATCAGTAATGAAGAAAAGGTACAATTTTATTTTTATTTTTTAAGTTTTTAGTTCTGAAAATTCTGATTTTCGTTCTTTGAAAACTGCATAATATGAGGGAGCTGTTAGTCATGTTGAAACGATCGTATCAAACGTTACTCATTGCTATGAGTATGCTTCTAGTTGTTCTGAATTTTGTATTTCCACTGACGAAAGCGAGTGCTGAAGTCATTAAACGTGAGAGATATGAAATGAAATGGAGTTATAGCCCCATGTACGGGAAAGAACTACGGACAGAATTACTGAAGAATACAAATGGTCAAATTGCGTACTGCCTAACGTATGGAAAACTCAGTCCCAATGGAAACGACCTTCCAGAGATGGGGCGCACAGATAATATTGTGTACCGAGTACTTCTAAATGGATACCCACAAAAGAGTCCAGAAGAACTGGGTGTTTCAAATTGGCAAGAGGCGCATTATGCAACGCAGATTTCTGTTTGGTCGGCACTAGGGCAAATTGACATTAATGAAGTTCAGCATAAAAATGCGAATGTTGCCAAAGCCGTAAAAGCAATTATTGCTGAGGCAGATGCGAGTCAGGAAACACAAGAACTGTACATGAATGTAACACCAACAGACAATCAAGAAGCGAAATTAAACAATGAGTACTTTGAGACGACATTGTATCAAGTAGAAAGTAATGCAAAGAACGGTGTATTTACGGTACAACTATCTAATGCACCAACTGGAACAAAAGTTGTTTCAACAAACGGAGAAGAGAAACAACAGTTCAACCTAGGAGAACAATTCCGTATCCTTGTACCGAAATCCTCTCAGAGTGGTACTTTTTCCTTGAAAGTATCTTCTAACCTTTCTAAGTTACATGCAGTAGCTTATAAGGGAAATGACAAAATACAGGATGCAACGGTTTTATTAGAAAGAAATGAAGAAAAAGTAAGCACAGATCTACGTGTACACTGGAAGTCACTTGGCGGATTGAAAGTGGTAAAGGTGGGAGAACAGTAGGAAGTTTTAGCTGGTGCTGTATTTGAAGTATTCAATAGTACCAATCAAAAAGTAGGTACCATCACGACAAATGAGCAAGGAACAGCAAGCCTTTATGGTCTAGAGATTGGTACATATACTTTGAAAGAAGTAAAAGCTCCTACTGGATATGTAAGAAACGATAACCCGCAAACGCTGGAAGTCAAAACAGGTGAGATTGCAACAATCACAGTGGAAAATGCCAGAATCAAGGGGAATATCGAAATTAAGAAATTGAGTGATAGCGGAAAAGTTCTTCCGGGCGTAGAGTTCACTGTATATCAAGGGGGAAAAGAAATCACCAAGGTGGTTACCAATGAGAAAGGAATTGCTCAGGTAAAGGATCTTTCCCATGGGGATTACTACTTTATGGAGACAAAAGGTGCAGAAGGACATCTTTTAAACAAAACAAAGTATCCATTCCAAATTAAAGAACAAGGAAAAACACTCACATTTATAGTGGAAAACAAAGAAGTAAAAGGAAATGTGCAACTTCTTAAAGTCGATGCAGAAAATCCTGAGAAGAAATTAGAAGGGGCAACATTCATCCTTCAGGATAGTAAAGGAAAGAAAATCAGCGAACATAAAACAGATAAAAGTGGAAAGATTCAAATCAAGGATTTACCGTTCGGTTCGTATCAGTTTGTAGAAAAGCAAGCTCCAGGGGGCTATGTTCTTTCAAAAGACCCAATTCCTTTTAACATTTCCGAGAATGGAAAAACAATTGAATTAACAGTTAAAAATAAGCAAATTACAGGTTCTCTTGTTATTACGAAGGTGGATCTAGCGGATGGGAATAATAAACTCCCAGGAGCAGAGTTCACAATCTATGATGAGCAAGGAAAGGAAGTTGTGAAAGGTAAGACAAACGAAGAGGGAATTGCAACATTTGAAAAACTTTCGGCTGGGAAGTACACATACAAAGAGACGATTGCACCTGACGGCTATTTAATTAACGAAGAGACCTTCTTTTTTGAGATAAAAAAGGATGGCCAGATTATCAAGCATACGGTGAAAGATGAGAAGAAACCAACACCAGAGACACCACATCAACCAGAACAACCACAAAAACCGGAGAAACCTGAAATACCACAACCAGAGCAGCCGGAACAACCAAAAGTAACAGAAAAACCAGTTACACCACAACCAGAGAAACCACAACAGATTGTTACAAAACCTCAACTAGAACAAACACAAAAGAAAGTAGAAAACAATCTTCCTACAACAGGCGGTGAAGCTGAAAATCCATACATAAAATGGATTGGGATTGTATGTATCGCACTTGGTTTTACAGGAGCGGTATTTGCACTAAGAAATCGTAAAAAAGCAGAATGACAAATCAAAGAGGAGATGAATTGAAATGTCAGGAGTCTACATCGGTACAGTAAGGCAATCACCTGTTGTTACCCCTTCACATATAACGAAGAAAAATGCCTGGATGGTAGGGGAAATGGGAAAAGGAACGAAGTATCCCAAACGGGATTGGCTGTCTGAAGAGTTACTCCAAGCCATATCTATTGCACAAACAGTAGTGAAGCCAAAAGAACGATATGACTTTTGGATTGAGTCCGCAACTAAATTATTGGCTGGCAGTATCTTATATTTGAGTCAACGACATGGTGACTTGTATTACTTAGATTGGGAATTAGTTAGAGCATTCATAGAAAAGTTGAATGACCAAGAGACATACTTGTCAGAAGTTACGAATTCACTAGATAACAGCCATCCAGCCTATCAAATTTTCAAGGTGCTTGTGTTATCCGCAAAACAGACGAGAGAAGGTACCATTCAGAAGCTTTTAGAGATACTGAACCAACATGAGAATCAGTCCGAGAAGAGAGAATACTTTGGTTTTCAATACTGAATCACAATTTGAAGGAATGAAGTGAGAAAGGAGAGACAAATATGCTAGGAGTCATTCAAAGGTGCTCAGGGCTTCTACAGACGGTGAAAGATTGGAATCGAGGGGAAAAGGGTGTAGATGTAACGAAAACACCTCAAGAAGCGTATCGGACAGTGATTGAGAGTGTAAGAAAAGCAAAACAAAAGTATATTTTTATCTTCGACCCGACGGGTCAGTTTTTTGAAGATACACATCAGGAAAAGCGAAAACAAGGTTATCAAGTCGTGCGACATGATTTGTTACGTGGTACGAGGTCGTTACAATTGGAACACCATCAAAAAGTTGTGATGTATATCCATGTGAATACCATGGCTAGTACGTATGAAGATAGAGGAGAAGCACTTTCACATTTCCTTCACTTCTTAACAGAAAAGAAAAAGATTCGACCGATTCATCTTGTGTTTTATCAATTTGATCTTTATCCAATCCCTCATATGGAGCAGTTTTTAGAGAAAAGTTCCATCCATCATATTCAGACTTCCATCGTAGTAGAGTCTCATTCTGTTTTGCAATATATATACGGAAAACAAGGAGCACAACGAATTACCACCTCATGTGATACAACGGCTCTAGCATAGTCTTACCTTTCAAAAAGGAATACTTTTATCAGGATTTTAGGGATTTCACAGCCATTCACGATATATAGATGGCTAGAAAACTATACAAAGTGAAAGGGGGGATTTTAAGTCCTTCCCCTTTTCGAAGGAGACGATACACATGGGAAAAGAGCAGAGACTTGCATTCTATGATATATCGTCGTCACGTGCACAAAGTGTCAAAACATTCGATGGCAAAGTGTATCAGTTAAAAGGAGCGGTAGCGGTAGAAAATACAACAGGAAATATTGAAAGGGTTGCAGAGATCTATTATCGTGTCCGTTCAGTCATGGATGAAAAACAAAAAGTAATTGCCAAGAGAAGAAACCAGGATGATGAATTGACGACTGTGTGCCAACGACGGAAATAAGACGATTTTCGAGAACAAACAAGCGGTTTTGGAGTGTGCTGAGATAAATAGATTTATCCGACGATAATGGAAAAACCAACAATTTCGTAACTATTTTTATAGTCGCTCAAAACGAAAGTTTTTCCTTATCGATGCACAACTGTCCTTTGAAAATTCCACATGCGTGCCCTCTTTCGAAACGGTCACTAGAAGGGTTGGGTATACGATTTCTAAGTTCGGTGTGTGGATACTTAAAACACACCTGTGACCACGGGAAAAATACGGTGTATCCATCATCTGTAAGAGTTAGTAATCGTGAGGAATATCCCAGTGTGACATTCTGAAGAAGCGATGAACACAAAAACAGTAGATACACAAGGTTCTACGTACATGCCAAAATGTTGTGCAGTATTGGGCTTATGAAGTTCGGTCGGGATGAATGTTCATATGCATGCCAATATAGGGTTTACCATATCAGCCATAAATGGTAATTAATCATTATTTTCCCAATATTCTTGCTATAATAATAACCAGATGTGGAGAAATGATCTGAACTCTCAGTAGACTCCAAAATCGCTTGTTTAATAATAATAGGGAGGTTAAAGTATGACTCGAAAATCAAAACTCATCGCCGTTATTGTTGCATTGGTTGCAATCCTAGGGATTGGTTCCACACTGGTATTTTCTAATAGCAAGAAAGGAGAACTTGAAGAATTAAGCCCTCAAGAAATGAAAAAATTCATGTCACAGGATGGAACGGGATTTGTAATGTATTCTTTCCGTAAAGAGGATCGAGCGGGCTATATGAATCAAGTTCAAAGAACATTAAAGAATAATGATGTAAATGGTAAGGAATTAGATAGTAATCACCCTAATTATGATGGTAAGAAAAGCCAATCAGATTATGGTTTAAAACAAAATGGAGAAACATTAGCTTATTATGAAAAAGGGAAGCTAAAAAAACAAATTGCATTAGATAAATACAAACCATCTGAGTTAGAAAAAGAATTAGACGTGTTTGTACGTAATATGAAGGAAATGTATATCGATAAATAAGTGGATAGAGAGGCGGTGTAATAAATTGTCTAATCCAACTGTTACACAACGTGATTTAAAGAAGTCACGGGACTTGGTCGAAAAGTTGTTGAAAGTCAAAGGAGAAAGTTATCAGAATTGGCTCCATGCACAGCATCAACAGTTCATTGAAGGAAATCAAGAATTAATATTAGAAGCACTCACTCTATTTGTAGAAGAAGAAAAAGGTTCTGGTAGAGCACCCGAACGTCCAGCGGATCTTTCGCAGTCAAGTGAAGTTGTATAACACAAATATAAGGAGAGTGTAGGATATGTTTAAATTAAACCAATTAATTCTAGGTGCCGGAGATGGTATGACTAGTTTAGTTAAAACAGGTGAATCAGTATTAACCTGGGCCCAACGTCTGGGACTCGTTAGTGTGGCAATCGCATTTTGTATCGGTGGTTACTATCTGATTTGGGGTGGAGAACGAGGAAGACACCAGAGTAAAGGGTGGTTTATTGGAGCGGCTGTAGGGTTAGTCATTGTAATGGGTGCAAAGGGATTGGCAGAAGGTATTAATAGTAATATCAAATTTGGATCGATTTTGTTCTTTTGGATGTGAGGATACAACAAAATACGTTTTGGTAAAGAAGCTATGCAATTGTATAGCTTCTTTTTATATGCCAATGTAGAGCGTTACAAAGGGGAGGAGGACACAATTTATGTTAGAAGTCATGTTTACCAAAAGCACAATACCAGAGATTAAAAGTTTTCAGAAGATGTCGTTACAGGATGCTTGTAAGATTTCGTACCAACTCGAACAAACGTTACAGGAGCAAGAAAGTATTGTCCATGTAGATTTTCATATTTTAGATCAAGACAATGAATTGTATGCAGGGACGTTGTCTCTAGGGGCTGGTTATGCTTCACATTTGTATGAACATGTAGAAAACAAACTGTCTGCCATGGAAATGGATGAGGAACAAGAGGAACAAAAAGAAGAACTGTTAGAACTGATGCGACAAGATATTGAAGAGTTTTTAAAGGAAATTGCTCCACCTGAAGAGGTAAAAGAACCAGAAGAAAACAACGGAACTAGAGGGAAACAACATGCTAATGAAGAGCTTCCCTTAGAAAAAGGAAACAGGAACAAAAAACATCTGTTTCAAATTATCGGGGGAGCGGTTGGCGGGATTGTAGTAGGAGCAGTAAGTGTTTTTTCCTTGTATACTGTCCCAACAAATTCAGTTGAAGCAAGAACGAATCAGCCGGATACGCATTTAGTGAAAGGACTTCAACAAGCTTCTATTCAGCAATATCCAAAGGCAATTCAAGAGTTTGAGAAATTGGATTATAAAGAGCTAGATAAAGAGAGTCAAAAAGCAGTCTTATTCTCTTACTTATTAAGTGGAAAGGCAAGTAAGGCCATACAGTATGAAGCGAAATTTGCGGAGAGTGTTGTAGCTTACTATATCGGTATCGACAATATGAAAAAAATAAATGAAATAAATATTAAAAATGATGTGATTGATTTTGAAAAGGCGGCACTCAATAAGAAATATGAGGATGTAATTCGATTAAAAGCCAAAGTCAATATGGATGGTAGACGTGAAAAACTTGTAGCTGAAGCTTATGTGAATCAGAAGAAATTTGATGATTGCTTTACTTTTGCCAAAACACAAGGAAATAAAACGCTAATGAAAGAGGTAAAAGAGCTACAAAAAAAGGATGTGGGGCAATCCACTCTTAGTGAAGAAGAAAAGAAAGCGAAAATCGAAAAAATTGATAAGGAATTAAGCGAAATCTAAGGGGGAAAGAAACGCTATGCCATTAAACTATCAAAATTTCTTTAGACAGATGGGAATTGTAGCTGTAGGTGGTTCGTTGTTATTAGGTGGTGCTGGTTGTAGTTGGTTTGGAAGTAAGGAAACAGCAAAAAGTAAGCCAGCTATAACCAAAAAAGTTGATAAAAATAAACCAGAAGAAAAGAAAGAAGATATAAATAAAAAAGACTTTGAAACAATGACAGAAAATGCGATAAAAAGTCAGGATAAGGAGGTTGCATACGTTTTAGACATTGATAAAAACAAAGTGAATTATAAGGATAAGACAATTGCAAGTACTCTTCAAAATGGAGATGAAACAGCTTCTCGTGTTTTAGCTCTTTATGACAAAGAAACTTCTGACAAAACGATTCATGATACAGCGAAGGATAATATGGTTGCAGTTATTACAGATGGAAATCCACAAGTAACAGTTAAAGGTGACCAATTTGCATTTGGTGATCAAAATAAAGACTTATCATTAGCAAGCATTGTAGATGTGGCTTCAACGGAGAAACAACCAGATGCGATTGTAGAACCACCAACAGAGCCAGAGAAACCAAAACCACCAGTAGAACCACCGACAGAGCCGGAGAAACCAAAACCACCAGTAGAACCACCGACGGATCCGGGAGATACAAAACCACCAGTGGAACCACCAACGGATCCGGGAGATACAAAACCACCAGTGGAACCGCCAACGGATCCGGGAGATACAAAACCACCAGTGGAACCGCCAACGGATCTGGGAGATACGAAACCGCCAGTGGAACCACCAACGGATCCAGGAGATACGAAACCGCCAGTGGAACCACCAACGGATCCAGGAGATACGAAACCACCAGTGGAACCGCCAACGGATCTAGGGGATACAAAGCCGCCAGTGGAACCACCAACGGATCCAGGAGATACGAAACCACCAGTGGAACCGCCAACGGATCCAGGGGATACGAAACCGCCAGTGGAACCACCAACGGATGGAGGAGATAAACCAAAACCGCCAGTGGATCCACCAAAGGACGGAGGAGATAAGCCAAAACCGCCAGTGGATCCACCAAAGGACGGAGGAGATAAGCCAAAACCGCCAGTGGAACCACCAACGGATGGAGGAGATAAGCCAAAGCCACCGGTAGAACCACCAACGGATGGAGGAGATAAACCAAAACCGCCAGTGGATCCACCAAAGGACGGAGGAGATAAGCCAAAACCGCCAGTGGATCCACCAAAGGACGGAGGAGATAAGCCAAAACCGCCAGTGGAACCACCAAAGGACGGAGGAGATAAGCCAAAACCGCCAGCGGAACCACCAACGGATGGAGGAGATAAGCCGAAACCACCGATAGAACCATCAACGGATTCTGAGAAATCAAAGCCACCAGTTGATCCGTCAACGGATCCGAAGAAGCAAAACACAGTTGCATGAGTTAAGGAATGATATAAAAGGGGGATATAACATGTTCCAAACAAATGAGATATTGAACATAAATGAAAATTTAAAGATTGTTGGTCGCATTGGTACAGGTAAAACAAAAATTTTAAAAGAACTTGCTACCAAGTTGGATAACGTAGTGGTTTTAGACTTTATTGGTGAGTATGAAGATCTTAAAGAATCGTTTGAAGGAGATAAGTTAGATGTAATAAACCTATGCAATCCGGACTGTCCGAAAGTGAAATTGAGCAAAAAAATCATCGATTTAGTTAAACAATATGACTTTGTAATAATTGATGAAACATCTTATTTATTTGCTGAAGAAGTAAATGGATTTGTATCATTTTTACAACAAATGAAAGAAGCGAACACAAAAATCATAGCAAGTTTTCAAACATTACCACCAATAGAAATTGATATTGAATTTCCTCAATTCATCATGCTTAATCGATGAATACTTTTTAAGTACAAATTAGGATTTTGTTTAGAAAAGATAGTAAGCTGGTTGAACCTTCAACCAGCTCTTTTATTTTCTAAAAAGGAGGGGACAATGTGCATCAAAAAGCACCATTGAAATACAAATTAGCTGAATGGAAGGTACTCATCCCAATGAGTGCTTTTTTGTTTAGTGGAATTTTTTTGATTGTAAATTTTCTGGGGAACGTCATCGTAGAACTGGTGAAGACAACATTTTCAGACTTAGTACATCCAAAGCCTTTTCATATCGGGATAGAGGATCTATATACCTTTCAACATCCGTTGTTACTTTATTTGGCATTATTCCTGATTGCGAGTGTATGTACCATGCAATTTACCTACAAGATTCGCTCGAGTTTTAAAGATTTAAATCAGAATCAAAAAGATTCTTCTCGTTTTGCAACACTTGATGAGGTGAAAAGGCAATATCGCTCAATTCCAGAGAAAACAGAACGATATGAAGGAAAAGGTGGTGTGGTCATCTCTAGGTATGATGAGATTTCATGGAAATCCATTTTACAGCAAGCGAAAAAAGTGATGGAAGCAAAAGGGATGGAAAAATGGCAAGAAATGAAAAAGTTAAAAGATAGCGCAAAGGCCGGTCGTTTATTAATTGATGATGGAGCTGTTAGTAATTTAATCATCGGAACAACGAGGTCTGGTAAAGGGGAAACCTATGTATTTCCAACAATTGATGCCTATTCTCGTGCTGAAATCCAGCCGTCTTTAATCGTGAATGATCCGAAGGGGGAATTGCTGGCGGCTTCAAAAAAAACGCTGGAAAAACGAGGCTTCCATATTGAAGTTTTAAATTTAATTAACCCGCTAGAGTCGATGAGCTACAATTTGCTTCAGCTTATCAAAGATGCCTATAAACAAGGTGATACAGCAACAGCTCAGACCCTTTGTAATACATTATCATTTTCACTTTACTACAATCCAAATGTGAAAGATCCATTTTGGAATGACAGTGCGATGAGTTTATGTAATGCATTAATCTTAGCGGTTATAGATAAATGTATCCAGGAAAAGACAGAGGATAAAATTTCGATGTATGCAGTCGCAAATATGTTATCGGAGCTTGGTTCCAAAGAAATTGTAATTGATGCAAAAGGAAATACACAAAATGCATTAGATATATATTTTGAAATGCTTCTCGCTGAGAGTGTTGCGAAGATGCAATATGCAACTTCTAGTTTCGCAAAAGGCGGGACAACACGAGGAAGTATCTTTAGTACCACAATGAGTAAATTGTCCATCTTTACTTTTGATGGCATAGCGAAAATGACATCCTGTAATAGTATTGACTTAAAACGAATAGGCTTTGGGAAAAGCTTGCAAGGAAAAGGAACACCAAGGGTACGTGTACAGATTATCTTCCCGGATGGTTCGAAAGAAAGTATCAAAACAGATACAGAAGGGCGTTTTGAACTGAATTTCCAACAAAACGTAAAAAAAGGTCAGCGCATCCATGTAATGGAGAGTAAAACGAAGAAGAAAATGATTGTAGAAATCCAAACAATCAACAAGGATACAGGAGAAACAACATTCAAGGTTGTCGAGAAACAAGATGGCTTACAAATTGATGAAATTGTTATTTTTGAAAAACCAATTGCGGTCTTTATGATTGTTCCAGACTATGATTCTAGTAATCATGTCATTGCCTCAATCTTTATTAGACAGCTATATTTTGTGCTCTCCAAGTATGCTGGTTTAGCTCGTGGTGGGAAGTGTCATAGAGAAGTTGTGTATTTATTGGATGAATTTGGAAATATGCCTGCAATTGATGATATGGGGAATATCGTTACAGTTTGTTTGGGGCGTAATATCCGTTTTAACCTAATCGTGCAAGCTCTTCCACAGTTAAAGATGAAATATGGAGACGCAAGTACCACCATTCAAGACAATTGCGGGAATCAAATTTATATTCAATCGGGTAATAAAGAAACCGCAAAAGAAATATCCGAAAAGTTAGGGAATCAAACAATCAATTCATTATCTCGAAGTGGAAAAGGATTATCAATTGATAAGAGTAAGACAGAAGGGATTGATACGAAACCATTATTAACGCCAACAGAGTTAATGAGGTTCCAAGAAGGAGAAAGTGCAGTGATACGCTTTATGAAGCGTCGGGATAATAAGTTTGAAAAGATAGAGCCGTTTCCCATCCTGAACCGAGGAAAAACGGTCATGAAATACCGTTGGGAGTACTTAGGGGATGACTTTGATACGGATCAATCCATTTTAGATATTGACATTCGTTCTTTACATGAATATGTGAATCCAAGGGATCTCATAATTGATTTCTTCCCAAAACAAGAAGAGGAGCCAACGGCGCAACCAGAAGAGCCAAAACAAATTGTACCAGGATCTGAACCAGAACCTGTGCCTACGCCTAGAGAAGAAGAGCCTAAGGAACCACAATTTGCGGATATTGATGAAGAGAGTGAAATTCCTGAAGAAGCATATTCATCAGAATCTGTCGTAGTAGCAGAATCAGCTCATGTATTTGAACCACTAACTTTAGAAAATTGGAAACAAAAAACAGCGGAAGAATTCTTCGAAACACATCGCTCCATTTGGAATGTGATTGAAAAAAAATGTATGAGGCAATGGAATAGACCATTAGCGGATATTCAAGCAAGTACAATGGAAAATTTTATTGAAGATCTAAAAATATTAGCAATGACAGAACAAATTGATAAGAATACGTATCGTTTGATTAATGGGAAATACCGCGAAGTTATGGATAGTTTATTAGAAAAAAAAGGTGTGAAGGAGGAAGTGTGATGGAGGTAACCAATTCCTTACAACAAATTTTACAAGTTTATGGGAATCAAGTAATAGCGGGGAGAGAAGTGATGATTGGACTTAGAAATGGCGTTGTAGTGTTACAACCGGGAGAAGCTGATGAAGCTCCCATTGTGATACGAGTAGACGAATTGGATGAATATCTTGATTTGACGATACAAGAAGTATTTGAAGCCTAAGAGAAAGCGGGTGAAATCATGAATGATGAGAAAGTCTTAGAAATACTAAAAACATTTAGTGAGTACTTAGAAATTGGTGGGTTTACGAATTATATTCTCCGTTCGATTGGTTGGATGATTATTTTAGGGTTATCGTATCTGGTGGATGCATTAGAGGGGATTACAGATAAAATTTTGTTAGTCAAAACATTGTTTGCTTCAGAAGAAATACAATCTTTTGTGCGAGACTTTCAGCCTCTCTTTTATGTGTTATTTGCGTTTTCGCTCATTTATATCGGATACACGTTAATATTCAATCGGAAAACAAATCGTGAACAGATTGCAGTGAACGTCTTTATCAGTATGGGTGTAATTGTGCTACTAAGTACGGCGATGATGCAAGCGGATAAATTTACAGATAAGGCAATTAAGGCAGTAGATCTCAAAGGGGATGGAACTACAAGTGAAAAGATTATAAAAGAGGGTCTTACAGATGTAGCGCAATTTGATATAGGAGAATGGAAAACTACAAAACTGAAAGAGCCTAATAAAATTTCACAAGAGAACATTAGAAGAATTGATATTTTAGAAAAAATTGATAAAGATTTTAAGATTAGCAAGGATAAAGAATTAACAGATAAGGGGAAGGCAGTTTTAGAAAAGAAACTCAGTGTTGCACCAGATGGAAAAGAAGTTCTTATAGATTTGAAAAATGGTTGGTTTGATTTTTGGCCAGATAAATATTATCGCTGGGACTGGGAGTTCTGGAAAATTGCTCCCTCTTTATTTGTAATTGGGATGACATTACTATTTACAGCAATCAAATTAGGAAAATTATGCTTTGAACTAGCCTTTAGCTACATTCTAGCAAACTTAGTTGCACCAGCAGACGTGGCTAACGGACAAAAAACAAAGCATATCTTGATGAATATTTTAAATGCGTTTCTTATCATGATTATGATTTTCCTTTCATTAAAGCTCTATCTCATTGGTATGAACTATATTCATGAAAATGTAAATGGAATCGCTTATGTCGTGGCTTTAATTTGTTTAAGCCTTGCGGTTGTAGATGGTCCCGTCATTTGTGAACGTCTTTTTGGTATTGACGCAGGACTGAAAAATGGTTGGGGAGTCGTTGCCGGTGGATACGCACTTGGAAAAGGGCTTAGTAAAGCAACTAGTAATATGGCATCCAAAGCGGCTGGTATGTTCAAACGTGCAGGAAGTGGTGCATTACAAGTCGGTGCAGGTGTCACAGGTGTTGTAAGTGGCTATAAAAATGCAGGGAAAACAAGTGGTAGTGAACAAGAAAATCAGAAGCAATCTAAAGAACAAAAAGGTAAGGAAAATGGAACGGAAAGTAAGGAAAAACAAAGCGGTGCCGAGGGCGGCGCAACTGGAACTGATAATGCAACTTTACAAAATGAAATAGATCAATCCAGTTATGGAAAAGAAAATAATCAAGCGTCCCAAGGCGAGGCAGATAACGGCGCTGTGTCCTTGCAAGATGAAATCAAATCATCCGGTTTTGATAAAGATGCTCAAAATGGAGAACGTGGATCTTCAGCTAATTTAACAAAAAGCACAGCAGGAGGAGCGAATGGTTCCAAAACGCAAGGGATTACACCTTCTCAAAATAAGAAGAATGCAAGTGAGAATCCAACTCGTGTGAATGGTAATAACGGTGCGCCATTACGTGTATCAGGCGGATCTCAACCAAGTAGTAGTGGAGCACCATCAAGTGCATCAGAACCATCTCAACCAAGCCATAACGGAACAGTTTCAAGTGGTGAAAGCTCTTCTGGTTCATCTCGTCCGGTAGATACAGAACCAACTTCTACAGAGGATATTCCAGCACCGCAAAGAGAAAACCGTACAATTGGGCAATATGCAAAAGAGCGTCTTTCTAATGCATTTCATAATTCTCCAACCGTACAAAAGACAAGACGTTCTTATCAGCTTGGACAAAATACAGGAGAGGGCTTGCGAAACAAACGAAAAGATAAGAATGAAGGGCAAAATACCAATCAGAATCCACCCAAAAATCGTAGAAAAGATGCATAGGTTACAACACAGTAAGCATACATGGAATGCTTATTTTTTTTCGGTCTTAGAATCTAATTCTGGAGGTTACAGCTATGAATTATCAAGTTGCAACGCAGATCAAAGTGAATAAAGGTTCTCTTTCACCTTATGAAGTTCATGTGAAAGTGAAATATGAGGATCCATTGTTTGAATCACGTATACAAGAACTTGTAAAAAAGTATGATCCGGTTCTGTATACAAGTCGAAGAGATTTTTTAACGAGTTGGATAGTAAACTCCAAATGGAATGTGTCAATTCTTAGCTTAGAAGAGGAAAGAAGAATGGATTTCCTACGAAATAAAGATTCAATGGAAACTCTCATGAGGTTATTACCTAAAAGGTTTGATTTTCAAGAGGGCGTGTATGCATTTAAACAACGGAGTGACGCAGAAGAAGTGAGTTTGAAAATGTTGCATGTAATTGAAAAATTTCTAGAGAAAGAAAGTAAGATATATGCTCAAATTTCATGATTCGTGGGGAGGTAATGTAAATGGCGAACTATCGCATTCCAAAGGAAATACGAACCGAATTAAAGATTAACAAAGTGCTATTTCTTTTTGACCTACTGTTTATTATAGGACTTGTGGTTTTCACCATGACAACCAAGCCCTTGGTGCATCCGATGTTTCAAATTCCCTATTATATTTTTATGTTGATCGTAGGAGTCCTTTTAATTGTCCGTCCCAGTACAAACCCGCAAAAACGGATGTTTGAGGTACTGTTTATTATGTTAGCTCGAAAACGCTCTACGTATTGTGCAATTGACCAGGAACAAGACTAAAGGAGGAAATGGAATGGCATTATTCAATGAAAAAGAAATGAATAACGGAGTAGGAAAGAAGAGCGAAGCCAAGCCGTCTCCGCAATTGCCAAAGCAAGAAAAAAAGCCAGGGGGAGTCGTAAAAATCAAAGGATTTCAGGAAAAGAAAGAAGCACAACCAACGGTTGCTCCTTTGAGAGAAGAAGAAATGCCGGTAAAGAAAAAGAAGAAAAACTTGATGCAACATCTTGGAAAAAAGAAAAAAGATGTTGTGAAAAAAACAGCGAAGATTGACGAGGATTCGGGAAGCAAAGGGAAGACAGAAAAAGAGAAGAAAGCCAAAAAGAAAGAGAAGCCACCTCATATCAAAAAGAGTATTGCTGAGGTGATTCCGATTATTGATATGACAGAATCAGGGGTCTTTGAATTTCGAGAAGAACAAGGTTTTGTAGATATCTTACAGATCCAGGGTACGGATATTTATTCGATGAACGAAGAAGAGGCAGAATATGCGATTTATCACCTTGCACATTATTATCAATCATACCAAGAGTCCATCAAGATTGTATCTATGAATTTTCCAGTTTCTACAGAACGACAACAACGTTTTCTACTGAAGAAAATTGAAACATGCCAGAATCCGTTATATGAACGCTTCCTCGTACAAAAATTGAAAGAACTTCAGTATTTAGAGTGGGGGCGCACAAACCGGGAGTACTTTTTATTTGTGTATGGTGAGAACGAATTTGTTGTGAAAGAGCGGGTGGAATCGTCAAAACGGTACTTACAACGATGCATACCATTGTTAGAAATGGAAGAGGAAAAGAAAATAGAAATTTTATATAAATTGCATAATCAAAATTCAAAAATTGGTATGAAAAAATAAGAAGAGGTGATGAATGTGTCTGTACTTAATTTTTTAAAAAGAAAGCAAAAGAAAGAAGAGAAAAAAGAAAAGAAACAAATCAATAAGGAATTCGTTTCCCAGATTCAACCGCAAGGGGGCATTCAATTTAAAGAAGTATATGTTCAAGGTGGAGATGGATTACAAACTTGCATTCATGTATACGGGTATCAGACAACGGTAAATGATTTTTGGCAAGAGCCTATTATGAATATGCCGAATGTTATTACAACACTTGACATTATCAGTGATAGCCGAAAAGTTGTGGTTGAAGCGATTAATAAATCAATGGCAGAACAAAGCGTTAGACATGCGAACGCTAAAGATAATATCGAACGAATTGAAGCGGAACAACAGTTTAGTGAGTTAGAAACGTTATATCAACAAGTATCCAAAGGAGAGGTGCTGAAGCGAGTACATTTGCGCATTTATATTTCAGCACGAACGATGACAGAGTTAGAAAAACAAGCAAAAGAAGTCATGGAAACACTTGAGTTGTACAACTTTAGAGGTGCCATCTTTTTAAATGAACAAGAATATGAATGGGCATCCCTTACATCAAGCTTCGAGATGCAAAAGAAATATATCAATAAACGAAATGGGAAAGAAATACCGGCTCTTTCTTTAGCGGGAGGGTTTCCATTTCATTTTACCTTTCTAAATGATCCATATGGGATTTACTATGGCACGACCAAAACAAAAGGGAGTGTCATTTTTGATTTGTTCCATAAAGATAAACAACGAAAGAGTTATAACGGTGTTGTAATTGGTAAAATGGGAGCCGGCAAGTCAACCTTATTGAAAAAAATTATGAGTGATAATGCAATGAAGGGATATAAGATTCGTGGGTTTGATATTACAGGTGAGTTTGAAGATATTGTGCAAGAGTATAACGGGAAGCAAATTGCATTAGATGGATCGCAAGGACAAATCAATCCGCTTCAAGTATATAAAACGGCTAAAACAGAAGAAGGTTCGTTTACCCAGCATTTATCTAAAATGAGTATCTTTTATCGCTTTATTGCGCCAGAAGCAAAAGATGATGAAATTAAGGAGTATGAGAATTTACTGCGTAAAATGTATGTAGCTAAGAAATTATGGAGTGATGAATCAGGAGCTGTCAATCATATTACGAGTTTACCAGCAAAGGAATATCCGATTTTCTCCGATTATTTACATTTTGTTCGTACAGAATTATATGAAGATATAAAGGAAGGAATATACCGTTCTAATGTGAGTCCGACTCGTAAGGAACGGCTAGAACTGATTGAATTAAACCTTATTAATTTAGTAGACAATTATAGACATTTATTTAACGGTATTTCCACGATAGAAGATTTCTCTAAAGAGCAAATCGTCTTTTTTTCATTGCGCCATCTCATGAGTTTAAAAGAAGAAATCTATCAAGCACAGATTTTCAGTGTGATGAACTTGATGTGGGATGAGATGTTAGAAAACGGATTGCCACAGTGGAAAGCCTTTGATAGAAAAGAAATACAATTTGAAGATGTGATTCGTTATCTCATTATCATGGATGAAGCCCATCATTTGATTAATACGAGTGAACGTAGTCAACATGCGGTGGATTTCACGATTAAGTTTAGTCGAGAAGCACGTAAATATTTTGCAGGGATTGTATTTGCAAGTCATTCTATCCGAGACTTTGTGCCAGAGGATGCAAGTGTGGCAGCAGTAGAAAAAATTAAGACACTCTTTGAGCTTACGCAGTACAAATTTATTATGCAACAAGACAGCAACAACCTAGATATGTTACGACGAGTGTTTGCGGGACAAATCAGTACAAGTGAACTGAATGAAATACCATTTTTACCAACAGGAGATGTGCTCTTATGTATCAGTGCCGTAAAGAATATTTTATTTAAAGTCGATGTGACAGAAGAAGAGTTAGCTGTATTTGGAGGAGGGGCATAATTCATGCATCTTGTACTGAAGATAATTCCGAAAAAGTGGCTCATTGTGATTGCTCTTAGTCTACTTTTTCTTCTTGGGACCTTTCTTATAGGAGCTACAATGACACTAATCGGTGGGATGGAAGGGAATAAAAAACAAGGGGATATTACATACCCACAGGGTGGTATGGGGACAGCAAATGTTTCGGCTGAAGTGTTGAAATGGGAACCTACCATTCGGAAGTATGCGCAGGAATTTGGTGTAGAAGCGTTTGTTCCATTAATGTTGGCTCAAATGATGCAGGAGAGTGGCGGACGTGGACTGGATCCTATGCAATCTTCTGAAGGAGCATATAACACAAAGTATTGTAAAGCACCAAACTGTATTACGGATCCTGATTACTCTATTTGGGCGGGAGTACAAGAATTTAAGCATGCAATTGAGCGAGCGGGAGTTACGGGACCAGGTGATATGGATCACATTAAAACCGCTTTGCAGGCTTACAACTTTGGAACGGGATTCTTTGATTTTATTGCAAAAAACGGTGGGAAGTACACAAAAGAATTAGCGATTCAGTTCTCCGCAGAAACATATCAGAAAGTAAAACATACGGGTATATATCGTTGTGTAAGACCTGAAATGATACCCTATGGGGCATGTTATGGCGACGCCTTATATGTTGATGCGGTGCTGAAATATTATATACCTGGCGTACCCGTAAATGGCGGTGGAGGAAGCGCAGGAGGCGGTTCTTCTGGCTCGCAAGTTGCTGATGTAGGGCGTCAATGGATTGGACGTTCTACGTATGTATTTGGTGGTGGACGAAAACAATCTGAAATTGCTGTAGGTATATTTGATTGTTCAAGTTTTGTCCGCTGGGCATTTGAACAAGTGGGGATGAATGTGGGTTCTGTGGGACTGGTGAGTACAGAAACTTTGAATAAAATTGGTACACAAATTTCACCAATGGAAATGAAAGCTGGTGATGTTATTTTCTTTGATACGTATAAACACGATGGTCATGTTGGGATTGTCATTGACCAGAATACATTCATTGGTTGTCAAACGAATAAAGGAGTTTCAATCGAAAATCTATCGAATCCATATTGGAGTCGGGTCTTTAAAGGGCATGTAAGACGTTTCTAAAATGATAACAAAACTGGATAGGAGATTACAAGTTAAGGAGGCGGAATGAGTGAGTGAAACGAATGAAAAAGATAAAAGAAAAGTCTGGTTTGTAACGCTTGCGATTGTTATTGCAGGCGTTACTTTTTTGAACATCTTTTTGTATTCTCGTAACGATGAAACGGGTAATGTAAAGCAATTAAAAGTTCGTAACCAGGTGTTACAAACTGAAAATGAGGAGCTGAAAAAGAAAGTAAAAGGAACACTTCCTTCGGAACAAGAACAAGAGCGACAATCGTATCTTTCGGCAGTCGAGAAGTTTATTCAGTTATCCTTTCATCGAGAAAAGCAGGGGTATGAAGGACGAAGAGAACAAGCAAAAAAATTAATGAAGGATGAAGTGTTTCAGCTCTTTTATCCAACGGATACATTTGAAATGGAGGACACATACGTATCTAAGCCATCTGATATGAAGTTATATTTACAAGACTATAAAATTGGTGCTTCTCAGATAGAAGTGATCGCAGAATTTCAAAATACCGTGACGATTGGTGCGAATGGAACAACGGATAAAACGAAAAATGTGATGAAAGTAACGGTGCAAAAAAATCAAGAGAGTTGGCAAATAACCAATGTAGAAGAACTAGCAGTTCAAATCGTTACATCTTAAAAAAAGTGAGGTGTTGAGTAAATGGAAGTTGTAAATAATGGTGTGAATTTAAGACGTAAAAAATCATGGATATATGGATTGATTGTAGGATTTATGTTTTTTGGTTTTTTTGGCTTTTTTACTTCGAAATTATATTTACCCTATGAAGAACCAGTCTATCATACAGAGCTGAAAAAGCCGGTTACGTTATTTGGAAATCGAACCATGACGATCGAGAAAAGAGCGTATGATCCAGCTTCTCATACAGTAGAGATGTATCTTCATGTAGAGGGAGGAGATGGAGAAAAGTATCAGTTCCAGGCACAAGAAAAAGCAAATCCGAATCTTCAATTACCAGTAAAAGTGGTGTACCAAGATGATGAAAATATGGTTGTACAAGTGAAAGAACTATCTCCAAAATGGCAAGCAGTTGCGCTCGATGTATTTGAAAAAAATAATCGAGATGTAACAGTAGAGACAAAGCAAAAGGCTGAAGGAGAAAGCGAAACTTCAAAAGAAGATGAAAAGCAAACATTCTTAAAATCATTCTTCTCCGATCAAAAGAAAACAGAAATAGAAGAGGGTATTTCACAAAAGAGTAAAGGTGATTATGCGAAAGTGTTTATCGGTATGGAACAAAAAATATTAAAAGAAAAAGTAAAACAATACGATGAAGCCATGAAACAAGAAACGTCTAAGCAAACAGAATGGCAAAAGCAAATCACGGAATGGAAGAACGATTCTAAGTACCAAACTGAAACGGAAAAAATGGAAACCGACGCAAAAATTAACTCAAAAGAAACGAATATTAGCTAGTCAAAAGAGAAGGTTGAACTATACAAATGGGAGCAAGGTCAAGTGAAAGAAAAGATTAAAAAATTAGATGAGAAAGCAAAAGATGTAGAGCGTTCGTGAAAAAAGTGTAGTGTACCTTGAATGTACTTTCAGGGTTTTTAGGTGTACCTTGAGTGCACTTTTAATAGATTTTTAGTGTACCTTGACTAAACTTTGGAAGATATTGACTGTACCTTGAGTGTACTTTCGAAAGACTTTCATGACCCCACGATTTTACTAGGCTTTGCCTAGTCCCACACCCTCGGTGGGGGCAAAAATCCCTTATGCTCTTCTCACTCTTGGGTGTAGTGTTCTGAACGAATGGAGGCGAAATAACAGATGGACATTAAAATCCGAAATTTGAGTCCAGTTGCGATCAAAAGATTAGATGAAATTGCAAAGAAGAAAAACATTTCAAGACAGGAATTTTTAAAAGGACAAATAGAAACATTGGCGTTTTACCGTGAACAACAAAATCGTGAATTGTATCTTCAACAGTTGCTAGAAAAAAATATCTATGCGATGGAAAGTTGTTTCGAAGCTGTAAAAGAAATGAATGCCTTTTTACAAATGATGACGCAGGATGATGAAGTATGAGTCAATCAACAAGTCCTTCACAAGCAACGGTGACGCCTGGTGTTGTGACTGTGTCTCGTTTTGTTACGGCGGATGGAAAAACATTTCAGGATTATGTGGAGTATGTCGACCGAGAAGATGCGAAGAGAGAAGGGGAAGCACATCAGAAAATGTTTTCTCTGTATCAGGATTATATGGGAGATGCAGAGAAGGCATCTTCCCTCTTCACAGAGCATAGTAACGGTTTAAAGGAAAATGAAAAGAAAGACCTCAAAAAGATGTTTCAGCTCGCTCAAAAGAATAAAAGTATTATGTGGCAAGATGTCATCACGTTTGATAATCATTGGCTCGCTGAACATGGTGTGTATGATCCTAGAACACGTACTGTAGATGAAACAAAATTAATGGATGTTACCCGATTAGCAATGAAAGAAATGTTAAAAAGAGAAAAGTTAGAACATACAGCGATTTGGTCAGGAGCAATTCACTATAATACGGATAACCTTCATATTCATGTCGCAACTGTTGAGCCATTTCCAACGAGAGATCGTGGGAAGCGAAAACAAAAAACATTGGATGCGATGAAAGGAAAAGTTGTTCAAAATATTATGGATCGTGGTCAGGAACAAAAACAGATTAATGATTTGATTCGAAAGAATATGGTTGCGAAAAAGAAAGAAGATTCCACATTCACATGGCGCAATCGAGAACTAAAGCCATTGTTTAAATTTATTTATCAGCGTTTACCAGAAGACAAAAGGCAATGGCAATATAGCTACAATACATTGCGTCCTTTACGCCCTCATTTGGATGCATTAACGCAAAAATATGTTGAGAAGCATCATAAGGAAGATTATAAACAGTTTCTTCAAAAGTTAGATGAAGAAGTGGAGGTATTAAAGAGAGCGTATGGAGAAGGCCCTAGTGATAAGAAACGATATGAAAATTATAAGGAGAATAAAATAGAAGAGCTTCATAAGCGAATGGGTAACGCATTTTTGCAAGAGATGAAAGTATACGATAAAGAACGTCAGCGTATCGATAAAATGTTAGAACGAAAACCCAGAGAGCGAAGAAACTTTCAGCAAAATGTTTCGATGCAGTATGCGCTAAGAAAAATGGAAGGTGCGTTCAAAAGTGAATATGAAAGTTGGAAAAATCAACGTTACTATGAACGCCTTCAGAGAGAAATCCAACAACAAAATGAGAGGGGATATGAACGATGAGTAAGGTAAGACGTGTACTAAAGTTAGAAAAAGAAACTGATGATTATCTTATGGCATTTAAAGAAGAACATAAAATTAGATATAACGGAGTTGCTTTGGCGCAAATCTTTAAAGAACATAAAGAAGCGAAACAGCAAGAATGGTCGCTTCGATATATTACAGAAGTCGTGACCAAGCACCTTCATGAGGTGTTGAAAGAAGAACTTACAAAAATCCGACTTGGAACGAATAGTGCTGATAAAAATACACAAATGTTAATTGAGTTTATGAATGGCATCTATGAACATGAACAGTATCAAGGAGTGTGTACAACTGATATTGCAGAAACAGAAGCAACAAAACATATAAGAGAAGTAGTAGAGGAGAGAATTGCACATAAACGACAAAAGAAGGTGGATTATCAAGCTTCGAGGGGACAAACAAAAGAAGTGTTTGTTCCAATTGAGGAGGTGAACCTATAGAGCTACTTGAAGAGATTGTGAGGAAGAAATATCAATACAATTAAAAGGAAAAGGGGAAAAAGAAATGTTACTATTTCATGAAGAAATTGAACTTGGAATCATAAAATCTATTGGCGAAAGAGAAGTTACTTTTCACGTCGCAAATCAAGAAATTACAATCCCATTAACAGAAGAGGAAGAACAAGAGTTATTTGATTATATTGAGCTTCCAGAAAATGATTTACTGATTCCCATCAACATGAAAACTCATAAAATATGTGTTCCAACAGACTTAGAAACCTGGAATGAAGAAACGATGGATGAATTAATAGAAGCTTCATCAAAGGGAGCGGAAAACAATGAGTAAAAAGCGTTCCCCTGTTTCATTTGAAGAGAAAAAACAAAAAGTAGTAGCACTAACAAAAAAGATGGAAAAGAGCATAGAGGGTTATTTTCGTACACCTGAAGACTTAAAAGAATATTTGTCATTTATGGCAAAGTTTTATCGCTATTCACCATCTAATATTGCATTAATACAGAATCAATTTGAGGGATCCAGAGCCGTGGGTTCCTTTTCTTTTTGGAAAGAAAAAGGATTCTCCGTTAAAAAAGGTGAGAAAGGCATTCAGATTCTAGTTCCGAACCAGACGACAACAAAATTCAAAGGTAAAGATGGTACTTGGAAACCCGTTGCGAAGGCAAATGAAGAAGAGAAGAAGCAAATTGAATCTAAAAGTGTAGAAGTGAAACCAGGTCGCTTATATTTTTCTGTCGGCTATGTATTCGATGTGTCACAAACGAACGCGAAAGCGGAAGATTTACCTCGTATTTTTCCAAATCGTTGGCTAGAAGGAACTGTGAAAGATTATAAGAGTTTGTACAAAGGAATGGAAGCTATTGCAGAAAAGAACGGTGTGAAAATTATTGAACCGAAACATGAGCTTGGGGTTGCAAAGGGGGTGAGCTATACCCTAACAAAAGAAGTTGCTTTAAATCCACGAAATAGTGAATTACAGAATGTAAAAACGCTCCTTCATGAGCTAGCGCATGCCAAACTTCATACAGCCGAAACACACATGAATTACACGGCACCTGAAAAAGAGTTTCAAGCAGAAATGACAGCTTATACGGTTTCTTCGTATTTCGGAATTGATACCAGCGAGTATTCGTTAGGATACTTAGCCAACTGGACACAAGGAAAAGAATTAAAAGAGAAATCAAAATTACTAAAAGAAGTACATGAAACTTCTACTGAATTTATTGAAACCATTGAAAACATTTTGGAAAAAGAGAAAGAACAAATACAAGAAAAAGAGGTGGAAAGTATGGGAAATGTAAAAGAAACACCTGTTCATTTGGTAACGATTGAAGTCTTGGATAAGGATAAACAAGATGAGGAAGTTGCAAGAATACACATGATGGATGCCGTGACAAAAGAAATCAACTACTTATCAGTATGGAATCCTGATAAGTCTGATCGAGACGACTTATATGTTTCTTTAATGGAGAAAAGCGGTAGTCGAGAAAATGTCTATTTAGACAACATTTTGAAACCAGATGTATATGAAAAAGTTCAGAATTCCATCTTCGACGGAAAAGGCAATCAATCGTTTCTTCTACATGAAAAGGATGCAATCATGAGCCTAGATGAAATAGTAAAGGATGAACGATGTGGTGTTTTGGTAGATAAAGCAGAGGAACAAAAAAATCCATCATTTAGTGAAAAAGAAGTGGAATTGTATAAAGAGATGAAGAAAGAAGGATATGCGCCCATTGGCTCTCTTGAACAAAAATTAAATCCACTTCCTCACACAGCTAAACATGTTACGGCTTCGATGGAAAAAGAATTAAGTGAAAAATATGAAGCATTTAAGCGGGCTCAATCTAATGAAACGGTGAACGATATTGACAGTATTATAAGCCGTGTACAAGTGGAAGAGCGTTATTTTGCAACCAAAAATGTAGCAATTGATAATGAACTCATTACCCAAGAATCTGTTAATCAGTTAGAAAGTAAAGTACAGGAAAAGTTGAACAAAGAAGGGGTTATGGTTACGAAGCAGACCGAATCGAAAGTGGTTGATCGGGAAAAACAATTTGAGCCATTCTCGAACTTTGCACAATTCCAAAATGTTGCAAAGAAAAAGGAACAGGAAATAGGATTGGAGCGATAACCTATTGATTTCCTACGAATAAATCATGAAATAATGTCATCACTTATCGTAGAGAGCGAAAAGTGATTTTTTATTATAAAGGAGGAAGCGAAAAATGAATATACAAGAACAACTGAAGCAAGAAGAAATCAAAGAAGCTTTGTATAAACAAGCACTTCAGATGACTGGAAAACAAAAAGAAAGGTTTCCTGAAGGGAATATGTATGAAAAACGAAGAGGAGTTGAACCTGGTGTTACTCGTTTTGCGATTCCATCTGTGACAAGCGCAATGGACTGGGGGCAAGGAGATATTACAATTGATGTTCATCATGATACGGGGAAAGTGAGAGTATATGAACAAGAAATAGATGGTGAGAATTGGTCGAAATCCTTTTTTCGACTTACAGGAGAGAAGCAGTTGTCTGATGTGGTGAAAAATTTGATAAAAGAAAGAGCGATTGAGCGGCAAAGAATGGATGAAATAGCCAATCAAAAGATGGAAAATCAAGTAGAACAGTCTTTCCCATCTCTAGATCCATTAGATGAAAAAAATCAAGTGGTAATACCTAAAGAATTGCCTAAAGAGGCTTATAAGGAGTCATATAAGGAACAAGTTTTAGAAGAGATTGCTCCTTCCAAAGAAGAGAAACAATATAAAGAACAGTATAAGATTGAAGTACTAGCAATGCTAGGAAGTGAGAAAGAAAAGTCATCCGATCAAAAAGAACAGGTACAAAAAAAAGAGAACAAAGAAACTTCCCTAGAAAAACAAGAAGAAAAGTATTCCAAAAGTAGGGAAGAACGTGTCAAAGAAATGAAAGAATTCGAGAAAATACATTCTTATCCTGAAGTATACAAGCTAAAGAAAGAAGCGCTTCAGGAATTGAAAGGGCTGAACTTGACAGATTCCCAGCGGGAAAAGCTGACGAATATTGAAAAAGCCCTAGATCAAGAAAAACAGGAATATGATAAAAATAGTAAAAAAGAGTCTAACCAGGAGAAACAGGAGAAAGAACCAAAAATTCAAAATAAATTCGCACAGCTTTTTCATCGGTTTAAAGGTGTGAAAAAGAACGAACAGCCAAAAGAGGCGGAAATGGAACATGCTAGATAGATATAGGTTGAGGAGAGTACTGTGAAACAGTGCTCTTCTTCTTTTTAAAAGCGAAAGGAGAGAAAAGAATGGTAAACATTGTTGAAATTGTAGACATCGACTATACGGGTGTATGGGCGGAAACAAAAAATGCTGAAGAATTGATTTTTATTTCTTTTCCAAAAGAAAAAATTCAAATGGCACGTGAAATATTGTCAGAGAAAAAGCAAATGTATGTGTTTTTGCAGAAAGATTGGGAATGGAGAAAGATGTCATGAATCCATGGCTATTTGCTGGTTGTATGTTGCTTGTAGTCGTGGCATTGAACATTTGTTTATGGATGGGGCAATGTGTGATGAAACGCTTCAAAATGCGGAGAATCAAGCGTCAAAATTAAAGATGTTACATACATGAGGAGGAATGGGTAATGGGAAAAACATTATTTATTGCGGAAAAGCCGAAAGTTGCATACGAATTATTGAAATCACCACGTTTTAGAAATGCAGAGAAACATATGGGGAGCAAACCTTATTTTGGGTACTTTGAGAACCATCAGTACATTATTAGTTGGTGTTCCGGTCATTTATTGGAGCTGAAGCATCCAGAAGAAATAGATGAGAGATACAAAGAATTTAAATTTGAACATTTGCCTCTTTTGTTAGAGCCGGAATACAAAGTGAAGCAAGATTATATCGAACAAATCAATATTCTAGTAGATTTGTTGCAACGCCAGGATGTAGATCATGTGGTCAACGCATGTGATGGAGACCGTGAGGGCGAGCTGATTTATCGTGAAATGTATGAATATGCGGGCGTAAATAAACGACAATCTCGCCTTTGGCTTGCTTCGTATGAGCCAGCAGAATTAGAGGCGGGGTTGAACCGATTAGAGCCAGGGGAACACTATGACGGACTTGCAAATTCCGCTAAAGCGAGGCAATACCTAGACTATCTTCTCGGAATCAATGTGACAAGAGGATGTACAACGAAACTTGCTAAAAATCAATTCTTATTGGCAACGGGGCGTGTGCAAATGTGTCTGTTACATGAGATTTGGCAACGTGAGGTAGCCATAGAGAATTATAAGGAACAAACCTACTACAATCTAAAACTCATCACAGATAATGGATTAGAAGCTGTTATGAAGACAGAAGATCAGTTATTAGATCCGGCTCCTTTGCAAAAGCTTGGTGAAAAATTAGTTGGTACAGCACTAACGGTAACAGAGTTTAAAGAGAATACGAGGAAGAAGAAACCGAAATTATTATATAACTTAACGGATCTGTATAAAGATGCCCATGTGAAATTAAAGGTAAGTGCAGAAACCGCAAAAAAATATATTCAGAGTTTATATGAAGAAGGGTGGATTTCGTACCCCCGTTCTTCCTCTAGGCATTTGCCGACTGAAAAGGTAAGCCGGGTACAAGAAGTATTCCAAGCCTTACAGTCTAGCAATTATGCGGATCTGGTTCAACTTGTAGATACGCATACCATTACAGACAAACATGCCACATTTAATGATGAATTGGTAGATAGTCACTTTGCCATCATCCCGACAACAAAACCATATGACGGGACCAATAGAAAACCATTAGAAATTCAATTATATGACCTCATTGTAAAACGATTTATTGGGAACTTTATGCCACCCGCTATTTATTTGGTACGTGAGGTACATTTTATAGATCAAGAGGAAAATATATATAGTGCGAAAGAGAAGGTTCTTCAAGAGAAGGGGTTTTTAAGCGTATTTCATGAGGACATGGAAGAGGGTTCTGTGGAAAGCTTTCAAATCCCTTTTTTATATGAAGGAGACTACTTTCAAGTTGTAAAACATGATTTAATGCAGTCGAAAACTAAGAAGCCAGCATTCCATACAGAGAGCTCTATTCTAACGTTTATGGAGACCGCCGGTCGTAAGTTGGACGATGACCATTTAAAAGAGTTAATGAAGGGAAAACGGATTGGAACAGTTGCGACAGAAGAAACCTTTATTCCAAAACTCGCAACGAGAAATTACATCACAATTACCAATGGCCAAATTCGTACTACGAAAATTGGTCGTGCATTTGTAGAGACATTTCCGATAGATGAAATCAAAAATCCAGCGTATACGGCTGAAATGGAAGGGATGATTCATATGATCGAAAAGAAAGAAATGCCATACGGTGAGTTTGTAGAACAAACGAATACATTTGTAAAAGATACAGTTGAAAAATTAGGAGAAACGGATGAAAAAGTAGCAGACGAAATGATTCGGAATTGGAATCAACAAATTGAAGTGTGTCGTTGCTCATGTAAAAAGGGGAAAATCCTTCATAAAGGAAATTTCTATGGGTGTAGTAATTATCCAGAGTGTGAGATCCGTATGCCAAAGAAAATTAAAGAAAAGGCAATTCCTGAAGCACAAATAAAAAAGCTATTTGAAGGTAAGAAAACGGATCTGTTAAAAGGCTTTAAAACTGGTGAGAAAGAGTTTTCAGCGTATTTAGTATTCCGAGAAGGAAAAGTGCAATTCCAGTTTCCAACGACAGAGGAGCTCTCTCTTGGTAAGTGTCCAGATTGTAAAAAGGGAGATATTCTTCACCGGAAAACATTTTTTGGATGTACAGCATATAAAAATGGTTGTAAGTTCATGTTGCCAGCAAAAATTAAAGAAAAAGCGATTCCTCCTTCTCAAATGAAAAAGATACTTAAGGGACAATGTTCGGACTTCATTCAAGGATTCAAAGGAGAAAAAGGTGAATTTACAGCGGCACTCTATTTGGATAAGGAAGGACTAAAGTTCCGTTTTCCAACAATTGAGGATCGTACACTAGGGAAATGTCCGCTATGCAAGAGCCGAGTCCTTGTAGGGAAATCTCATTACTTATGTGAGCAATATAAAAAGACTTGTGAATTTATTATCCCAGGAGTGGTGTCTGGAAAGAAAATTAGTAGTAACAATGTAATCAAAATATTAGAAAAGAATATGACCGATCAAATCAAAGGATTTGAGTCCAAAAATAATGGGAAGAAATTTGATGCTCGGTTATCTTATAGCACACAAGAGAAACGATTAAAATTCTTATTTGGCAAATAAAAATGAGAGAGAGTGAACGTATTATGAATTTTATAAGAGAAATGAAAGAATTTAATATCAATCTTCAATCAAGTTGTGATCCGTTAGAAATTTTATTTTTTGAAGAAAGAACATTACAAGGAAGAATTTTTCATGACTATAGATATTATCGTTTTCTTTCTAACTTGTTCACCGTAGAAACTCTTGAACATTACCTAGAAGGTGAAATGGAGTTTCAAGATATTCTAGAAGAAAGGGAAAAACCTGAAGAGAATTTGCCACATTTGGATGAACTTTTACTCAAATTGGAACCTCGATTAGAGCATGTAAGAGCAAAAAAAAGACCGATGTTAGATCTTAAACAAACAATTATTATGAAAGCATTATTACAATCAGATTCTGTGCATATTCCCATCGTCTATCTTGGGCGATCCATACACAAATATAAACTATTAACCTTGTTATCGATTGTTGATTGGTCATGCGATGTTATGCATTCATATGGTTCAGGTTGCTGTGATATAACGGTGTTGATCGACCTAGACAAGGAGTTTCACACGTCTGAATTTGAGATTATGCTACCCTTACAAGAAATGAAGCATTTAATTTGTAAATTAGAAGAAAATAAGCTATTCCAATACTCGTCGACTGATGAAGATAATGTGGTAGATTGGATTCGTTTTACTGAAAATTATTATATAGAAAAAAATCAAAAAGTAATGAAGTTGATGAATGAAAAGCTATGCTGTTATACGGTTACTAAAAACCCATTTGATATTTTCACAGAGCCAAAGGACAAAAATATAGGGAATATGATACCGATAGGAGAGAACTGATACAAAC
>NZ_JAJJBY010000032.1:0-51361 GCF_022625245.1 Bacillus sp. TL12 | reverse complement strand
CATCTGTTTATAATTCGAGTTCTCCCATACGAAGAAGCTCAACAACCGCTTGTGAACGTCCTTTAACCCCTAGCTTTTGCATTGCATTTGATATATGGTTACGTACGGTCTTCTCACTAATAAAAAGTTCACCTGCAATTTCTTTCGTCGTTTTATCTTGAACCAATAATTCAAACACTTCTCTCTCTCTCTTTGTCAATAAAGGTTTAGATTGATATGCTTTTTCCTTCAACTGGTATAACCCTCCTTGCTTAAGCCAGAGCTGTATATGTGTAAGTTGGGTGTTTATTTAGTCAAGATATTGTATGAACAAAATGTGCAAGAGGTGAATGAAAATGGGCTAAATTGCATACGTTATTTACGCTCTATATGCATTTCAGAATTTCTCAAAATCCCTTTTTAAACACCAACTCACTATCCACAAAAAATTACTAAATAATAAACGCGAAAATGCTCATCATATACATAATTATTTATCTCATAACAACCTGCTTCTCTTATTTAAAATTTACATCTTAATGCTTAAGCATGTTTTTCAACATTCAATGCACAGAAGGTAAGATTTCTTATAATAACTAATTATGTATTGTAAACCCATGCACTTTCTTTCTTAAATAAAAAAGTCTAAGCAAATTTCACTTAAACTTTCTCTTTACTTATATCTCTTATTGAAAATAACAATTCAATCACAATATTAGATTAGATAAAAAAGAAACCTACCCTTTCTCCCCCTAAGACCATTCACTCCAGTTATTACCTTCTTCTTTTCAGAAAGATTCAGTGAAAAAACGCTAATACTACTAGGTAGGAATGTAGATATTTCTAACAATACGCTTCATCTGCAAAATTTTATGTATTGGTGGTGTCATTATGTTTTCAGCCTTCAAACGTGTTCTAATCGGTAGACCACTTAAATCAACAGCATTAGGGGAACAAAAATTAAACAAACTAAAAGCACTCGCTATTCTGTCTTCTGACGCCCTTTCTTCTGTTGCTTATGGAACAGAACAAATTTTAATTGTACTGGCGGCATTTGGGGCAATTGCTTTTTGGTATTCCATCCCCATCGCAATAGGAGTTCTTATTTTATTGACAGCGCTCATTTTATCGTATAGGCAAATCATTTTTTCTTATCCACACGGAGGTGGTGCTTATGTTGTTTCAAAAGAAAATTTAGGCACAAATGCCGGGCTCATTGCAGGAGGATCCCTACTTGTTGATTACATCCTTACTGTAGCCGTAAGTGTTTCTGCTGGAACCGATGCTATTACATCAGCATTTCCAGCGCTGCATACCTATACTGTTCCTATCGCAGTCATCCTTGTAATGTTCATTACAATTTTAAACCTGCGAGGCGTAACTGAATCCGCTTCGATATTGGCGTATCCGGTCTATCTCTTTGTATTAGCACTTGTTATTTTAATAATTGTAGGTATTTTTAAGATTTCTTCTGGACAAGCTCCCGCCAATTTACATGCACCGATGGGAACTGTCGTGCCTGGAATTACACTCTTCCTTTTGTTGAAGGCATTTTCATCTGGCTGTTCCGCTTTAACAGGAGTAGAGGCCATTTCCAATGCGATTCCAAACTTTAAAGAACCTGCTGCAAAAAATGCAGCAAAAACATTAGTTATCATGGGCATGATTCTTGCGGTTTTATTTACTGGTATCACGTTTTTAGCATATTGGTATGGAATCGCACCTAAACATAATGAAACTGTCGTGTCTCAAATTGCTTCAAATATATTTGGAAGAAATTTTGTGTATTACTTTATTCAAGGAACAACTGCTCTTATTTTAGTGCTAGCTGCCAACACAGGGTTTTCAGCATTTCCACTTTTAGCATTTAATTTAGCATCAGATAAATATATGCCGCGTATGTATTTAATGCGTGGAGATCGATTAGGCTATTCAAATGGAATTATTACACTAGGCATCGGTTCTATATTTTTAATTATGGCCTTTCAAGGTAAAACCGAACAATTAATTCCGCTATATGCTGTCGGAGTATTTATTCCTTTTACATTGTCACAAACAGGGATGATTATAAAGTGGCTACGCGAAAAACCACAAGGCTGGGTACCAAAATTATTAACAAACTTACTAGGTGCCCTCATCTCATTAACTGTACTTCTTATTTTTTTCATTACTAAATTCACACACGTATGGTCCGTTCTTGTTTTCCTACCTATCATTGTTTTCATCTTTCACCGCATTCATAATCATTACGTTGCGGTGGGAGAACAGTTACGTATTGATTGCACTAACCTCCCTAAAAAAATGACTGGTAATGTCGTCATCGTACCCATCGCCGGTATTACAAAAGTAGTCGAACAATCTATCAATTACGCGGAAACAATTGGTGATCAAGTTATCGCTGTATATGTAGCTTTTGATAAAGAAAGCGAAATACGTATGCAGGAAAAATGGAAAGAGTGGCAACCAAACATTCGTCTTGTTACATTTGTCTCATCTTACCGAAGCTTAATGCGACCTATCGCAAAATTAATTACGATTATTCAGCATAAGGCAGAGGAAAAGAATCATTTTGTTACAGTTCTTATTCCACAATTCATCACTAAAAAAAGATGGCATAACGTTTTACACAATCAATCAAGTGTATTATTACGCGTATACCTTTTATATAAGCAAAATGTTATTGTTACGACTGCACCTTATCGCTTTCAAAAATAACAAAAATATGCACCTAAAAAGAAACCTTTCTATCCATTTCCATTTAGGTGCATATTCCTAAAAACGCCTTACAAAACTGCAATCTTTTTTCAGAAAAATGTAATATAATTCAATAGTTTCCATATTCTTTTCCATGTAAGATAAAAGTATAAGGTATCACCAATACATAAAAGAAAAACATGGTGATATTAAAAAGGAGAAGATTTTATAATGGAAAAAAAGTTACGTAGATCTGAAATTAATAAAATGTTATTTGGTGTATGCGGTGGTTTAGGAGAATATTTCGATATAAGCGCTAGTATGATTCGTATCCTTTGGGTTATTGCGATTCTATGTTTCGGAACAGGTTTTTTAGCTTACCTCGTTTGTCTATTGCTTATGCCACGTTCTTACTAAAAGGCACCGGTGCCCAATCAGTGCCTTTTTTATACATTTTAACGTTTTAACACATAAGTCATGGCTATAACCTCACTGGCTTCCCCGCTTTACTTTCACTTGGCATGGAGTAAAAAAGGAGCTGACTACTTCTACACATGGCCGGATGCTCTCTCCCACCTAAAAAAATAGGTTTTATACCGATTTTCCGTTACGAAGAATACTTCATCGTTAAATGTAAAACAGCAACCTCATCTCCAGCATTTTTGTAACTATGCTTCTTATTTGCTTCAAACTGAATCGAATCAAATTCATTTAATTCATACACGTCATTTTCAACTTGAATCGCGACTTGTCCTTTCATAACTGTAACGAGTTCGATCGCTCCCTCATGGTGAGACTCCGGTTCGTATATACTACGGGGCCTTAAACAAGCACGATGCATCTCCATATCGGTTTCTTTCGTATATCGAAATATAGTTTCTAATCGCCATGCCTGCCCTGCATCTACCGCAAACCCTTCCCCTGATCGTGAAATAGCTACTGGCTCTCCAACTACCATTAATCTCGACAACGGGATTGACAACCCCTTCGTAATTTTCCAGATGACGGCTAATGTTGGATTCGTTTCACCTCTTTCAATTTTTCCTAATGTTAATTTACTAACTCCTGTTTTTTGTGCCAATTCTTCTAAACTTAATTTTTGTTCATTACGAATTTGTCGTAATAACTGACCAACTTGCTGAATGACTTCTTTTGTTTGCATATCCTCTTTTTCTTTCATATTAACAAAACCACCTTAAAGTATAAAATAGTTTACTTTTATTTTATATAAGTATATTATACTATACATAAATGTTTCGAACCTCGAAGGGAGTGCTTCCGCATTATGCGTGCAATATTATTAGGTATTTTATCATCCGCTTTTTTCTCTGCAACATTTATTATTAACAGAGCGATGAATGTATCCGGAACAAGCTGGGCGTGGACTGCTTCTTTCCGTTTTTTATTTGCTCTTCCTATTTTATTCCTTATCGTTTTATTTCGCAAAAACCTCGGGGGACTATGGTCAGAAATGCGAAAACATCCTTTTGCATGGCTAGGCTGGGGGTCTTTAGCAGGCACCGGTTTTTATTCTTTATTAAGCTTTGCAGCCGTCTTTTCTCCAGCTTGGCTTGTTGCAGGAACTTGGCAAGTTACAATACTTGCTGGTTTGCTACTATCGCCATTATTTTTTATTACCACCGAAACAAAAACAGGTCCAAAACGAGTACGGGGAAAAATCCCACTTCGTAGTTTATACGTATCACTTTTCATTTTAATCGGTGTCATTTGTATGCAAGCAACCGAAGCTGGGCATATTACAGCAACTCAATTTATATCCGGTTTTCTTCCTGTTGTTCTCGCAGCTTTCCTATATCCATTTGGCAATCGAAAAATGATGGAAGTTGTAGGGGGACGCCTTGATACCTTCCAACGTGTATTAGGAATGGCGATTGGTAGCCTTCCCATAGCAGTTATTCTTGGAATATATGGTTTTTGGGAAACGAGTATGCCAACATCAGGCCAAATGCTTCAAGGATTTTTATTAGCATTATGTTCAGGCGTTATTGCCACAATGACGTTTTTCTTTGCAACAGATTTAGCGAAAGATAATCTTTCCTTACTAGGAGCTGTAGAAGCAACGCAAGCCGGAACGATGATATTTACTGTTCTTGGTGAAATTATTTTCTTAAATGGTTCGTTTCCGATCGGGCTTTCACTTATTGGGATGATTATCATTATGGCTGGAATGGTCGCAAATAGCATTTTGAATCGTTCTGTTCCGGTCGCTAGGCAAAAGAAAACAGCATAACAGGGCGTTAAAAAGCATGATTCTTCTTTCGAGAACCATGCTTTTTTATGTAATTGAAATCGTATAAAGTGAAACCTTAGTCAGTGAGTGTTTCTTCATCCCTCAATGATTATCCCCCCTCACCAATCAGGGTCTTACTGCCCGTTAATGCGGGATAAATCTTAATCATTTATTTAATCGGAATATTTTTTCATTCCCTGTTTATAATTAGAACAGCATCATTCTATGTTATAATACGTTTTCATGCCTATTTAAAGGAGGAAAATTATGCTAAAAAAAAGGAATTTCTGAATTTATTGGTACTTTTGTACTTGTATTATTCGGAACTGGAACTGCTGTTTTAGGCGGCGGAATTGAGGGGATTGGTATTTTAGGAATCGCCATGGCTTTCGGATTATCAATTGTCGCTATGGCATATAGCATTGGAACGATTTCTGGATGTCACGTAAACCCAGCAGTATCAATTGCCATGTTCATAAACGAACGAATGAATGCTAAGGAGCTTGGCTGTTACTTATTAGCTCAAGTTTTAGGGGGGTTACTAGGAACTACAACATTAGTAACAATTTTAAAATCTGCTAATCTATCTTTAGATAACTTAGGACAAAATGGTTTTGGAAAACTTGGATTAACAGGATCTTTCTTAGTTGAATTTATTTTAACATTCGTCTTTATTTTAGTTATTATTGCTGTAACAGGTAAAAAGGGTAATGCACAGTTCACTGGATTAGTAATTGGTTTCACGTTAGTATTAGTTCACTTACAAGGCATCCCATTAACAGGAACTTCAGTTAACCCTGCACGTAGCCTAGCACCAGCTTTATTTGCTGGCGGAGAAGCTGTATCTCAATTATGGGTATTTATTGTTGCTCCAATTCTTGGTGGTATCGTTGCTGCCATTGTAGGGAAATTTGCATTAAATACTGAAAAATAGAATTTTCAGTATTTCTGAAAGTAAAAAAGCGAGCCCATTTATATGAGACTCGCTTTTTACTTTTGAATCTTTGATTGTAAATTTGTAACAAGTTGCTGAACTGTTACGTTCGCAAGCACATTTTCCATTGCTTCCTGCGCTTGCATCAATATAATCTCTAAGACTGATTGAATATTAGCCCCTACTGGACATTCAACGTTAGGACTCTCATGGAAAGAAAATAGATGTCCTTCTTCGACTACTTCCACTGCCTTATATACATCAAGTAATGTAATTTCCTCTAAATCACGAGCAAGCGATGTGCCACCCTTTCCTGCTTGGACATCAACAAGACCCGCTCTTTTTAACATTCCTGTAATGCGGCGAATCACTACTGGATTTGTATTCACACTACCAGCAATCCATTCAGAGGTACAGCGAGAGCTTCGATCTATCGCAAGTAACGTTAACATATGAACACCTACTGTAAAACGGCTACTAATTCCCATCTGCACGCCCCTCCTTTACGTTCATTCTATCAAAAGATGATACTTATCATTATATACTATATTTCATTTATACATAAAGAAAAAGCATGATTCCCTAAAAATCATGCTTTCATGGTTATTGACGCTTAATAAATTTAGCTAAATCTTTAAATTTCACTTTATCAGAATAAGTCATCACACCATTGACGTAAATACGGCTTGCAATCCAATTAATAATTAAAATTGTTACAACTAAAATTGCTAATGTAACGCTAATCTCTAATGCTCCTGCTTCACCAGCTACAACGCGCGAGAACGTAACCATCGGTGTAAAAAATGGAATATAGGAACTGATTAAAACCAGTGTACTATTTGGATCAAATAACGACTTCATACTAATGAAGAATGCTCCCATACCTAAAAATGTAATCGGCAATGCAACTGATTGTAAATCTTCTAGCTTAGATACAACTGCTCCAGCCGCTGCGTATAACATCGCATATAGTAAATATCCTGTAATAAAGTAGATAATAAACATACTGATTACTAATGTATCTAAAGTTGAAAAATCTAAAGAAAGTCCAAATATTGAAGCATTATTTAAATCAATCCATCCTAATAAATACGGAATGATAAATCCACAAGCAAGTACAGCAATTTGTAATAAAGCTGTAGCTACAACAGCTAAAATTTTCGCATACATCATTGTAAGCGGTTTTACTTTTGGAAGCATAAGTTCCATAACACGTGATGCTTTTTCAGATGCAATTGTTGTCCCAATTGCATTTCCAAATGAGATAATAAACATATACAATGCAAACGAAAATGCATAACCGATACCAAAGGAAGATGCCCGATCTTTTATTGCCTCTTGCTTCATCGGAATTTCCATTTGCAATTGTTTTGCTACTTCTGGTGAAACATTATTCTTCTCAATCATTACAGCTGTGTATTGCTCCTTCAAATAACTTACCATGAGCGTAGAAGTTGACTGACTTGGAAATCCACTATACATATACGTAACTTCTGGAATACCAATTTTTTCTGTGATATGAAATAAACCGTCTAAATCTCCTTCTTCCACTTTCTTATACAGTTTATCAAACTCTTCCTTTGAGGCTACAGTTACTTTTGCTGAAGGAAGTAATTTATTTAAATCACTTTCTTTTACTTTATATGTAGCACTTTCTGTTACCACCGCAATTTTATCTTTCCCTTTATCTGTATCAGAAGTAAAGTGGGTAAACGCTACAATCCCAAACACAATTAAAAATAAAATAGCACTCGTAATCAAAGATTTTTTAGATAAAAATGATTCTCTAAAATAAAATGAAAATACATGAGAAAATTTACGCATTGTTATTTCGCCCTTTCTACAAATATTTCGTTTAGCGTCGGCTCTAACATTTTAAATTGTCTTAAGCTTATACCTTGTTCCTGCAATTTCTTTAAAATCATTAAAGCTTCTGCATCATCATGGACTTTCACATATAGCAGTCCTTGTTGTTTTTCATACGAAATATGTAAGGCTTGTAATGCTTGTTCATTTTCCGCCGCATCTTCAATTGTTAAATTTCGAAAACCGTATTCTTGCTTAATATCGCTTAGTTTCCCTTCTACAACCGCTTCCCCTTTTTTCAAAATACACACATGTTGGCAGAACGCTTCTACTTGTTCCATACGATGGCTAGACAAGATAATTGTTTTTCCGCTTTGCACTTGTTCTTCAATAATGTTTGCTAACATACCAGCATTCACTGGATCTAGTCCGCTAAACGGCTCATCTAAAATAAGGAGCTCTGGATCGTGAATAAGCGCAGCAATTAATTGGATTTTTTGCTGATTTCCTTTTGAAAGCTCCCCCGCCGTTTTGTATTTATATTCCGGGATCGCTAATTTTTCTAACCATCGATCAATTGCACGGTCTACTTCTTTTTTCGTCATTCCTTCTAATCTACCGAAATAGCGAAGCTGGTCTATCACTCTACTTTTCGTATATAATCCTCTTTCTTCCGGAAGATAGCCAATTGTTACACCGCTTTGAGAAATTGCTTTCCCATTCCACGTAATGGATCCTTCATTAGGAGTTAATAAACCAAGGAGCATTTTAATCGTTGTCGTTTTTCCTGCACCATTTCTTCCAAGTAGTCCTAACACTTCACCTTTTGGTAATGAAATTTTTAATTGATTGACCGCTTTTGATTCTCCAAATATTTTCGTTAAGTTTTTTATTTGCAAGCTCAAATATAGCCCTCCCCTTTTTCATCATTCTTCCAATCTTCTAAATGGTATGTTGAATACAGGAAAAATATTGTAACATATATAAATCTTTTAATTTTTATAATTAAATTTAAGATCACTCATATATCCATCCACCATTTGTTTTATTTAGTTAAAATTGTAAATAAAAATCTAGCATTCGTCAATTATAATTGTCATTATGACAATTATAATTGTCATTTATCATCATCTAATTCTTTACTTATTATACTTAACTAGGACATACTACTGTATATACAAAGGACAATATGCAAAAGTTCATAAAAAAGATTACGTAAAATATTATATTTTAATATATAATATTAAATGATTTATTTACATCAAGGAGGATACATATGAAGATGAAAAGGGGAATTACCACATTATTATCTGTAGCCGTTCTCTCTACATCACTTGTAGGATGTTCAGGAACAGCAGAGAAAACTGTGGCAAAAGAAGAAAAAGTAAAATTAACAGACCAGCAACTCATGGCTGATTTATGGTTCCAAACAGCTGGTGAAACGAAAGCATTGTATTATCAAGGGTATAACATTGGACAATTGAAACTTGATGCAGCTCTTGCAAAAGGTACAAGCAAAAAGCCAGCAATTGTACTAGATTTAGATGAGACTGTTTTAGATAACAGTCCTCACCAAGCAATGACTATTAAAGAAGGAAAGGGCTACCCTTATAAATGGGATGAGTGGATCAATAAAGCAGAAGCTGAGGCTCTTCCTGGTGCAATTGACTTCTTAAAATATACGGAATCTAAAGGTGTAGACATTTATTACATTTCAAACCGCAAAACAAACCAACTAGATGCAACAATTAAAAACCTTGAGCGCGTTGGTGCTCCGCAAGCAACAAAAGAACATATTTTACTACAAGATCCGAAAGAAAAAGGAAAAGAAAAGCGCCGTGAACTTGTTTCACAATCGCATGATATTGTCCTATTCTTTGGTGACAACTTATCTGACTTCACTGGATTCGATGGAAAATCTGTAAAAGATCGTAATCAAACAGTTGAAGAAACAAAAGCACAGTTTGGCGAAAAATTTATCATTTTCCCTAACCCAATGTACGGTGATTGGGAAGGTGCACTATATGATTACAACTTCAAAAAATCTGATGCAGAAAAAGATAAAATTCGTCGTGATAACTTAAAATCATTTGAAGTAAAATAGCAAAAAAGGATGGCCTAGGCCATCCTTTTTTGCTATTTCCTCTTCCAATTCCCTAAATCCAATTATGCATATATCTGAACGTCACATATAAAATTCAACAAAATCACACATTTTTTGACATTTTCTTTGCAATTCTATTACGTTATGACTCTTATATTTCTTTTTATAATAACTAGACTTATAATAAAGACTGTTAGACAAACTATATGAAAGGACTGAGATTACACAGCGTTATGAAAAAAGTAATTATTATTTCTGCCACTGCGATTGTAATCGGTATCACATCCTTCGCTTACTTCGGCTCTAAATCTCCACTACAAAATGAAGCGAAAGCTGTCGAAACAAAGAAACATATTGAACATCCAAAAGAAGAAATTCCTGCATTTCCAAAAGCAGCTCATACAGCCAAAAAAACAGATGAGAACTTCTCCCTTGTTACAAATCCGGATTCACCTCTTGTATTAGTAAATAAGCATCGTAAATTACCAGATGGCTATACACCAGATGACCTTATAAGACCAGACATTCCATTTGCATATCCAAAAGATAAAGAAAAAACATTACTTCGTAAAGATGCCGCGACAGCACTAGAAAAAATGTTCCATGCAGCAAAAGAGCAAGGACTAGAACTTACTGCTGTATCAGGATACCGCTCTTATAAACGACAACAATCATTACATAATATGTACGTAAAACGACAAGGACAAGCTGAAGCAGATTCAGTAAGCGCAATCCCTGGAACAAGTGAACATCAAACAGGCCTTGCAATGGATATTAGCTCTAAATCTGCAAAATATCAGTTAGAACCTATTTTTGGCGAAACAGACGAAGGAAAATGGGTAGCCAAACATGCTCATGAATTCGGCTTTGTCATTCGCTATTTAGAAGATAAAACAGATACAACAGAATACTCATATGAACCGTGGCACCTTAGATACGTCGGTAATCCATATGCTACATACTTACACAAACATCACTTAACATTAGAAGAAGCAATGGGGGCAAAAAAATAAGAGAATTCTCTCTTATTCAGACATAAAAAATAAAGTAGAAAACATATTAACCATATATAATATGTTTTCTACTTTTATTTCTTTTCACTTAACATACTATATCTCATTATTCTTCAGACCATGTGTAAAGGATCGCGGCAATCCCATCCTTTTTGGCTAGATCAAAACACTCAAGTTCTTCCTTTAATTCATAATCCGTCTCGTACTGCTTTCGATCTGCAATAAATTGATCTTTAACATTTATTATTTTCCAGCCTTCATTCTCAATGTAGCGATTCGCTTCGGTCCATGCTGAATTCATATCACTTGAGCCTACCCAACAATTAATAAACGCTCCTATACTGTCGTGTTTTTCCAGATTATCAGAGTACGATATAGCCTCAAAACAAAAATAATAGATGGTCATTAGGTCCTCCGCCAACATTATTATTTTTTATATGCGCCTACTTTATTCATATCTCACCTTATTGTAGTAACTTTTGCTTCCATTCTTCAGGCCAAGGTGATCCTTTTCCCGTTTTCTTCGATGCTTGTACCATTGCCCCGCGCCCTACTAAACAAACTTCCCCAGTTTCATTTTTCACCATATAGTGCAAATCTAAAGAAGAGTTTCCAATAGATTCAGCTTTCACATAAACTTTTAAGTTTTCATCAAAAAAGATCTGTTTCAAAAAGTTACATTGTAAGTCAGCAACAACAATCATTGTTTCGGATGCTTCATGTGTCCATTCTTGCATAAAACCTAATTCTTTAAAAAATTCAATACGTGCCTCCTCAAAGTATGTAAAGGCGACCCCATTATTCATGTGTTCAAACATATCTGTTTCACAAAAACGAACTTTCACAGGAATATAAAATGAAAAACCTTTTTCCCATTTCTCAAAGTCTTCAATATAAGAAATCTTCTTCATAATCGTCTCTCCTTTTCTTCTATTCTAATAAGTAGTGTACGCTCAAACTTAAATTTCAGAAGAAACAAAAAATTAAAGCGATAAGTAAACTAGGATTATCAATCTATATAAATATTGCCTCTTCGAATCGAAGAGGCAATATTTATTAATAGTTATTGTCGCTACCAAAGAAATCTTTAAACGACTGAATTGTTGTATCACGGTTTAATGCTGCAATTGATGTTGTTAATGGTATACCTTTTGGACATGATTGCACGCAGTTTTGTGAGTTACCACAGTTCGCAAGTCCACCATCACCCATAATCGCACGTAAGCGCTCTGCTTTATGCATTTCACCAGTTGGATGTGAGTTAAACAAACGCGCTTGTGAAAGTGGTGCTGGTCCAATAAAGTCAGATTTACTGTTCACGTTTGGACATGACTCTAAGCAAACACCACATGTCATACATTTCGAAAGCTCATATGCCCATTGACGTTTTTTCTCTGGCATTCTTGGTCCTGGCCCTAGATCATACGTACCATCAATTGGAACCCAAGCCTTAACACGTTTTAACGCATCAAACATACGGCTACGGTCAACTTGTAAGTCACGTACAACCGGGAATGTCTTCATCGGTTTTATACGAACTGGTTGTTCTAATTTATCGATAAGAGCCGTACATGATTGACGCGGTTTACCATTAATCACCATAGAACAAGCACCACATACTTCTTCTAAACAGTTCATATCCCATGCAACAGGAGTTGTCTGATTTCCTTTTGCATCAACAGGATTACGACGAATTTCCATAAGAGCCGAAATAATATTCATATTTGGACGATATGGAATCTCAAATTCTTGATCAAACGATTGTGCATCTGGTCCATCTTGTCTCGTAATGATGAGGCGGATTGTTTTCTCAGACATGTTGTTTATCCCCCTTCTCTTCACCCTTAGCAGCTACATCATGTTTTGAAGAATAATCACGTTTACGTGGTTTGATTAATGAAATATCAACGTCTTCGTAATGGAATGCTGGTGCATTTCCTTCTCCCTCAAACTTAGCCATTGTCGTTTTTAAGAAGTTCGCATCATCACGATTTGGGAATTCTGGTTTATAATGTGCACCGCGGCTTTCATTACGGTTATATGCACCAATTGTAATAACACGAGCTAATTCAAACATGTTTGCCAACTGACGTGTAAATGAAGCACCTTGGTTACTCCATTTCGCGGTATCGTTAATGTTAATGCGTTTATAACGCTCCATTAACTCTACAATTTTTGCATCTGTTTCTTGTAACTTTTTATTTTCACGAACTACTGTTACGTTATCTGTCATCCATTCTCCAAGCTCTTTATGAAGAACATATGCATTTTCATTACCGTCTAACGTTAAAATATTGTTAAATTTCTCTGTTTCGATTAGCTCATTTTGCTCATAGGTAGCTGATGAAACAGCATCAGATGATTTTGAAAGACCTTTCATATATTCAATCGCGTTTGGTCCTGCTACCATACCGCCATAAATCGCTGATAATAATGAGTTCGCACCTAATCGGTTACCGCCGTGCATAGAGTAATCACACTCACCTGCTGCGAACAACCCTGGAATACTTGTCATTTGCTTGTAATCAACCCATAGTCCGCCCATTGAGTAGTGAACAGCTGGGAAGATTTTCATCGGTAGTTTACGAGGATCATCACCTGTGAATTTTTCATAGATTTCAATGATTCCACCAAGTTTAATATCTAACTCTTTCGGATCTTTATGAGAAAGATCTAGATACACCATGTTTTCACCATTAATACCTAGTTTTTGTTCTACACACACGTCAAAGATTTCACGCGTTGCGATATCACGAGGTACAAGGTTTCCATATGCAGGGTATTTCTCTTCTAAGAAGTACCATGGTTTACCATCTTTATATGTCCAAACGCGTCCACCTTCACCACGTGCAGATTCACTCATTAGACGTAATTTATCGTCCCCTGGAATTGCAGTTGGGTGAATTTGAATAAACTCACCATTTGCATAATATGCACCTTGTTGATATACAGCAGATGCTGCCGTACCTGTATTAATAATAGAGTTTGTCGATTTTCCGAAGATGATACCAGGGCCCCCTGTTGCCATAATCACGGCATCAGCTCGGAAACTCTTAATCTCCATAGATTGTAAGTCTTGTGCAACGATTCCGCGGCATACACCCTCGTCATCCACAACAGCCCGTAAGAAATCCCAACCTTCATATTTCGTTACAAGTCCTGCTACTTCATGACGACGCACTTGCTCATCTAACGCGTACAACAACTGTTGTCCTGTTGTTGCACCAGCAAATGCTGTACGGTGATGTTGTGTTCCTCCGAAACGGCGGAAATCAAGAAGTCCTTCTTCTGTACGGTTAAACATAACACCCATACGGTCCATTAAATGAATAATACCAGGCGCTGCTTCACACATTGCTTTAACTGGTGGTTGGTTCGCTAAGAAGTCCCCACCATAAATTGTATCGTCAAAGTGGATCCATGGAGAATCCCCTTCACCTTTCGTATTTACGGCACCGTTAATGCCACCCTGTGCACATACAGAATGCGAACGTTTTACTGGTACTAAAGAGAACAGTTCCACGTTTACTCCTGCTTCTGCTGCCTTAATCGTTGCCATTAAGCCGGCCAAGCCACCGCCGACTACTATAAGTTTCCCTTTCATGCTCTCCCACTCCTTACTGATTTGCTAGCTGTGGATCGATGAACGCTAATAATGCACTCACACCTACATAAGATAAACCTAAGAAAATAGCTAATGTTACATAAGTAGAGATACGTTGTGAACGTGGCGATACTGTAATTCCCCAGCTAATGCAGAATGTCCATAGTCCATTTGCAAAGTGGAAAATTGTTGATATAACCCCAACTAAATAGAAGCCAAACATAGCTGGATTATTTAAAATATCTGCCATCATATCATAATTTACCTGCGCACCTAACAATGCTTGAATACGAGTTTGCCAAACGTGCCAAGCTATGAAAATAAGCGTGAACACCCCTGAAATTCTTTGAAAAACAAACATCCAGTTACGGAAGTAACTATAAGATGTTGCATTGTTCTTAGCTGTAAATGCAATATATAATCCATATATAGCATGGTACAGTATCGGTAAAAAGATGACGAAAATTTCTAGCGCATAACGGAATGGAAGGAGCTCCATAAAATGAGCAGCTTTGTTAAAAGCCTCTGCTCCTCTTGTTGCAAAATTATTTACTACTAAATGTTGTGTCAAAAAGACACCAACCGGGATGACCCCCATTAATGAGTGCCACTTGCGAAACGTATACTCGCGGCCTTTCATGTCCCCATTACCCCCCTTGAATGTTTGACTGCTGCTTCCAGTATTAGTTTATAACAATAATGTTTTTTCACTATTGCTATAAGAAAAACTGAAAAAATTATTCGAAATATTTCAGCATAATTTGATACCAAGTTCATTTTACTCCTATTTTTGTCGAAGCGTCAAGAAAACGTATACATAATTTGTACATAATTTGCATATAATTTGCCAATTCCTTTTTTCTTCCCCTATATTCAGATTTCCCTAAAGAAAGTTCTGTTTTTATAAATGAGAAATGTTATATAATAATTCCTATAGAAAGAGGGGAATATTGTGAGCAAAAATACAATTGATATCGCATCTTTTGAAGATGTTTCATTGAACGCCTTCGCTTATGAATTGCTGCGTGAAGAAGTATTACCTGACCTAATTGGAAAAGAATTAGATGACATCTTATACTGGGCTGGCAGAAACCTAGCACGAAAATATCCGCTAGAGACGATTGAAGACGTCATTCATTTCTTTGAAAAAGCTGGTTGGGGCCGTTTGAACATCATCGAGCATAAACGCCGTGAAATGCATTTTCAGCTAACAAGCCCGCTCATTACAGAGCGCCAAAAGCAAAATAGACATTCTTCTTACCAATTAGAGACTGGATTTGTTGCAGAGCAAATTCAAGCACAGCGAAATGTTGTTGCAGAGTCATATGAAGAGCAAAAAAAACGTTCAGATTCTATCACATTTCTTGTAAAATGGGACGTAAAAGATCCTGTCGAAGTGTAGAATCTACATTAACAGTCAACTAGATATATAGGTTTAGTTGACTTTTCTATATAAATCCAAATTAAAAAACGACATAAACCTTTTCTTTTTAAGTAGAGAGAGCATCCGGCCATGCATAGAAGCGGTCAGTGCTTTTTTCTCCCCATACCGTGTGAAAACAAAAGAAGGAAATGAGTGGAAAACTGTTTTTATTTTCATAGCTACAGATTATATGTCGAAAAATCAAAATGGATTCACATTGTATATTCATTCACTTCTAATTATTTTTAATCTTCTGAAATTATATCAAAAAATAGAAGACATTGTAAACTACAACGTCTTCTTATCTGTTAAATAGGAATAAATGGTTTCTGCAACATTTTGCGGCATTCCTGCTTCGACAAATTCTGTCACTGAGGCTTCTTTCATCTTTTTTAGTGATCCAAAGTGTTTTAACAATACCTTTTTTCTCTTCTCTCCAATTCCAGGAATCCCATCTAAAGCAGATTGAATAATTGATTTCCCGTGAAGCTGACGATGGAACGTAATTGCAAATCTGTGTACTTCATCTTGGATACGCTGCAACAAATAAAACTCTTGGCTATTTCTTCCAAGTGCAACAAGCTCAGGTGGATCGCCAATAATTAAATGCGATGTACGGTGCTTATCATCTTTAACAAGTCCAGCCATCGGAATATATAGCCCAAGTTCATTTTCAAGCACATCACTAGCAGCTGCGAGATGTCCTTTCCCTCCATCAATCACAATTAAATCAGGTAGTGGCAAGTTTTCTTTTAAAGCGCGCGTATAACGCCTACGTACAACCTCTCGCATCGATTCATAATCGTCCGGCCCTTGAACCGTTTTTATTTTATATTTTCGATACTCTTTTTTCGCTGGCTTTCCATCAATAAAGACAATCATAGCGGAAACTGGATTCGTACCTTGAATATTTGAGTTATCAAATGCTTCAATACGATATGGCGTTTCAATATCAAGCTGCTTACCTAAATTTTCAACAGCTTTAACTGTACGTTCTTCATCACGTTCAATTAAATAAAACTTCTCTTCTAAAGCGATTTTCGCATTTTTATTTGCCAATTCAACGAGGTCTTTTTTCTTTCCTCGTTTTGGCTGCGTTACATCAACTTCTAAGAAACGCTCTACTAACTCAGGGTCAATACTTCCTGGCACTACAATTTCCTTCGGTTTAAAATGGTTGTTTTGTTCATAAAATTGACCGATAAATGTTAAAAATCCTTCTTCAGGCTCATCATAGATTGGAAACAAAGAGACATCACGCTCGATTAACTTACCTTTCCGAACAAAGAAAACTTGCACGCACATCCAGCCTTTATCAACCGCATACCCAAATACATCACGGTCAACAATATCATTCATAATCATCTTCTGTTTTTCCATAATTGCATCCATATGGGCGATTTGATCGCGCAACTCTTTCGCTCGCTCAAATTCTAATTTCTCGGATGCTTCATACATTTTCTTTTCAAGTTCTGAACGGGTCTCCTTATGTCCACCATTTAAAAATTTTGTAATCCCATCAACAATTTCTTTATTTTGTTCATCGGTTACTTCTTTAACACAAGGCGCTAGACATTGCCCCATATGATAATACAAGCACACTTTATCTGGCATTTTTGTACACTTACGCAGCGGATACATACGATCCAGTAGCTTTTTCGTTTCATGCGCTGACTGTGAATTCGGATAAGGCCCAAAATATTTCCCTTTATCTTTTTTTACATTTCTTGTAATAAGCAACCGTGGCTGCTTTTCTGCTGTAATTTTAATAAATGGATATGTTTTATCATCTTTTAATTTAATGTTATACCGCGGATCATACTTTTTAATTAAATTTAATTCTAAAATGAGAGCCTCTAAATTCGAAGAAGTAACAATATATTCAAAGTCAACAATTTCTCCAACAAGACGGAGTGTCTTTCCATCATGCGAACCGGTAAAATACGAGCGCACACGATTTTTAAGCACCTTCGCCTTCCCGACATATATAACTGTTCCTTGTTTATCTTTCATTAAATAACAACCTGGTTGATCTGGTAAAATCGCTAACTTTTCTTTTAAATGCTCGTGCACTCGTATACCTCCGTTTCTTATATACTTATATGATTTTTAAACACAATATCCCCAACATACGTTCTTTCATTGTAACGGAAAGCGCAAAAAAAATGAAATTATTATACATATTTTTATCTTTTCACATCGTATTTTACTATTGATTTTCATGTTAAACTAAAAAAATAGAATTTGGGATTTTTTCCTTTTAAATTTTAATAATACACGATACAAACGATTTGGGCATAAAACAAAAAAATTCATTCAAATATGACAATCAAAGAACAGCGTAAACAGGAGGATAACAATGGAAAAACATTTTAAAGATGCACACCGTTTTAGTTCTCATAATAGAGCTTCCTTAGAAAAAGATACTATATGTGGTTGTTTTTATTGTTTAAAAATTTTTAATCCAATTAAAATTGATGAATGGTGTGATGATGATAATACAGCAACGTGTCCCTATTGTGGTATTGACTCTGTTATCGGAGAGAATTCTGGATACAAAATCACAGAAAGCTTTCTAAAAGAAATGCATCAAAGATGGTTTTAATGAGATAAAGTGAAACTTTAATCAGTGGGGTTTTCTTCGTCCCCCACTGATTATCAGCCCTCACCAATCGGGCCTTTACGGGCAGTTGATCTCCCACCTACCTTCTTTAAAAAAGCGGAAGCGGCTCGCTCAGAATCGTAGGACGTTGGAGCCTTAGGCGGAGAGACGCTTTTCACCTCGTCCGAGGGGGCGAAACGACCGGAGATTCCCGCTAGAGCTGAACAATGCCTTCGCTGAATTTTGAGGTGGGAGTCTTACTGCCCGTTAAGGCGGGATAAATAAAAAGCTGCCCTACGGCAGCTTTTTCGACTAGAAGTGTTTAGAAACTAGTTCTACTAACGCTTCTTTTGGTTTGTAACCTAACGCTTGGTCAACCACTTTACCATCTTTTAATACGAAAAGAGATGGAATGCTCATAACTTCAAAACTGCGAGCAGTTTCTTGGTTTTCATCAACGTCTACTTTTACTACTTTTACTTTTTCGCCTAATTCTGCATCGATTTCCTCTAATACAGGAGCGATCATTTTACAAGGTCCACACCATGGTGCCCAGAAATCTAATAATACAATACCTTCGCTAGTTTCAGCTGCGAAGTTTTGGTCAGTTGCGTTTACAATTGCCATTTTATTTCCTCCTTCAAGTGTATTCTACCAAAAGTATATCATTAAGTTATATACGTGGCGAATATTATGTATCGTTATGTATTGTAACAAAAAAGGGTCTCTTTATACTATATAAAAATACAAGCTATATAGATACGTAATGAAAAAACTTTCTTTTTTTAGATGGGAAGAGAGCATCCAGCCATGCATAGAAGCGGTCAGGTCCTTTTTTAGCCCCATGCCATGTCAAAACAAAAAGAGAAAATGAGTGCAAGTCTCCTTTTGTTTTCATAGCCGCGAATTATATGTCAAAAAATCAACATATATGAACACAATATAAAAACCGACATAAAACCTTTCTTTTTTAGGTGGAAAAGAGCATCCAGCCATGCATAGAAGCGGTCAGGCCCTTTTTTAGCCCCATGCCATGTCAAAACAAAAAGAGAAAATGAGTGCAAGCCTCCTTTTGTTTTCATAGCCGCGAATTTTATATCAGAAAGAAATACGTGCTAAAAAACGAGAGGCAGGGGACCTCCCGTTTTTTCTATATATAGGGGTATTTCACTTGGAACTCAAGGGTTACTCAAATTAAGAATGCACTTTTAACTTTTTAAACTCTTCTGTTAATAAAGGAACCACTTCAAATAAGTCGCCCACAATACCATAGTCAGCTACTTTGAAGATACTTGCTTCTGGATCTTTATTAATTGCAACGATTACTTTTGAGTTAGACATACCTGCTAAATGTTGAATCGCGCCGGAAATACCGCATGCGATATATAAGTCTGGCGTAACAACTTTACCTGTTTGGCCAATTTGCAGTGAGTAATCGCAATACTCTGCGTCACACGCACCACGTGATGCTCCAACAGCACCGCCTAATACATCTGCTAGTTCTTTTAACGGTTTAAAACCAGCTTCACTTTTCACGCCGCGTCCGCCAGCAATAATAACTTTCGCTTCTGAAAGATCTACACCTTCTGCCGTTTTACGCACAACGTCTTGAATGATTGTACGTAAATCTTTTACATCAACTGCAATAGAAGACACATCACCTGTACGCGCTTCATCCTTTTCTAGTGGCGTAATGTTATTTGGACGTACTGTCGCAAATAAAATGCCATCTGTTACAATCTTCTTCTCAAACGCTTTACCAGAGTAAATTGGGCGTGTGAATACAACATTACCACCCGCTACTTCTAATGCAGTGACGTCGGAAACAAGACCAGCTTCAAGTTTTGCAGCTAGCTTTGGCGATAAATCTTTACCAAGCGCCGTGTGCCCAAATACGATTCCTTCAGGCTTTTCCTCAGTATACACAGCAAGAAACGCTTGTGCATAGCCATCGGATGTATATGATTTTAATTTATCATTTTCAACTGTCACAACGCGATCTGCACCGTAATGAATCAATTCATTTGCAAAAGATGCAACGCTCTCTCCAACTAGAAGGCCAACTACTTCACCGCCTTCTGCAATTGTTTTTGCTGCTGCTACTGCCTCAAATGAAACGTTACGTAGTGATCCGTCACGAACTTCACCCATTACTAATACTTTACGAGCCATAGATTTTCCCTCCTGCATATATAATTTCGTATTTTATTAGATTACTTTCGCTTCTGTATGGAGCAACGATACAAGTTCTTTTACTTGATCTTGCAGCTCGCCTTGTAACACTTTTCCTGCATCTTTCTTAGGAGGCAAATAGATTTCAATTGTTTTTGTCTTTGCTTCCACATCAACTTCCTCTAAATCTAAATCATCTAATTCTAGTTCTTCAAGCGGTTTTTTCTTCGCTTTCATAATACCTGGAAGCGATGGATAACGCGGTTCATTTAACCCTTGTTGTGCTGTTACTAAAAGTGGTAATGATGTTTCAATCACTTCAGTATCACCTTCAACATCGCGCTCAATTTTCACGCTTGTACCGTTAATTTCAAGCTTCGTAATTGTTGTTACATATGGAATATTTAGTGCTTCAGCTACGCGAGGGCCAACTTGTCCAGACGCGCCATCAATCGCTACGTTTCCAGCTAAAATTAAGTCTGCTTCTTTATCTTTTAAGTACTCAACAAGCACTTTTGCTGTTGTAAATTGGTCACCATTCTCAACATCATCTTCGATATTAATTAATACCGCTTTATCACAGCCCATTGCTAGCGCAGTGCGAAGTTCTTTTTCGCTGTCTACACCGCCAACTGTTACAACTGTAATTTCACCGCCTTGTCCGTCTCTTACTTGAATTGCTTCTTCAATCGCATATTCATCGTAAGGGTTGATGATGAATTCCGCTTCGCCATCATAAATTGCACCGTTTTTAATTGCGATTTTCTCTTCTGTATCAAATGTTCGTTTCATGAGTACGTAGATGTTCATTCCATTTACCCCCTTGTTTTTCAGAAAGATTCCACCAATTTTAATATTCTGTTAATTTATACTAAAAAAATAATTTGAACTACCTACCACTAAATGAAGGTTTGCGTTTTTCTAAAAATGCCGCTACACCTTCTCTTCCATCTTCACTCGTAAACACTTCCCCAAATATTTGCGCCTCACGCTGCACACCTTCATAATAATGAGATGATTTTGTTGTTTGTAATAACTCTAACACAGCACGAGTTGTCGCTGGGCTTTTACTAGCAATTTGTTTTGCAATTTGAAGAGTATCCTCTAACAGCGACTCTTCAGGGAATACCCCATTAACAAGTCCCCATTCTAACGCTTGTGCGCCTGTAATCGGCGTACTTGTTAACATCATTTCACAAGCCTTCGCTTTACCAACGTAGCGTGGCAAACGCTGTGTACCTGCAAAGCCAGGAATGAGTCCAAGCGTTAATTCTGGTAAACCAAGCTTTGCACTTTCAGTTACAAAGCGCATGTGGCAAGACATAGCGAATTCAAGACCACCGCCAAGTGCCGCTCCATGAATTGCCGCAATAACTGGTTTTGAGCACTTTTCTACACGCTCAAACGTAACTTGTCCAAGCTGTGCTAGCTCTGTCGCTTGTTTCGCTTCCTCAACAGAAGTAAACTCTTTAATATCTGCTCCTGCTGAGAAAAAGCGTCCTTCGCCATGAAGAACAACAACGCGGACATTTTCATCCTTTTCGACTTGATCAATTAACTCAGTAACGTCATGCATAACTTGTGAAGACATAGCGTTAGCTGGCGGATGATTTAATGTCGCCACCGCGATATGGTCTTCTACTGTTACAGATAGGAATTTCAACATGATCCCTCCCATTATTGACGATAACCACAAGCTGAAACAAGCAGCCCATGTACCGTTTTTGAAAGTGCGACCAAATTATATTTATGATCGCTCATTACCCAATTGGTCACAACTTCATCTACTGTTCCGAAGATCATTTGTCTTGCTATGCGAACATTTAAATCCGCATTAAACTCACCTTGCCCTATACCTGTTTCCAAAATTTCATCAATGACTTGTAAATATCCTTTTAACACTTCATTTATTTTGAAGCGCAGGTCTTGGTTGGATTGCCGAAGCTCTAGTTGAGTAACGATAGCAAGAGGATCATTTTGCGACAACAGCAAGAAGTGCGTTTCTACCAACATAAATAACTTCGATACAGCGCTTTCAATTCCTGCTGTTTTTTGACGAATTGTTTCAATAAATTCTCCCATCTTCTCTTGGAATAAGGAAATTAGTATATCTTCTTTATTTTTAAAATATAAATAAATAGTCCCATCAGCAACGCCAGCTTGCTTTGCAATTTTTGAAACCTGTGCTTGATGGTATCCATTTTCTGCAATCACAATAACCGCCGCATCAATAATTTGGTTATATTTTGGTCGATTTTTTTTCACTTTACTGTCCCCTTCAAGATGATGAATGACTGAATGAATAATCATTCATACCTCAATAATACTGACTATTGTAAAAATTGTCAATCTTATATTTCCAAAAAGAAAGGGCCTTTAGCCCGTCTGCTCATCCTCGTTCTCTTTCTCTTTCTTTTTCTTCTCTTCATCTATAAGGGCACGTCGTAAAATCTTCCCAACCGTTGTTTTGGGCAACTCACTCCGAAACTCGTATACTTTTGGCACCTTATAAGCAGCCAAATATTTACGTGCAAACTGATCTAGCTCTTCTTCAGAACAAACTTCATCTTCTTTTAATACAATAAATACTTTCACAGTTTCACCACGATATGGGTCTGGAACACCAATCGCAACCACTTCCTGCACCTTTTCATGCTCATATAGTACTTCTTCTATTTCGCGTGGATAAACATTGAATCCGCTAGCAACAATCATGTCTTTCTTACGATCTTTTATATAGAAAAATCCATCTTCATCCATATAGCCAACATCACCTGTGTGTAACCAACCATCCTGTAATACGGCCGCTGTTTCCTCAGGCTTATTCCAGTATCCCTTCATTACTTGCGGACCTCTCACAACAATTTCACCAATCTCCCCTGGTGGTAATGACTCTCCAGTTTCAAGTGACATAATGCGGGCATCTGTATCTGGCCATGGGACGCCAATGCTTCCCGGCACACGTTTTTCCCATAAGAAATTGCTATGTGTGACTGGAGATGATTCTGTCAGCCCATACCCTTCTACGAGCTTACCGCCTGTAATCTTTTCAAATTTCTCTTGTACCTCTACTGGAAGCGGAGCAGAACCACTAATACAAGCACGAATCGAAGAAATATCATATTCCTGAAGCAAAGGACTATTTAAAAGGGCAATATAAATTGTCGGAGCTCCTGGAAACAGTGTCACTTTATGCTTTTTAATTGCTTCAAACACCATTTTCATATCAAACTTCGGAACAATTATCATTTTGTATCCTTGCATAACAGTTAAATTCATCACAGCTGTCATCCCGTACACATGGAAAAATGGAAGGACACCGAGAACCACTTCTTCTCCTTCTTCACAGTTATATAGCCAATGCACACCCATCAATGTATTCGATACAAGATTTTTGTGCGTTAACATGACTCCTTTCGGAAATCCTGTTGTACCTCCTGTATATTGCAGGAGTGCTAAATCATTTTCAGGATCACAAGGTACTTCTACACTTGCATCACTTTCTCTTTCTACTGATTTCCAAACATGAATCGTTTCACTTTCAGTTACTTTTACAACGAGGTTTGTTTGCTTTTTTTGTACAAATGGATAAATTAAATTTTTTGGAAATGGTAAAAAATCTGCAATGCGTGTTACGATAATGTGCTCAACCTTTGTAGCAGACTGGACATCAATAACTTTCGGAAAGACTAAATCGAGACAAAGAATAATTTTCGCTCCAGAGTCATGGAGCTGATATTGTAGTTCTCTCTCTGTATAAAGAGGATTTGTTTGTACAACAATACCACCTGCGAGCAATGTACCATAGTATCCAATTACAGCTTGCGGGCAGTTTGGTAACATAATCGCAACTCTATCGCCTTTTTTCACACCAAGCTTACGCAAATAATTAGCAAATTGTTTCACCTTACGATCTAGCTCTGAAAATGTAATATCCTTACCTAGAAAGTAAAGCGCTTTCTTTTCTGGATACCGCGTAGACATCTGTTGTAAATATACGTGAAGTGGCTGAATATCATAAGAAATTGTATGTGGAATTTCCTTCGGATAACTTTGTAGCCAAGGTTTTTCCATCCCCATTCCCCCTTTCTGCTCTTACAAGAATAAAATGAATGTTCATTCATGATGATTGTTTTCATTATATTATAGTCACAATCGCGTTACAATCATAATATTCTGACTTTTATATAACTATTCCATTGTAACTCTATAACTATTTATATTATTGTCCTATGAAAATATTTTAGCTTGTTTCCTTATTCTATATTTTTCACTTCTCCTTCCATTTCGATTGTTCAATATACAAGTCACGGCTACGTAAAAAAAGGGGTATGCCTTTTTAAATTTATATTTATACATAATAACATCCTAATTATTTTATAATTTCCGCTCTTCTTCTACTCCTCTTACAGGCTCATTCACAAATCCGTATTTTGAAAGCGTTATAGTAGCAAACAAATTCCTCAATGTTCTAAAGAGGTTTTTTTATCAGAATAGAAAGAAAAGGATTGACACCACAAAAGCCTCCATAGTATGATTTCCGTGTTGAAACTGATAATCTTTTTCAATTGAAGAAAGATTATATATCATTTCAAAATAATTCATTTGGGGGAAAAAGATGAAAAAGGTTCTTAGCATTTTTATGGTCATCCTTCTATTCGTTGTCGGATGTGGACAACAAAAAGAAGAGAAGAAAGAAGTAAAAACAGATGATAAAAAACAAGCTATAACAATTAAACACGCTGAAGGTGAAACAAAGTTAGATAAACCAGCGAAAAAAGTTGTTGTACTTGAGTGGGTATATGCAGAAGATTTATTAGCACTTGGCGTTCAACCTGTTGGGATGGCTGATATTAAGAATTATAATAAATGGGTAAATACAGAAACAAAACCAAATAAAGATGTTGTAGATGTCGGTACGCGTCAGCAACCAAACTTAGAAGAAATTAACCGCTTAAAACCAGACTTAATTATTACAGCTTCATTCCGTAGTAAAGCGATTAAAAATGAGTTAGAACAAATTGCACCAACAGTTATGTTCGATCCATCAACAAGTAACAACGATCACTTTGCAGAAATGACAGAAACATTTAAACAAATTGCAAAAGCAGTTGGAAAAGAAGACCAAGGTAAAAAAGTATTAGCAGATATGGACAAGACATTTGCTGATGCAAAAGCAAAAATTGAAAAAGCTAACTTAAAAGATAAAAACATCGTAATGACACAATCATTTACAGCAAAAGATGTTCCAACATTCCGTTTATTAACAGACAATTCTACAGCAATGCAAGTTACGAAAAAATTAGGTTTAACAAATGCATTTGAACCTGGTAAATCTGAGCCAGATGGCTTCAAGCAAACAACTGTAGAAGCGCTTCAAGGTGTACAAGATGCAAACTTCTTATACATCGTAGCTGATGACGATAACATCTTTGACAAGCAACTAAAAGGTAACCCAGCATGGGAAGAATTAAAATTCAAAAAAGAAAACAAAATGTATAAATTAAAAGGTGACACTTGGATCTTCGGTGGTCCTGAATCTGCTAAATCATTAGCAACACAAGTTGCAGATGTAATGACAGCGAAGAAGTGATTGCATAATGAATAACTTACAACATACACTTCGAGCAAGTCTTGTATTCGGAGGAGGAGCAGCTCTCTTGCTCCTCCTTTTCTTTATTCATATTGGCCAAGGGCAAGCAAACATTTCTTATAATATAATTATGGATGCTCTTTTCTCACCGAATCAATCTCTCGAGCATCAAACATTAATTATGCTTCGCTTACCACGAGCTGTTATTGCTATTTTAGCTGGTGGCGCGCTTGCTGCATCAGGCGTTATTTTACAAACTTTAACGAAAAATCCACTTGCTGAGGCAAGTACAATGGGAATTCATTCAGGAGCATATTTCTTTTTAATTGCCGCTACTATCTTTTTACCGGAATACTTACAAGGCCACTCGCTTCTATTCACATTTATTGGAGGAGCAGTAACCGCTTTGTTCGTATATCGTATTTCTGGCGGCAAAAAGGGAACACCACTACGTATGGCATTAGCAGGTATGGTTGTCACATTAATGCTCTCTGCTTTTACCGGAACGATGCAACTTTTTTATGAAAACGAAACCGCAGGACTATTCCTTTGGGGTGCAGGGTCACTTGTACAAAACAACTGGGATGGCGTTCAATTTGCGGTTCCATTTGTTGTATGTGCCTTCCTTGCTGTGCTGTTTATGTCACGTAAACTAAATGTGCTTCTTCTAGGTGATGCTGTTGCTGTTTCACTTGGAGAAAAAACAGAAGTAACACGTTTGATTGCTTTTATTGCTGCAATCTTTTTAACAGCAGTCGTTGTAACAGTCGTTGGGCCAATCGGTTTTGTTGGCTTAGTTGCACCGCATTTAATGCGCCTGATCGGCTATCGCCAACATTTCCCACTGCTTCTCTCCTCCTTCTTGTGGGGAGCTATTTTATTACTTGGAGCAGATGTTGTTGGTAGATTAATAGACCCAACTGGCGTTGAACTTCCAGTTGGTGCTGTTACTGCAATGATTGGTTCACCATGGCTCATTTACTTAGTTTATCGCATGATGAAATCCAAACAATATATGAACGATAACGGAGCAAATGCAGCTGGTGCTAGCTCAAAATATTTCTCTTATAAAAAAGTGATTAGTATTTCACTCGTTCTTTGTATTGTAGCAGTTGCTCTTGGCGTTGTAATCGGCAGCAATGCTTACATAGAAAGCATAACAAATGTAATAACAGGACAGCTTACCCAATTTGATCAAAACATGATGATGAACCTTCGTTTACCGAGAATGCTCGTTGCTGCTGTTGCTGGAGCATGTCTTGCAATAAGCGGGCTAGTCTTTCAAGGAATATTACGCAATCCGCTTGCCGATCCATCTATCATTGGTATTTCATCTGGTGCAGGTGTCGGTGCTTTAACAATTATGTATGTCTTCCCGGCACTTCCAGGATTCTTCTTACCAATCGGTGCATTTATTGGTGGACTACTTGCAGTTGGAATCGTCCTTTTCTTTTCATGGAAATCAGGATTTAGCCCTACTGCCCTTGCATTAATTGGAATTGGTGTATCAGCACTTGGATCAGCTATCATTCAAATCTTTATCGTGAGAGCAAACTTAAACGTAGCTGCTGCCTTAACTTGGTTATCAGGTAGTACGTACGCAAGAGGCTGGAATCACTTAGAAAACATACTCTTATATCCATCTCTTATTCTCGTACCAACCATATTCTTCTTGATGAAACAGCTTGACGTTCTCGTACTCGGGGATGATTTAGCAACAGGACTTGGGCAACGTGTAAACAAAACACGTTTTGAACTTATTATCCTAGCAACATTGCTCGCGTCAGTGAACATTGCTGCCGTTGGTACAATCGCCTTCTTAGGACTCGTTGCGCCGCACTTAGCACGCATCGTTGTTGGGATGAACCATCAAAGATTATTTGTTTGTTCAGCGCTATTTGGAGCTATTCTCCTTTGCATCGCTGATTTACTTGGACGGACGATTGCATATCCGAAAGAGATTCCTTCCGGGCTTGTTGTCGCTGTGCTTGGAGCACCATACTTCCTTTGGTTGATGAGGAAGAGTGGAAAGAAAGTTAGTTAATGAATAAAAACGAAGGCATTTATTATTTTAGAAGCCTTCGTTTTTTATTAGTGTGGCATAAAATTAATATAAGCTTTATAAAAGAAATATATTACCCATGAATACATTAATATATAAAATATCATCCACACATTCATCAACGAGTACTTTACTGTGCGATGTATCTAACACACTATGAACAACTTTATAAATTAAATCACCATATTGATCAATTGCTGCACGCAATGCAGTCATATCCTTTTTTCGCAACCCCTCTACTATTTCCAATTCTCGCATCCCTATCACCACTCTTTGTATCATTCTCTATTCACTTAATATACGAATTATCATGTTAGTTTTCTGACACATATATATATAATTTTTTATATATATTCCATATTATATCAATGTAAATATACAAAATAAAAAGAGCAGGAAAAACCCCTCGCTTCACGAATTTACTCTATGAATATAACCATTGGGGGGATAACATGTATCAAACAATTGAGGGCTTTCTAACAACATGGAAATACGAGTCTGAGTCTACACAAAAGGTATTGGATGCATTAACGGATGAATCTTTATCACAAGAGATTGCACCTGGGCATTGGACTCTAGGAAGAGTGGCTTGGCATATCGTTACTGCAGTTCCTGTGATGCTATCAGGAACTGGTTTACAGTTTGAGGGGGAAACAAAAGATTATCCTGTTCCAACTTCTGCGAAGACGATTGCGGAAGGCTATCGCAAAGTAAACACGGCTTTTGTGGAAGCACTTCAAACAGAGTGGACTGATAAGGATCTAGCAACAATTAATGACTTCTTTGGGCGTCCCATGCCGAACTCTATCTTTTTGATGACTCTTATTAATCATCAAAATCATCACCGCGGTCAAATGACTGTCTTAATGCGTCAAGCTGGGTTACAGGTTCCAGGTATTTATGGGCCAGCTAAGGAAGAATGGGCTGCTGCGGGGATGGATGCTCCGAAAATGTAGTAACAGAGAAAGACAAGGCGGCTGAGCACCTTGTCTTTTTCTGTTACTTGTTTCATGTGAAACTTTATAACGCATCTTCCTTCTCAATATTTCTAATTCCATAATAAGCAATTATAGTACCAATAGCCGCAAGTGCTAATTGAAGTGGGAGAAAGGTTGCTAATGAGAATTCTGGCTGACTTTGACATGCAATCATCACAACAAATAAGGAAGAAACAATTGTTGTTGGAACAGAGTATTTACGCATACCAAAATATAATGGAATTAACCCTGCTCCTGCAGCTGCAATAGCAAAAGGAATCACTTTTATACCTTCTTGAATCAACTCAGCTACCGTTATTGTATTCGGAATAACTAACATATAACTATTCAATGTAAAGAAGATACCTATTACAAAAATATTAGATAATAAAACTGTTACAAACGTTAGCGTTGCTGTGATTAATAACTTACTAGCAATGATTTTTTTTCGATTAATTGGATACGAAAACATGAGTAATATTGTTTTGTTTTTATATTCTTCAATTACTAGTTTTGCAATTAATACTCCAGCAAAGACAATAAACGTTCCTCGCACCATTGCACTCGCCATTAAAAGAATTCCTTGAGGATTTCCTAGTTCTACATCCCCTTCAATCTGTGACATATAGCTTACAAAAAATAACATCGCAACCATCACTATATTTGCAATAACCGCACCTTTTATATACCACCCAAGCTTAAATTTCTTCATTTCTAGCTTTATAAGTTGCAACATTTTATCCCCCCTTAGTTCATCTATTTTATTTTTAAAAATCCACCGGTTTGATTTTATTGTTTATTCGTTGGTAATACTTTACGATAATTTCTCGATAAAAAATTCAAATAAATACAAAGATACTTCCAACTAAAATAGGCGATGCTTCCCACGATTCCACCTATGACCAGAGCATAAACCATGCTCCACTCCTGAGGGATTGATAAACCAGGACCAATATCCATTTGTACCCATTTAACTCCAAAGGAACGAATAATACCTGCAATTAATATAAGTACAGTACAAAAACCAAAACCGTACGCAATCGTTGCCAAAACTGGAACGACAATAACGCTTAGCAATCCCGTCGTACAGTAAAAGCCAAGCATAGCCAATACGTCACTGACGGAACGCGTTGATTTTTTCTGCATGATATATTCACCTCTTCTGATTATTATTTGATATATATAGTGCCTTTTTTGCTTAAAAGCTCCACCTTATTTGATGCATCACCAATTACACCTTCTTTTGTTTTTTCCGTATTCGTTCTTTTCTTAAATCCATTTAAACTCACTACTATGTCGGATGAGTCGCTGTTAGCAGCAAGCTGTAATGAAGTTGGAGCTTCTTTATAAGACACCCCAATATCTCCTGATTTTGTTTCTACAAGTAATGACTTTCCTTCTATCGTCTCTGTAATCAATACTTCACCATCTGTCGAAGTAACTTTTGTCTTAGGGCTCCTTACATTTGTAAGGTAGTTATCACCAGTAATAGAAGCTACAGATAGTTCCTGTAACGAACTATTTTTTAAACTTAGTTCCCCACTTTTTGATGTAAAATCACCTTTTTTTGCTGATAGCCCCTCAATCTTTTCAGCACCAGATTCGTTTGAAAATACAATATTTTTAGTTGTTACATCATTCATTTTTATATCACCAGAACTATTATTCAATGTAATCGTATCTACTCCATTTTTTAGGATGGAAATATAAATAGTACCTTTCTTTCCAAAACTGAATCCTCCCGCAAAACCTTCCTTTTGCTCTTTCTGATCCACGACAATTTTCTTTCCATCCTTTTTCATTGTTACAGGATCATTCTTCTTATCTTCCTGCTTCCCCTCAACTGCGATTGCTACTTTGTTTGATTCTGCGCCTTTGATCGCAACATCCCAATTTTCGTTATTTATTTCTATTTCTTCTACGCTATCTACTATAAAAGAAGTTTCTTTTTCAAAACTCTTTGCCCCTACTTCCTTGAGACTAAAAACTACTCCTGCAACTAGAACTATTAAAATAGAAGCTAACATCGTTTTCTTCATTTTTTACTCCCCAGTTCATTTTAAATCTACATCTCATTCAAGATTGTATCTGTATTTAAGCCACATCCATTTTATTCACTTTATGATAAGACAGATAGCCAATTGCAAGACCTAGTAGACAAAGCGCAATCGGTACTACAATGAAGTCAAACAAACTAATCTGTCCTCCCCCATTAGAAACAGTTGAGTTAATCAATAATCCAATCATTATAGACGAGGTAATCGTTGTAGGTGTTGATTTTTTTCTCATACCAAAATATAAAGGAATCAGACTTACTCCAGCCATCATAAATGCACTAATAAAGGTAGCTGGAATTGTAGCAATCATTTCATCCATAGCAACACGTGCTTCAAAGAATCCTATCATTGGATTTAAGAAGAATGTTAACATGCTAATAATAAAAGTAGAGATAACGATACTCCCAAAACAAAATCCAAAGACAATCGCTAACTTAGCTTGCATTAATTTTTTTCGTTGTAATGGATAGCTAAATAATAATTGCATCGTTTTATTTTTGTATTCATCAATAATTAAACGTGATAAAATAACAGCTGAAAAAATCATAAATGTTGTTCTAATAAAAATATTTGTTAAAGACATGAACCCTGCATAATCTGGAAACATCCTCTCACTCTCAGCTTTAGAACCCCATGCCATGAGACCGACCGCAACAAAAATTGCTATAATGTAAATGGCTACTCCTTTAAAATAACGAGATAAGCGATGTTTTTTCCATTCTAATTTCATCAATTTAAGCATGGTGCTTCTCCCCCATCTACTACATTTTTTTGCTGTACTTGTTTGCTCTTATTTAAACAAATCCACTTGTTCGATTTTTCTTATGGTCATATAAGCAATAAATAGACCAACAAACGCTATCATGATAGGTATCACAATAAAGCTGAATAACGAAATTTCACCATTCAAACTAGAAGCAAATAAACACGTAATAATAATTGCAGATACAAATGTTGTCCGCACTGAGTACTTTTTCATTCCAAAGTAAAGTGGGATTAAACTGATTCCTGTTGATGCTAAAGCATTCACTAATAATTCCGCTGCGTTCTGAGTTAGAATTGCCATCGTTAATGGTTCCATGATTACTGGATGATATACATTTAAAATATAAACGAAACTAAACAAGATAATATCTGAAATTATTATTGCGCATAAAGTAAACAGAATGATGATAAGAATTTTTGCTGCCATCATTTTTTTTCGATTAATCGGATACATAAACATGACTGTTATCGTTTTATTTTGAAACTCTTGAATAATAAATTTCGTAATTAAACTTGCTCCGAAAATCATAAATACCCCTCGAGAAAAATGATCAATAAATTGAAAGGCACTATCATAGCTATCAAGTTCCCCATCAAAAATAATTACTGGAATAAATATAGAAACAATACATATTGCAATGAGTGCCCCTCTAATAGTCGGCCACAACTTAAATTTCATAAGCTCAAGCCTCATTAAATTAAGCATGGATTCCCTCTCCATTTACAAGGTTTAAGAAGTACGCTTCTAATGAACTTTGCTTTTTATTTATACTTTCAATTTCCACATCATCCATAATTAATGTTTTTGAAATCGTCTGCTGTGCCTCTGTCATTTCATACACACGAATGATATTTGCACTCATCATTTTGTAGTTTGTTATGCTAAGCTTATTTTCTAAAACGTAAGCTGCACGTTTCACGTCTTGAACGTGAATTTCAATATACTCCGTTTGCTTACCATTAATACTCTTCATGGAAACTTCTTTTATCAACTTTCCATTTTGAATCACACCAATCGTATCTGCCATTTGCTCCATTTCTCCTAAAATGTGACTAGAGACTAATAGAGTAATTCCGTATTCTTTACAAAGCATTTTAAATAGGTCACGCAATTCTCTAATGCCGATTGGATCTAGACCATTGATTGGTTCGTCTAAAATTAATAACTCGGGCTTTGTCAAAATCGCTCTAGCAATTCCTAACCTTTGTTTCATCCCTAGTGAAAAGTCTTTTACCTTTTTATTCTCCACATTGTGTAAATTAACAAGGTCTAATGCATGCTCAATTCCTTTCTTATCGTAGTAACCCATATATTCGCAATGGAGATGTAAATTTTCCTGAGCTGTTAATTTTTCATAAAAAATAGGATACTCAATAATCGTTCCCATGCGTTTTAACACTTCATAAGATGTATCTGTTAACTTCTCACCAAAAATTTCAATATCTCCGCTCGTTGGTTTTATTAAATTAGTAAGCATCTTCATAATCGTCGTTTTACCAGCACCATTTGGTCCTAAAAATCCATAAATCTCACCTTTTTTCACATGCATATTAACACCGGAAATTACTTCTTTTCCGTGAAACACTTTTGTTAACTGGTTTGTTTTTAATATATATTTCATACTGTTTTCCCCTTTCGCATTACCTTATATTTCTATCATAGTCAATGAAAGTCTCTTTTTTCTTACCCATTCCTTACAAATTCCTTACGTTCAAAAAAGCTTGTAGAATCATCGTTTCTACAAGCTAAAACTTCATTTTTTTCAGTACAATTGTAAATACCGTTTTCTCATATGGCTTACTAGAAAGATGAATTTCTCCCCCTAAAGCCTCTACAAGTCGCTTTGTAATTGTAAGTCCAAGGCCACTTCCTTGATACAATCGGTTCCTCGAATCTTCTAACGTGTACATCCGTTCAAATACTTTATCAATATGAGATTCATCAATTCCTTTTCCCCTGTCCCATACATCAACGTACACACAACTATCATCATCTCTTAATGTCATACCAAGTGTTCTACCATCATATCCATACGCAATCGCGTTTGATATTAAATTGTTTAGCACTCGTCCCAATACTTCAGCATTTCCAAGTGCGTATACATTTTTCTCCGGTATATCGATATGCACCTCAAATCCTTTCGTCGTCAATAAATCATAAAACGATAAAATTCGCTCTCGGCACACTTCATTCATGTTCACCTTTGTCATTTCGATTGCTTTATCCCCAGACTCTAATTTCGCCAAATCAAAGAACTTATGAATGAGTTCCATCACTTCTAATGTTTTTAAATGTACCTTTTCTAGCAAAATTTGTTGTTCTTCTTTATTTATCGTTTTATCCACATTTAACATTTCTGCATATCCAAGAATAACAGTAAGCGGTGTTTTTAAATCGTGTGAAATATTAGAAAGCATCTTTCTCATCGAAATCTCGACCTTCACATGATCAGCATTCGTTTTTTGTTTCGCATCTAATAAATGATTAATCGCTACTAATAACTTTTGCAGTTCTTTATCATCCGTCACAACTAATAATTTCTCACCCGTTCGCTGCTTTATAATATTCTCTAATTTTTCATATGTATAACGTACATTCGCACTCTTGCTTTTTCCTATTCTATATTGAAAATAAATTGCACCTAATAATATGAAAATAACAATCGTTAACAGAGAGATCATACTATATCACTTCCAGCTTATAGCCAATGCCCCATAGTGTTTTAATATACTTTGGATGAGATGGATCATCTTCAATCTTTTCACGCAACCTTCTCATATGAACATTAATTACATTATCATCACCATAATATTCTTCATTCCAAATCAAGTTATAAATTTGCGATTTTGTAAATACACGATTTTGATTTTTCACAAACAGTTTTAAAATCTCAAACTCTTTTAAAGTAAGTTTTAATTGTTTATCTTGTTTATGCACAGTAAAGTTAATTGGATCAATTTTCAAATCACCAATCTCAATAATTTCTTCTTTTTGCTGCGAATTTGAATATTTTGTTGATCTTCGAATACTAGCTTTAACTCTCGCTGCCAGCTCAATCATAGAAAATGGCTTACAAATATAGTCATCCGCTCCAAGCCCTAAACCAACCGCCTTATCAACATCCGTATCTTTCGCTGACATCATTAAAATTGGAACCGCACTTTTTTCGCGAATCATTCTGACGACCTCTAAACCATCTAACTTCGGCATCATAATATCAAGGATAATCAAATCAAATGAACCTTTAAAAAATGTGATAACTCCTTCTTCTCCGTCTGATGCGATTGTAACTTGAAAGCCTTCTTTTACTAAATATGTTTCAACCATCTCTTGAATTGAGACGTCATCTTCAACTAATAAAATATGATGTGACATGTTTCCATCCCCTTTATTACAATCATTAACATTTTCATTGTATCGTAACTACCGGAGACGGAAAAGAATTATATGAATTTTCAAACCAACTTCCTTTCCTCCTCCAACAATGATATGATAAAATTCACTACTAATATGTACAAATTCACTTTATATAAAGGAGACTTACCATGTCAGAAAATAAAAAAGTAAGCTTAGCTGATTTAATGCGCGAGCAACTTGCAAAGAAAAAGCAAGGAAATGGGAATGGCGCAAATGCGAAAAACCAAAGTCAAGCAACGAAAAAACTACAAAACCAACAAACGAAGAAAACAAACAATCAACGTAGACGTACAGGTGTGTAAATGAACGGGCAAAAACGAGTAAACATTTCACCAGGTCTTGAAGTTGATATTGTCTTAAAAAAAGATCAACGTACTGGTATACTCACTCGAGGGATTGTAAAAGACATTTTGACAAACTCACCGTCTCATCCGCACGGTATTAAAGTGCGATTGCAAGATGGACAAGTCGGTAGAGTACAGCATATTGTTCAATAAGAAAAGGAGCTCACTTTGAAATTGAGCTCCTTTTTTCTATCGTTTTTTGTCTGCAAGTAAATATCTAGTACATTTGCACTGATATATTATGATTATCCTTTAATTTTTTTGATGAAGACTACTTTTAAATAGTCGCCTTCTTTAAATTGATCAATTGTGCGGAAATCTTCCGGCAGTGAATGTTCTTCTAATATTTTATATTTCCCGTTCATTTCTTTAAATGCTGTGTCGATAAAGCCTTTAAATTTCTTCATATCAAATGTACTGCAATTTGTAGAAGCAACAATAATACCATTATTTTCTGTAATAGCGATTGTTTCTTTTAATAAGTTCTTATAATCTTTCGCTGCACTAAATGTATATTTTTTAGATCGTGCAAAGCTCGGAGGATCTAATACGACCATATCGAATTTCATTTGTTTCTTCGCTGCATATTTAAAGTAATGGAATACATCTTCTACGATAATATCTTGCGCTTCATAGTCGATGCCATTTACGCTAAATTGTTCAATTGTTTTACTTAAGCTACGGTTTGCAAGGTCAACACTAGTTGTTTTTGTTGCTCCGCCAAGTGCTGCAAACACAGAGAAAGCACCTGTGTAAGAAAACATATTTAACACTGTTTTCCCTTTCGCATACGTATCACGAATTTGTTTTCTAACGTTACGCTGATCTAAAAATACGCCGACCATTGCTCCGTCATTTAAATACACTGCAAAGTTTACACCGTTCTCTTTCACGATGATTGGAAACTCACCGCGTTCTCCAGTTACAAAGTCATCTTCTTCAATATACTTTCCTTTTGTATCAAAACGCTTCTTCTGATAAATACCTTTAAAGTTCGCTACTTTTTGAAGGGCTCCAATAATCTCCTCTTTGAATGAATAGATTCCTTCACTATACCAGCTTATTACATAATACCCATCGTAATAATCGATGATTAAACCACCAAGGCCATCACCTTCACCATTTACAACGCGGAATGCAGTTGTATCATTTGATTTGTAAAAACCTTTTCTCTTATGTAGCGCCGATTTGATTTTTCGTTCAAAGAAAGCTTGATCAATGTGTTCTTGCTCTTTTCGAGTTAAAATCCAGCCGTATCCTTTATTTTGTTTTCCGTAGTAGCCTTTACCAAGAAATTGGTTCTTCTCATCAACAATTTTGATGATTGTTCCCTCTTCACGTATATCATTTAAGTTTTGGATCGCATCTTTTAAAATAAGTGGGTAACCACTTTTAATTTCTTTTATAAATTTCGGTTTTATCTTTACAGTTACTTCTGATCGCATGTAATGTCTTCCTTTCCATTTGAATGCTTTCTCTCTAGTAGGAAGCATTTAAAAAACGAGACTGAAAAAACAGCCTCGTTTCACTATACCATAATATTGCTTTGCGAGTACAACTAGCTCGTCACCTAGCGCAACTGTTAACTACTTCTCTACAACAACTTCTTGTTTCTGAAAAACAGAAACAACATATCCAGCAAACATGCCGATTAATCCTGGAACGAGCCAGCCAATCCCTACACTATAAAATGGAACTTTTTCTAGAATCGGCGCTAGTGCTGCAATTTGAATATGCGCATTATTTAAACCATCAAAGAAACTAATAACAAATGCTCCTACAATTCCGCCCACATACATCGCTAGTGGGATACGAATGTAATTTTCAATAAGTGATAATACGATTAATACGATTCCAATTGGATAGATTGCAATCAAAATTGGTAACGCTAATGCATTTAGTTGTGTTAAACCAAGGTTTGCTACCATAAATGCTAATGCGCAGAAGATGAAAACAACTTTTTGATACGAAAGCTTTGGTAGTAATGCTGAGAAATACTCTCCACAAGCTGCGACGATTCCAACAGAAGTTGTTAAACATGCCGCTGCAATTGCTACGCCAAGTAATAGTGTACCGTAACTACCGAATAAATGATGTACAACGTTTGTTAAAATAACGCCGCCGTTCTCCCCCATACCAAGCGATACACTAGAAGCTCCAAGATAAGCAAGTGCCAAGTAAACGATAAGCAAACCAAATGCCGCAATAATTCCTGCAATAATTGTGACTTTCTCAATACTTTTCTTATTTGTAATTCCTTGTCCTTTTAAAGTATTAATAACTACATTTCCGAAAACAAGTGCTGCCAATCCATCTAATGTTAAATATCCATCAATAACTCCTTTAAAAAGCGGATCTTTATAATTTTCAGTTGGTGCACCAAACTCGCCTATTGGAGAAATTAATGCTTTCACTACAATCACTGCAATAATGGCTAATAAAATCGGCGTTAATACTTTCCCGATGCGCCCTACTAGTTTCGAAGGATTTAATGCTAGATAAAAAGTAACCGCAAAGAAAATAAACGTAAACATAACAAGTGGATATCCCGCACTAGCCACTGAACTTGGTAAAAATGGTGCAACGGCCATTTCATAAGCAACAGTTCCTGTACGGGGTACACTAACAAATACACCTAAGCATAAATAAATCGCAACGATGAAAACAAGTGCAAATAACGGATGAACACGACCTGCGAGTTTATTAATATCTCCTTTTAAAGCAATGGCGATAACTCCCAGTAAAGGCAGCCCTACACCTGTAATCACAAAACCAAACAATGCAATCCATACATCTGTTCCAGCACTTTGTCCTAATGCTGGCGGAAAAATCATATTACCTGCACCGAAGAATAACGCAAATAACATTAAACTTATCGCAAATATCTCAGATAATTTTAAAGATGATTTCATTTTTTTCTACCTCCTAAAAAAATCATTTAAAAGACAAAATATTCAGAAATAAAAACTCGTTACATTTCCTCTTTCAATCCTACTTGCCCTATAAAAGAACGCAAAAAACACCCGTCCCTAACAAAGGGACGAGTGTTGAAATCGTGGTTCCACCCTTATTCTAATAAAATGAATGTATAACAAAATAAACTCATTTTATAGCTCGTGTAAATTGATAACGGTTTTATCCGCCAAGAATTACAATGCGTCATGCAGTTCACTCTTGAAGTTTAGAGGTGGTAAGTGTACCTTTTCGTATTAGGAAGCTCACAGCCTAAGGCTTCCCTCTCTGAAAATCGTAAAAAATAACTCATGTCCTCATCATTACTTTTTCAAAATATATTGTCGAATCTTGTTGTTTTTTATTATATGGGCTATTTTCAAAAAAATCAATAGTTATATTTTTTCTGACAAAAATAAAAAGGAGAAAAAGGACTAGCTCCTTCTCTCCCTATAACTGCCGCACTAGTTCTTGTAACTCTTGCTCTGTGACATTTCGCCACTTTCCAACTTCTAATCCATCAAGCTTAATATTCATAATTCGTACCCGTTGTAGCTTCGTTACCGTATATCCAAACGCCCTACTCATTCGGCGAATTTGCCGATTCATTCCTTGCGTTAACACAATTCGGAATGTAGAACCATCTACTCGCGTTACTTTACATGGCTTCGTCATCCCGTCTTTAATCTTCACGCCATGAGACATACTGTCAATAAACCAATCTGTAAAAGGCTTATCAACTGTTACAATATATTCTTTTTCGTGATCATGATCTCCGTGTAAAATTTGATTGGCAATCGCTCCATCGTTCGTTAACAAAATTAAACCTTCCGACGCTTTATCTAAACGACCAACAGGAAAGATTCTCTCCGGGTGCTTAATGTAATCAATAATGTTTCCTTCAATATGTTCCGCAGCCGTACAAGTAATCCCAACAGGTTTATGGAAGGCAATATAGATTTTTTCTTTATCCTCTTTTTCAATCGCTTTACCATCAATCGATACAATATCATCCGTCGTAACAATCATGCCATGTGTACAAATTTCACTGTTAATTGCCACGCGTCCTGCTTTAATGAGGCGATCTGTTTCTCGTCTTGAGCAGGATAATGCTTCGCTTATAAATTGGTTAATTTTCATCGTCTATTCCTTTTTCTATAGATTATCCAAAAAGAAAAAGCGTCAATCACAGGCGGTATAAATCATACTGAGATTGACGCTCTCTTACTTCGCAAAAACCACTAAATAAATAATCCCAATGACAAAAAATATGCCGCAACAAGCTAACAATACTTTTGCAAGTTTGTCCATAAACATAATGGTTTACCCCTTTTGCTTGGTTTTGTGCTATTTTAATTCGACAACTGTTACGCCGAGGCCTCCCTCGCCCATATCACCGTAGCGGAAGTTTTTCACGCCGCGATGTTTTTTCAAGTAATCTTGTACACCTTGGCGAAGTGCTCCTGTTCCTTTTCCGTGAATAATCGATACGCGCGGATAGTTTGCAAGCTGTGCATCGTCTAAATACTTTTCTACACGCATCATCGCATTTTCAAAGCGCTCACCGCGAAGATCAAGTTCTAAGGAAACATGATAATCTCTTCCCTTAACAGTCGCAACTGCTTTTTTCTCAACCGGTTGTGGAGAGTTAATGTATTCCATATCAGATTCTTTTACTTTCATTTTTAGAATACCAATTTGGACATTCCATTCATTCTCGCTTACTTTTTTCAACAACTGGCCTTTTTGACCGAACGTCAATACTTTCACTTCATCGCCAGCTCGTAATTGTTGTTTTGGCGCTGTATTTTTCACTTTTACTTTTTGTTTTTTCACAAGTTCTGGCGCTGCCCCTTCTAGACGGCTTTTCGCTTCAATTAACTCATGATCTTTCACATTTGCAAGCTGCGCTTTACGCAATTGACGAAGTTCATGAATGATTCCTTCTGCTTCTTTTTTCGCAGCTTCTACTTTTTCTTCGCCCTCTTTTTGCGCTTTTAGTAATCTTTCATCACGCTCATCGTTAAATTCAATAATTTGACGCTGTAATTCACGATGCAGTTTTTCAGATTGTTTTCGATGTTCTTCTGCTTCGTTCCATTCGCGCTCTGCATTTTTTTGACTTTCTTCCAATTTTGCAATCATATTTTCAATTTTATTTGTATCGGTACTAATATGATTACGAGCACGGTCAATTACGCGATCAGATAAACCAAGGCGTTTTGAAATTTCAAAAGCGTTACTGCGTCCTGGTACACCGATTAATAACTTATAAGTTGGACTTAATGTATTTACATCAAACTCCACACTCGCATTAATAACTTGCTCACGATTGTAACCATATGCTTTTAGCTCTGGATAATGCGTCGTTGCAACAACGCGTGCTCCGCGGTTATATACTTCATCTAAAATTGAAATCGCAAGGGCTGCCCCTTCTTGAGGGTCTGTTCCAGCACCTAATTCATCAAATAATACTAAGCTTTCAAAATCAGCTTTTTCTAAAATATCTACAATGTTCACCATATGTGAGGAGAACGTACTTAAACTTTGTTCAATCGATTGTTCATCACCGATATCAGCAAAGATATTTTTAAACACACAAATCTCTGATTCATCCATTACTGGAATATGAAGACCAGATTGCGCCATTAATACACAGATGCCGACTGTTTTTAATGTAACTGTCTTACCACCTGTATTCGGGCCTGTAATAACAATTGTTGTGAAGTCTTTACCAAGCCTAATATCGTTTGGCACAATAATTTCCGGATCAATCAGCGGATGACGTGCTTGTCGTAAATCCATATATCGCTCATTATTTACAATTGGTTTCGTTGCTTTAATACGCTTTGCATAAAATGCTTTTGCGAAAATAAAGTCAAGGTTTGCGATAACCTCTACGTTTGCTAACACAATATCCGCTTCGACTGCTACTTCTTCTGTTAACATCATTAAGATACGTTCTACTTCTTGTTTTTCTTTCACACGCGCTTCTTGCAACGCGTTATTTAGTTCCACAATGACTTGTGGCTCAATAAATAACGTTTGCCCAGACGCTGATTGATCATGAACAATACCACCATATACACCGCGGTATTCCTGTTTTACAGGAATTACATAGCGATCGTTACGGATTGTCACAATTGCATCTGATAACATCTTTTGCGCATTAGAAGATCTCGTCATATTTTCAAGTTTCTCACGAATGCGACTTTCCGCAGTGCGGATTTGGTTACGAATGCCGCGCAGTTTATCACTCGCGCTATCAAGTACTTCGCCACCATCGCCAACGCAGCTTGTAATTTTCTTTTCTAAATCATATAAAGATACAATTTGTGCCACATGTGTTTCTAAGATTGGTAACTCTACGCCATTATCAATCATATCTTCAATAAATCGCTTCATTTGACGACTACCATACATTGTACTTGCGATATCAAGAAGTTCATGCGGGCTTAACATACTTCCAATTTTTGCACGTTTTACATTCGGACGAATATCAAAAATTCCGCCGAGTGGCACATGCCCTTTTAAACGGATGACTTTTGCTGCTTCATCCGTTGTTTCTTGCATTTCTACAATTTCTTCAAAATCTGTACTTGGCATAAGGCTCTTCACTTTATCACGACCAAGCGAAGATGCAACATGCTCAAGCAATTGTTCTTTTACTTTGTTATATTCTAATACACGCAACGTTCGTTCTAACATAGTTGCACGTCCCCCTTGTGTTACTTATTCCGTTTAATATAGTCTAATAAACGTTCAATATCCCATGTATTAATCACGGTATCTTTTTGAATCCAACCTTTACGCGCTGCCGCTACACCTGTCTCCATATCTTCTAACATTTCAAGTGTATGAGCATCTGTATTAATTGCTACTTTTACACCAGCATCTTGTGCTTGTTTTAATAGCTTTGCGCTTAAATCTAAACGGTTCGGATTCGCATTTAATTCTAAAACTGTATCCGTTTCTTTTGCGAGTTCAATCAGTAAATCTGTATCTACATCGTACCCTTCGCGGCGCCCAAGAAGACGACCTGTTGGGTGAGCAATCATTGTAACATGCTTATTTTCAATCGCTGTGCGCAAACGTTTCATAATTGTTTCACGATCTTGTGAGAAGCTAGAATGAATTGCACCAATGACATAATCCAGTTCCGCTAATACCTCATCATCAAAATCGAGTGTTGCATCTGGTAAAATATCCATTTCGATTCCGCGTAAAATTGTGATATCCGGGTATTTTTCATTAATACGCTCAATTTCTTTTCCTTGTTCACGAAGACGTTCTTTCGTTAAACCATTTGCCACTTTCAAGTATTGTGAATGGTCGGTAATTGCCATAAATTTATACCCACGAGCGCGGCATGCTTGTACCATTTCTTCAATCGAAAAAGCACCGTCACTCCATGTTGTATGCATATGTAAATCACCTTGTATATCAGAGAACTGAATTAAATTCGGATATTCTTGAATTAACTCAATCTCTTTTCCATCTTCACGTACTTCTGGCGGAATAAACGGCAGGCCAAAATGAGCAAAGAATGCCCCTTCTGTTTCAAAAGTTTTCACTTCACCTGTTTCTAAGTTTTCCACACCGTATTCACTAATCTTCTCGCCTTTATCTTTTGCAATTTGGCGCATTCTTACGTTATGATCTTTTGAACCTGTGAAATGATGAAGTGTTGTAATAAATTCTTCAGGTTTCACAAGACGGAAGTCAATTGAAATGTCATATTCATATTGAAGGCGAACCGATACTTTTGTATCACCGCTTGCAATCACTTCAATCATATTATCAAACTGTAGTAAATGTTCACGTACTGCTGCTGGGTTTTCCGTTGCGATAATGAAATCTAAATCTTTCACTGTTTCACGAACGCGGCGCAAGCTACCAGCGCGAGAGAACCGAATAATTTCCTGGATATTCGACAATTTCTCTTCTATTTCCCCGGCAATAGGCAGGACCATTACGATTGGTAAACGCTCTGGACGAGACCCAACTTGAGCAATTGCTTCTAATATTTTCTCTTCTGTTTTCTTTCCAAATCCAGCAAGTGCCTGTACTTTGTTTTCTTCACACGCTTTTTGCAATGTCTCCATATCAATAACGCCAAGCTCTTTGTATAACTTCGCTACTTTCTTTCCACCAAGCCCTGGTAATTTTAATAATGGTAATAGGCTGCTTGGCACTTCCTTTTCAAGCTCCTCTAATACTTCTGAAGTTCCAGCTTCAATATATTCTTGAATAACCGCCGCTGTTCCTTTTCCGATTCCCGGAATTTTTGTAAAATCTTCAATTTCAGAAAGACTACGATCGTCACTTTCTAACGCTGCTGCCGCTTTACGAAATGCTGATATTTTAAATGGATTTTCGCCCTTTAATTCCATAAAAAGGCCAATTGTTTCCAGTAATTTAATCACTTGTTTTTTATTCACTTTCATTCTTACCCCGCCTTTCTTTCATAGAAAAAACTCCTCTTTCCGAAAAAAGAGAAGTTATACTCTGCTACCAGTCTGCCATAGTTCCTTCACCTTTTCAGAAAGAATCGGTGTATCGTCTATAATGATTTTGCTAATTGATGATTTTTGTAATGGTGTTTGTACTTGTTCAATTGGAAGAATTGTTCCAATAATAATTAAGACAAACAAAATAATATACACTTCCAAAAAGCCAAGAAGTGCCCCAGCAAACGCATTTACTTGCTTTAAAACCGGGATTTCTGTAAACATATTCAGCAGATTTCCAAGCAATGAAAGTGCGATTTTTGTAATAATAAATAATACAATAAATGCAATTGCTTGATAGAATACTGCTTCGATATTATTCGCATCAATCCATTCTGGAACCGATACGTTCTTATCAAATGGATACGGAATAAATCTCTCGAGCACTGGAGCTAAATCTTTGCAGTACCAGTATGCAACAAGGTATGCGATAATAAAGCTTGTTAACTTTACAAGTTGTAAGACAAATCCTCTTTTTAAACCGAGGAAAAATCCCATAACAAGCAACAAAATGATAATAATATCAATCATGTTATTCCATTCCTTTTTTTGTCATACTTTCTTTCAATTTTTCATGTTCATCTTTTAATTTTATGTAATCGTGTATGACGTTTACCGCCGTCAATACCGCTAGTCTACTCGTATCAAGCGAAGGATTCTTGGCATTGAGTTCGCGCATTTTATCATCCACAATCGCTGCTACCATGCGGATATGACTTGTACTTTCATCGCCAACAACTGAATATTGTTGACCATAGATTTCTACATTAATTCGACTTTTATTTCCCTTTTGTTGTGACAACTCACCGGCCTCCAATCACGTACAGAATCCTAAAGTTTATCATACCATGAACCATCATAATATGGAAACAGAAAGAACAATCCGATATGATAAAAATAACAATATAGAAAAGGAGCGACTACTTTGTCAAATTCTATTGTAATCCAAACAAATCCTGCAACAATTGAAGATATGAAACAAAAGTACAAACAAGCAATTGCCCCGAAAGTTCCGCAAGGCGGTGTCTTTATGGCAAAAGTCCCATCTTGCACAATTACAGCCTATAAATCCGGTAAAGTAATGTTTCAAGGTATTCGTGCTCAGGAAGAAGCAGCACACTGGCAAGATGTTTCCCAAGCACCAAAATCTCTTGGTGAGAAAACAGTAAATTCGCATCGCTACGCTCCGCCTGCTTCTATTGGAACAATGTCTATAGCCGGATCTGATGAAGTGGGAACTGGAGATTACTTCGGCCCAATGACAGTTGTTGCTGTATATGTAGATGCAAAGCAAATTCCATTATTAAAAGAACTTGGTGTAAAAGACTCAAAAAACTTAAATGATGTACAAATTGCCGAAATCGCAAAACAACTACTTAACGTCGTTCCTTACAGTTCTCTCGTTTTGCATAACGAAAAATATAACGAAATGTTCGAAAAAGGAAACAATCAAGGGAAACTTAAAGCGCTCTTACACAATAAGGCTCTTACAAATTTACTGAAAAAGATTGCGCCGACAAAACCAGAAGGCATCCTAATTGACCAATTTGCGCAGCCTGATACATATTACAAATACTTAGCAAAACAAAAAGAAGTACAGCGTGAAAATGTTTACTTCGCCACGAAAGGCGAAAGTGTCCACTTAGCAGTAGCAGCAGCGTCCATCTTAGCTCGTTACTCATTCGTAAAACAATTTGATGAGCTAAGCAAAAAAGCGGGTCTGCCCCTTCCAAAAGGGGCAGGCAAGCAAGTTGATATTGCCGCAGCTAAACTGATTCAAAAACTAGGGAAAGAACGACTTCCTGAGTTTGTGAAACTTCACTTTGCAAATACAGAGAAAGCATTTCGTTTATTGAAAAAATAGCTAGTTTTTAGTATCGACAATATATAAATGAACTAAACAAGGCGAAAAGAATCCGTATTTCTTTTCGCCTTGTTTTTTTGTTATAATTTAAATATACAGAAATTTCGTTCTATTAAAGTTCAATTCTTTACACACTCATTATAAAACTATACAAAAGAGGGGGATTACTTTGTTATTACTACAAATGATTTTGAATGTTTTAATAGGTAAACCACATGAAAAACAAAGCAGGATTAGAGAAAATATCCGATTATTAAACGAAGAACCAAAGTTTAATGAATTAATAGAACGGTACGGCAGATCTATTCTATTAAAATTTCGAGTTCGCAAATATATTAGTACTTATGATGCTTACGAATTGATTCATAACCCTAACAAACTTGAACAATTTTGTAAAGAGCTTGAGAAAATGGTTTCAAAATGACAATACTTATAATAAGTCAGAGATAGGAATATTTACCTAAAAAAGAGCAGCTATTGAATCACTTTACAATAAAATTGTGAAAGAAATTGAAAATAAGAAAAATAAAACCGTATAAAAAGAGTAGTCATCTTGACTACTCTTTTTATACGGTTAACTACGCTTTTGTCTCTTATTTGATGAAGGCACTTTAAAGGAACCAGTTTCGTGCGTTGTAGTTCCTTGTCCTTCAACTTGCGAGGAACCAAGGCTTGCTCTAGAAGGATCTTTTTTTACTTTTTTACCCATTTCATTCACCCCTTTTTGTTACTTTTTACTTAGAAATAAGAAAGTATACAGCACAAAAAAGAGAGAGGATTTTCCTCTCTCTTTTTGCATATCTTAAAACTCCGAAGAACCTGGAGTTCTTGGGAATGGAATTACGTCACGGATGTTTGCCATACCAGTGATGTACATTAGGAAACGTTCAAAACCTAGACCAAATCCAGCATGTTTTGTACCGCCGTATTTTCTAAGTTCTAAGTACCACCAGTAGTCTTCTTCATTCATGCCTAATTCTTTAATTCTGTCTACTAAAACATCCATTCTTTCTTCACGTTGGCTTCCGCCGATTAATTCGCCGATGCCAGGAACTAGAAGATCAGTAGCAGCTACTGTTTTACCATCATCGTTCATACGCATGTAGAATGCTTTAATATCTTTTGGATAGTCTGTTACAAATACAGGACGTTTGAAAATTTCCTCTGATAAGTATCTTTCATGCTCTGTTTGTAAGTCAATACCCCATTCTACTGGATATTTGAAGTCTGCACCTGATTCTTGAAGCACTTTAATTGCTTCTGTGTATGTGATACGACCGAAGTCAGAGTTAATTACGTTGTTCATGCGCTCAAGAACTGTTTTATCAACAAAGCTGTTGAAGAATTCCATTTCTTCTGGTGCATGCTCTAGTACGTATTTCATTGCATATTTCAGCATATCTTCTGTAAGATCCATTACATCTTCAAGTTCAGCGAATGCAATCTCAGGCTCAACCATCCAGAACTCAGCAGCGTGGCGAGTTGTGTTTGAGTTTTCAGCACGGAATGTAGGTCCGAATGTGTATACATCACGGAACGCTAATGCATAAGCTTCAGCATTAAGTTGTCCACTTACTGTTAAGTTTGTTTCTTTACCGAAGAAGTCTTTTGATTCGTCAACTTGTCCGTCTTCACCTTTTGGTAAGTTGTTTAAGTCTTGCGTTGTCACGCGGAACATTTCGCCTGCACCTTCTGTATCACTACCAGTGATGATTGGTGTGTGAACATGTACGAAACCACGCTCTTGGAAGAACTGGTGAATTGCAAATGCTGCGATAGAACGTACACGGAATGTTGCTGAGAATGCATTTGTTCTTGGGCGTAAGTGAGCGATTGTACGTAAGTATTCAAACGTGTGACGTTTCTTTTGAAGTGGGTAATCAGAATCTGATAAGCCCTCGATATCAATTTTGTCTGCTTTAATTTCAAATGGTTGCTTTGCTCCAGGTGTTGCAATTACTTTACCTTCTACTTTAACTGAAGAGCTAAGTGGAAGCTTTGCAATTTCTTTGAAGTTCTCTAATTCTGTATCGAAAACGATTTGAACGCTTTTGAAGAAGCTACCGTCGTTTAATTCGATGAAACCGAATGCTTTTGAATCACGTAAGTTACGAATCCAACCTGATACTTGTACTGTTTGATCTGCATACTTTTCTGTATCTCTATACAGACTTTTTACTAATGTGTTTTTCATAGCGAAATTCTCCTTTGCTGATATATTTAAATACAAAAAAACCTTTCATCCATAAAGGGACGAAAGGTTAAACTTCGCGGTACCACCCAATTTGTCATAAAGACCAACTTTAACTCGTATGTAATACATACTTCCCGGTTTGTAACAGGCCGGATTCCCGTCTAAGTCTACTCTTGAATACAAGTTTCAATTTCGGTTAGCAACTCCAAGGTGTTCTTCATATATACCGCCTCATCAGGCTCTCACCGTCCCTGACTCGCTATGGATTATAGTATATACTACTTTTCCTTATCATCGTCTTTCATTTTGTTAAACTAAAATTAATGTACTACATTCGAGGGAAAGATGCAAGGTGCCTAGCATAAAAGATATTTCAACTTTCTTCCATGATAATTCCGGTATCAATGTAAAAAGTCTTACCTGTTTGCGCTTCAATCATCTTCACATGCCCGTTAGTCTTAGGGAAGGCAGGCATGTAGCACGCATGATAACTAGTCATATCTTTGTCAATTTCTTTCCCCCATGAAAACTCCAAATCTACAGCGTTGATTATACTTGCTTTCGCTTCTTCAATCGAAATGCTTGGTTCTATAGAAATGCCAACGATCTCCTTTTCATCAAAGCCACAAGCGTGAAAACGGGTAATAATTCCAGATTCTTTTCCTACGCTAATTGTCATACTATACATATTTACTTTGACCTCATGATACATAGGTTGAAAATAAAAAACATACTCCGATTCATAGTCTTCATCCCCTTCTTCCCACATAAGGTGATGAGAAGGATGACTCTTCTCAATCATAAATCGCTCATTCGCATCTGGATAACGAGCAAATAAAAATTGTAGCGCCCTTTCTCTTGCTTCTTCTTCTGTTAAGGCTTCTTTATTCTGTTTATATTGCTCATTATTCACTATACTCGTATATTTCCCAGTCTCTTTATCTAAACAAACTTGAATCGCCTGCGACGGTTGTTCCTCTTCTCCTTGGACGATATGTTGTACCTGTTCTTTCCTCACCCAAAATTCTATGACTTCATTATCCACTATATTTGTATGAAAATTTATATGTTTATCACTTAATCCTACGAGTTCTCGAATCATATCGTTTTGGACTATACGTTTTTCTATCTTTTCATATATTTGCAGAAACCCATCATAACTTTCGATTGTATGCAGTTCTCCATCAGGTGCAACATCCATTACATGGTCTTTCGGTACATATACAAGATGATACGTATCATCGCCATTGGAAAATGTTTCTTTATCGACCTTTGAAATCATTAATTCAAGCTCTAGGTTTTCTATATACTTCTTTTTCGCTTCTTCTTTTGAAATTGTATTTTCCGGATAATTAATTTGATATTCCTCTACATGAGAAAAAAGTTGGTACAGACGACCATCTTTTGTAAAATCAATTGTGAAACCTGAATTCGGTAAAAACACTCCAAATCTCTCATCTTTCTTTTCATAAACAATGTGATACATCATATCGAATTCAATGATACATGCAAAAAAAGCTGACTGTATGAGATGCGGAGTAAATGTATTTATAAAAGATTGTACTTTTTCATATATTTCTGCATGGGGTAGTTGATTATCCTCTACCTCCTCTAACTCTATGTACGATTGAAAATAGTCTATTTCCCCATTTTCATTCAATCCATAACATGCTAACGATTGATCTGTACGTTTCTCAACAATCTCAAATACATTCTCTTCATCTTCTAAAGCAACTGTGCATAATTCTATATGTTCGTTCACTTTTAAATATGGCTTTAATTGCTCAATTATTTTTTTCATAAATCCCCTCCGTCAAAATAAATATTTATTCCAAATTATAAACGCTGAAAAGACATTTCATTTTTCTTCTATACATGACAGTAGCTCATTTTTTCAATTCATTGTTAAAAACATGCATCTACAACTAAAAAAGCATATCCTACACTATACATTATTGAAAAGTGAGGAAGCACGAATGAATCCATATTATAAGAAACATTCCGTTACAAACATACCTTTTTTCCTGATATCGGCCTACCAGAACTTCCTAAAATTCAAAAACCAATAAAATTATCCAAATCTGCCAAATTCAAAAAAAAAAAAAAAAAAAATCAAACCAGCAAAACCTCCTAAAGCAATAACAATGTGCTGCAGGCAAATTGTAGAACATAAGATCCAGCTAATTCCTCCTGCCAAAAAAGGAACTGTCACAGTTGATAAGCACATATTTACTACAATTGAAAAGGTGTGTTCAGAAGTAGTCGTCATCCTTGGATTTATCCGTAAAACTGTTACTTATACAGCAGTAATTCATAACAGAGAGATTCCAAATCATAGCATCCAAGATGATATTCCCTTTCAGTGTCTTATAGAATCAAAAGATATTAAAAAAAATCATCACTTTAGCATTAGCGAACAAAAAGTATTCAGTGAGGTTTTCTCTAATGAAGCTAACTTTGGAAGAACTAATACTTTTCTATGGGATAGGAAAACTCTTGCTTTCAATTTTATAGAAAAAGATATTGTAAAAGTTTCCATAAAAACGATTATTTAGCAAATCATTAGTCTCTCTTCATGAACATAAAGTGAGACTTTAATCAGAAGGGGGTTCTTCATCCCCCACCTACCTTCTTTAGAAAAGCGGGAACGGCTCGTTCAAAATCGTAGGACGTTGGAGCTCTAGGCAGAGAGGCGCTTTTTGCCTCGTCCGAGGGAGCGAAACGGCTGAAGATTTTAGCCGTTTCGCTGGATTTTGAGGTGGGGGTCTTACTGCCCGTTAGTGCCGGATAAAGTGAACCTCACCACTCTCTCCGTTCTTCGGTTATGTCTTCTTCTTCCAATCCTGCTATAGCTGCTACTTCTACAATAAATCCATATAATTCTTCTCTTTCTAATGTCTCAATGAAAAAATCTTATTGTTCATTTAATGCATTTAATTCAGTTAATTCACTTAAACTAACTACGACTTTTTCTACACACTCAACAAAAATAAACCAGATGCTTTTCAGCATCTGGTTTATTTTTGTTAACTTGATGGCTATG